>JAVEVO010000150.1:0-16773 GCA_034005005.1 Myxococcota bacterium
CGGCCCCTGCGCCCTCGCCCTCGGCCCCTACGCCCTCGCCCTCGGCCCCTTCGCCCACACCCTCCGCCCCTTCGCCCTCGCCCTCGGCCCCTTCGCCCTCACCTTCCGCACCTTCGCCCTCACCTTCCGCACCTTCGCCTTCGCCCTCGCCCTCGCCTTCACCCTCGCCCTCCGCGGCCCCGTCGCAGGTGCCGACCGTGGCCCGGGAGCCGCTGTCGCCCAGGGGGCCGCCGCCCGGGGACACGGTCTGCTTGCCGAGGGAGAGCACGCCGGCCAGCGCGGGGACGTTCACCGGGATGGGGAAACCCTCGAGGGTCTTGGTCAGCATGAGGGCCTTCAGCTCCACGCTCGGGTGGAGGATCAGGTCCGCGGAGGTGCTGGTGGTACCGAGGTACTCGGCGGTGGTCGCGTCGATGGCCGCGCAGCGCCCCGAGAAGGTGGAGCCGACGGTGCCCTCGACGTGGAGGATGACGTTGCCGGTGACGCCGGGGATGGTCGAGACGGGGATCGTGGCGATCTTGGTCAGGGGGACCGTCGCCAGCACCGCGGCCTGCTCGCCCTCGCCCAGCAGGAAGGGGTCGAACGCGGCCTCGTCGCCGAACGCGATGAGGATGTCCATGCCCTCGGAGATGGGCCCTTCGTACTCCATGCCGGGGATCGTGGTCTTGAGCAGGGCCTGCAGCCGGAACTCGGCCGCGAGCTTGTACAGGCCGCTGCCGGCCTTGCCCGTCATCTCGGGCGCCGCGGCGGAGCCGCCGACCACGGCCTCGGCCGTGGCGGTCAGCTTGCCGGTGACCGTGAGCAGCAGCTTCACCTGGATCGGCGACTCAGCAGGCAAATACCCGGTATCATAAGAAAAATCAGGAAGAGCCGGGAGCTCGCCGGCGAAGCTCACGGTGGAGGTCTGGCCGACTCCCTCCCCCTCGCCCTCCCCCTCTCCCTCACCGGACTCGTCGTCGGAGCAACCGGTGGCCAGCAAGGCCGTGAGCAGGATCGTGGTCCAGGTCAGACGAGACGAATGGCGCATCGATGAGCCTCCTCCCCCCGTCGGCCGTCGCCGGGAAACGAGACGGTGCACGCCGGGGGGCTTCGGGGATCGTTACTAGCGAGCGAGGGGGAGCGACGTCAAGCGAGGTGCGCGGAGGCAGGCAGGATGTGGTATCGTGCCTGGTGATGCCACCGGGCCGCCTCGGCCGAGGAGGGATCATGTCCCCGACCCGACGCCGCTTCCTCGCCCGCTCGCTGACCTCCCTGGCCGGCGGAGCCGCGCTCGGCCTCGGACTGGATCTGGCGGGAGGCTGCGCGCGCAACGAGGTCCGGACCCGGCCCCATCCACCTCTCCGGGCGCTGACCCCGCCGGCAGCCCCTGACGAAAGTCCCAAGGTCGCCCTGGGACACTCCTCTCCTGACGACCCCCTCCAGGCCCTGCGCGACCTGCTGCCCCTCGTGGACGACCTGGCCTGGCTGCGCCCGGGCGACCGCGTCTTCGTGAAGCTCGCGTGCAACTCGGGCAAGGAGCACCCCATGGTCACCTGGCCCGGCGCGGTGACCGGGATGGTCGCGCTGCTGAAGGAGCGGGGTGCGGGCCAGGTGCTAGTGGGGGACCAGAGCGGCGTGGAGCACGTGCGCCGGCTGGAGGCCGGCCCGCGGCTCAGCTCCACCCGCGAGCGGATGCGGGGCAACGGGCTGCTGGCGGCGATCGAGGCCGCGGGCGCCGAGCCCTGCTTCTTCGACGAGCTGCCCTGGGACGACTGGTTCGCCCCCGCGGAGGACTTCCCCAACCACTGGGACGGGCTCCTCCGGCTCCCCGGGATCCTGCAGCGGGTCGACCACGTGGTGAACCTGCCGCGCCTCGGCGCCCACGCCACGGGCGGCTACACCGCGGGGATCAAGCTCGCGGTGGGCTGGCTGCGCGACGACAGCCGCCAGGCGCTGCACACCCAGGGCGACCGGTTCTACGAGCGGATCGCCGAGATCAGCCACTTCCGCCCCCTGCGCGACAAGCTGCGGCTGACGGTCACGGCCGGCACCCACGCCCTGCTGAACATCGGCCCGGACCTCGGCTCGGTGCAGGACCTCGACGGCCTGCTGCTGCTGGCCGCACGCGACCTGCTGGCCCACGACGCGCTCGCCGCGGCCCTGATCCCCTGGCTCGACAGTGAATTCACTTCGTTTTTCGATATTTACACCCCCTACCCGACCCACGCGGACTACTGGAACCGCGGCTTCGTCGAGCAGATCTGGGGCGAGCAGGCCGTGGCGAACTACGTCCCCCTCTGCCCGCCCCGCTTCACCGCGGGGCTGGAGCACGACGTCTACCTGGCGCAGCTCGCCACGGTGCAGGGCCGGCGACCGGGTCCCGTCGAGGTGCGGGGACGCCCGTCGAGCTGGCCCGCGGGGCTACCCCGCCACCTCGCCGGGCTGGACGCGGGGAGACGGTTCGTCCTGCGGGAGCAGGCCTGACCCCCGCGGATCGTTTTCGGGAGGAGTGAAATGACCGACGCCCTGTCCCAGCTCCGCACCCAGCTCGCCGCCCTGCCCGCGGACCTGCGGGCCCGGCTCGACGAGGTCGGCTTCACGGACGAGTGGCTCCTGGGGCTGGCCGCCCCCCTGGCTGCCGGCGACCTCGACCCGCGGACCCGCCGACGCCTGGCCAACCAGGTGAGCGGCAGCGTCCGGGGCCCCGCGCCCGGCGAGGTCCTCACCCTGCCCTCGCCCGGCTCCCCCGAGGCGAGACGGCTGACCGCCCGTGGCGAGGCCGCGCTGGCCCAGGGCGAGGTGGCGATGACGGTGCTGGCCGGCGGCATGGCCACCCGCATGGGCGGCCTGGTCAAGGCCCTGGTCGAGCCCTTGCCCGGGCACAGCTTCCTCGCCCTGCGACTGCAGGAGAACGCCACCCTCGGCCGGCGAGCGGGTCGCCCGGTGCCGCTCTGGCTGATGACCTCGGAGGCCACGGCCGCGCCCACCGAGCAGGCGCTGCGCGCGCTGGCCGCGCCCGCCCACGTCCGCACGTTCCAGCAAGGCTTCGGGCTGCGCCTGACCCCCCAGGGCACCCTGTTCCTCGACGAGCACGGCCAGCCGAGCCCCTACGCCACGGGCCACGGCGACCTGGTGGACGCCCTGCGCCGCTCCGGGCTGCTCGACGACTTCGTCGCCCAGGGCGGCCGGGCCGTGATGCTCACCAACCTCGACAACCTCGGTGCGACCCTCGACCCGCTGGTGATCGGCCTGTTCCTCGAGCGCGGCGGGCCGCTCCTCGCCGAGGTGGTCGAGGTCACCGGCGACCGTGGCGGCTACCCGGTGCACGCGGAGGGCCGCTTCCAGGTCCTCGAGGAGTTCCGGCTGCCCGACGGCTTCGACACCGCCAGCCTGCCGGTCTTCTCGGTGAACACCTTCTGGGTGGAGGCGCAACCGCTCGCCGAGGTGCCCATCCCCTGGCACTGGTTCGAGGTCGAGAAGAAGGTCGGCGAGCGGACCGCCATTCAATTCGAGCGCCTGGTCCAGGAGCTGACCGCGGTCCTGCCCGCGGACTACCTCCAGGTGCCCCGTCGGGGGGGGCAATCCCGCTTCCTGCCGGTGAAGGACTGGGACGAGCTGGCCCGGCGCCAGGACGAGATCCGCCTCGTGGCCGAGACCCGGGGCATGCTGCCCGCCTCCTGACCGACACGCGCTTCTGCCCATGTCGGCAGAGGCCCCGCGAGGAGCGGCCACGTCCAGCACGGGATCGCAGTGCGGGCCGCATCATGCTTCGAGATGCTCCGTGGCCGCACCACTATCCCGCTTCTCGTTTGTCCAGTCGCGTCGGCTCTGTGGGGGGGCTCCTGCGGGCCCCGGAGTTCCGAGCGGGAGCAGCCTCACCGGGCCGGCCGGCCACCTCGCGCACCTCCCGGGCCCAGCTCCACGTCACGCAGCAGCGCCGTGAGCCCGCGCATGGCCTGGGCACCGTCCTGGTGCGCGGCCTCGTTGAGGGTGACGTTGTCCGAGGTCACGGAGATGCCCTCCGCGCTCAGGCGGTTGCGGACCTCCTCGGTGGAGCAGCGGGTGATGGTCGCGAGGGTCGACAGCGGCGCATCGAGCAGCACCACGGTCGCCTGGCGCGCGGCCGCCGCCTGGCGGTGCGGTCCAGGCTCGCTGCTGCCGAGGGAGGCCAGCGCTGCGACCAGTATCAGGGCGAAGCTCCCGACGATGACGCGCCCGCTCCAGCGGCCGAGGCAGGACTTGATCGCGGCCCAGTTCAGCCAGACGTGCAGCGCGCCGCCGATCACGAAGATCCAGCTCAGCCACTCGTGGGCCACGGTGACCAGGCCCGACTTGAGCTTGAAGAACAGCAGGATCCCGGTGACGCCCATGAGCAGGAAGGAGCCGATGGTCAGGGGCGTGACGATGCTGCGGGCCTTGGTGCGTACGCTCATCTCAGAAACCTCCGGGACGCCCGGGGCGCCCGCTCTGCGACGCCGGGGCGCCCGCTCTGCGACGCCGGGGCCCGCAGCCCTGGTGGGCGGGCACGGGCGTCACCGGACGGGAGAGGCGGGATTGCCTGGCGCTCTGCCTTCCTGCTGGACTGGAATAATGCAAGGCCAATGCCAAGTCGTCTCCGAGGCCACGGTTCGCTCCGGGGACCGAGCGCCATGCCATGGGCCGGGGAGCGTCCCGGGGGGCCGTGCAGATCCTGCACGCGAGGGTGCAAGATCGTGCCGGGAGCCGCGCGGGGAGTCGGGAGAGCCGTCGCCCGCTCGCGGGCGTGCGAGGCGTGGCGGGGTGGCGGGCGGCCCGAGGTGGCCGCGCCCGCGCCTTCGCCGCCCCGGCGGCATCGTGGGAGGACCAGGAGTTGGCTTGCGGTGCGCGCCGGAGCTTCGGTCCGACCGGGAGCTGGAGGGCCGCACGTCCTGGAGCCGGCCCGTCAATCCCCGGCCGGCAGCCCCGCAGCCTCGAGGAATGCGGCATAGAGCGCCGCGTCCAGACGATAGGCCGGGGCCTGCTCCAGTTGCTCCGCCGCCGGGGCCGGTACGGGTGCGCCGGGAGCCCCGATGGTCGTCTCCGCACCGCTGTCCGCCCTGAGGATCAGGGCCGGGGCCTGGTACCGGCCACCGGCGAAACGGAGCGTGACGCTGTAGCTGAATGCCGCCAGGCGCAGCCACGGCGGCCGGCACTCCCCGTCGGCCAGGATCCTGCCGGTCCGGGGTTCCTCGAGCCGGAACCGGCCGCGGCCGACCATGAGCTGGAGCGCGCCGGATGCCTGCCACCGCCTCCAGAACCGCGGGAAGAAGACCACCAGGGCGACGAACGCCAGGCCGGCGAGGTTGAGGAGGATGGTCGCCAGCGCCCGGGGCAGGGCCGGCCCGGCCCACGTGACGAGGAGCACGACGAGGAATACCCCCAGCAAGGGCAGACAGACCAGGGGCAGGTGGGCGTACTGGGACCGCCACCGCTGAACAGTGCAGCAAAAATCCCAGGAGCCGTCGTCCATGGCCCATGGTGAGGCCGGGGTAGCGGGATTGTCAACCGCCGGCGGCCGCGGACACCCGCGCCTCAGCCCATCACCGCGGCATCAGCGCGAAGGTGCCCCAGCCCAGGTATTCGCGCGTGGACGCGGCGTAGCGCGCGGGCTCCGAGGTCAGCTTGGCGCGGACCTCTGGCGCGAGCTCGTCGTCGGGGTTCGCTTCGAGCCATCGGCGCATGGTGAGCCACTTGGCCGCCTCGTAGCGGTCCCAGCCGTCCTGGTCGGCCAGGACCATCTCGACGACGTCGTACCCGAGGTGACCGAAGGACGCGAGCAGCTCGGGCAGCACGAGGAAATCGGTGATCGCGGTGGCGAGACACTCCTTGGCGACGACCTCGGTCGGCGGCAGCCGCCGCCAGAAGGGCTCGCCGATGAGGATGATCCCACCGGTGCGCAGGCTCCGCGCCAGCAGCTCGATGGTGCCGGCGACGCCGCCGCCGATCCAGGTGGCCCCGACACACGCCGCCACATCGACCTGCGCGTCGGCGACGTGGCCGGCGGCGTCACCGTGAATGAAGGTGACCCGGTCGGCGACGCCGAGCTCGACGGCACGGCGTCTCGCCTGCTCGGTGAATAGCTGGCTCAGGTCGACGCCGGTGCCGGTGACGCCGTGGTCGCGAGCCCAGGTGCACAGCATCTCCCCCGAGCCGCTGCCGAGGTCGAGCACCCGGGCCCCCGGCTCCAGACGCAGCGCCGCGCCGAGAGTCGAGAGCTTCTCGGGGGTGAACGGGTTGTGGATGCGGTGCGCGCTCTCGGTGATGTTGAAGATCCTCGGGATGTCCATCGTGGGAAAGCTCCTCTTCGTTCCGGGCGTCGCGGTCTCCTCGTTGGCCAGCGGGGCCGGAAAGTCAAGGATTTCCGCTGCCGATCCGGAGACCGGGAGGAGCTCGGGGCCCCGGATCGACCGTCACGCGCACGACCGCGAGGGTCCCGAGGTGCCAGGTGCTCTGGATCCGCCAACGAGGTTGACGCCCAGATGCCCTGGAAATCCCCCTGAATCGACAGTTCCGCCCCGCCGCGCCCAGCCCGTGCCTCCACGACCAGCGGCCGGCCCTGGAACCGACACCCGGGATCGATTATCTTGCTCCCCGGAGCGTCCAATCCGGCAGACCTGCCAGCGTCGCCGCAGCAGCGCTGGCCGCACGGGAGCCGCGACGCCCGGAGGATCACCTTGCACGCCACCCCCACCCCGCTCCCCGCCCGCGCTGGCCGAGCCCTCAGGACCGCGCTCCTCCTCCTGCCGACCCCGCTCCTCCTGCTGCCGCTGGGCTGTCCGCTGGTGACCAGCGGCGGCGGGACCACGGTCGAGGCGGTCCCGCCCGAGATCGAGCTGGTCGGCGTCGCGCTCACCGAGGCGCCCTCCGAGGTCGAGATCGCCTCCTGGTCCTGCCACGATCAGCTCAACGCGGTCGGCGACCTGCTGTGCGACAACCTGCTCGGGGCCGCGCCGAGCGTGGACCCGGGCGATCCCGCGTCGATCCGCTTCACCTTCCGCATCGACTTCGACGTCACCAACTCCAACCCCTTCCCCATCCCCCTGGTCGAGCTCCTGCTCGAGCTGTCGGTCTTCTCGGGCCGGGTCCAGCAAGGGCTCGGCGGGGTGTGCGTCACCTTCTGCGATCCCCAGCGGCCGGCCGAGTGCGACCTGGCCGCGGCCGGCGGCTGCCGCACCGACCAGTTCCCGGAGGGCGGCACCGCGGGGCTGCAGATCGACCCGGTGGCCCTGGTCGAGGACCTGATCGCCCTGGCCACGGGCGAGAGCGAGAGCCTGCTCGACAACCTCTACATCCGCACCCTGCCCGCGGGCGGCTCCACCCGGGTCCAGGTCTCCGTGAGCATCGACCCGGTGTCGATGCTGGAGATCCTCCAGGAGGTGCTGTTCCACGAGGTGGAGTGGTCCCGCCTGAGCCAGGGCCAGATCCCCGAAGTCGAAATCCCGTATCAGATCAAGGGGTTCCTCTGGTTCGACATCGGCAACTTCGGCCGGGTCTGGGTCGCGTTCGGCCCCTTCGGCGACGACTGGGACCTGCTGCGTGACTGAGCCGGCCCTCGACCCGGCGGCCCTCGACCCGGCGGCCTCGCCCCCTGCGCCCGCGTCGACGCGCCCGCGCTGGCCGACGCGGCTCGCCCTCCCCCTGGGCGCGGGCCTGCTGGTCGCGCTGGTCTTCCTGTTCCAGCCCCTCCTCCTCGCGCCGGACGCCACCGGCTCCACGGACGACTGGCGCTGGTTCACCTTCCACTGGGAGGTGGCGCGCACGACGATCCTCCAGCACGGGGAGCTGCCGGTCTGGAACCCCTACCACTGCGGGGGCAACGTCCAGCTCGCCAACCCCCAGACCCAGGAGCTCTCCCCCCTCGCCTGGCCGATGCTGGTCTTCGGGGTCAACGCCGGGCTCAAGCTCTTCCTCCTGCTGCACCTGCTGCTCGGCTTCGGGGCGATGTACTGGCTGGCCCGGGACCTCCGGCTCGACCGCGTCCCGGCCCTGTTCGCCGCGGGCCTGTTCGCAGGCAGCGGCTACCTCTTCCAGCACCTCGGCGGCGGACAGGCCAGCTTCGCCCCCTTCCTGCTGATGCCCGCGGCCCTCGCCGCGTACCGCCGCAGCCTGACCGATCTGCGCTATGCCGCGGCCACGGGCGGGATCCTCGCCCTGCAGGTCCTGGAGGGCGGCGTCTACCCGGTGCCCTACACCGCCCTGCTCCTCACCGCCTACGCCGTGGGCCGCTACTGCGCCGCGCCCGACGACCTCCGGCCCTGGACCCGGCTGCTCGCCGCCGGCGGGCTCGCGGTCCTCCTCGCGGGCGTGAAGCTCCTGCCGGTCTTGCTCTTCCTCCAGGAGCAGCCGCGCCACGTCCCCTCCGACGACGGGATGAGCCTGTGGGAGGTCGGCCTGGCGTTCGTCTCCCGCCGGCTGGAGCGGCGCTTCCCCGGGCACCCCTACGTCTGGCCCGAGTACGGCGCCTACCTCGGCTGGCCGGTGCTGCTCCTCGCCGGCTGGATCCTGCTGCGCCGCACCCGCCAGTACCTCGGCTGGCTCCTGCTGACCCTGTTCTTCGTCCTGCTCATGACCGGCAACCGGGGGGGCGGCCTGTCCCCGCACGAGATCCTGAGGGATCTTCCGGTGTTGCGCAGCCTGCACGTGCCCAGCCGCTTCGGGATCGTCGTCACCCTCGGGCTGGCCTTGCTCGCGGGCGCGGCCCTCCACGAGCTCGGGCGCGCGCTCACCGCCGCGGCGCTGCGCGCCTGGCCACGCCGGCTGCTGCGGTCGGGGCTGGGGCTGCTCGCCTTGCTGGCCCTGCTCGACGTGCTGACCTTCGGCCAGTGGCAGATGGGCCGCTTCAAGGACCGGCCCCCGGCGCGGCCGGCCGCCCCCCGCTTCACGATGACCAAGACCAACTGGGCCGAGGGGCCCAGCCTGCCCCGGCGCAACCTCGGCACGGTCGCCTGCTACGAGCCCAACGGAGTACCCCGGGGCAAGGTCCAGGCCGGCCGCCCGGCCGAGGTCTTCTTCGTGGGGGACGCGGCGGGCCAGGTGCGGGTCACGCGCTGGAGCCCGGCACGGGTCGAGGCCACGCTGGAGGCCGACGGGCCGGGGCTGCTGGTGCTCAACCAGAACGACCACCGCGGCTGGCAGGTCCAGGGCGTCGGCGTCGGCCGGGCCAGCCACGAGGGGCTGCCCGCCGCCCGGATCGCCGCGGCGGGACAGCACACGGTGGTCTTCCGCTATCGGACACCGGGCCTCGCCGCCGGACTCTCGGCCACCCTGCTCGGGGTGCTGGTGAGCGTCGTGATCGCCCGCTTCGCCACGCCGGCCGCGCTCGCCCGCCTGCGCAGCCGGGTGCGGCGCCGGCTGCTGCTGGTCGGGGAGGGCGCCCCCGGCGTCCCCACCCGCTGAACTCAGGGCGCGCCGGCCACGCCCCCTGCCTGCCGCTGCTCCCGCTGGGCCACGTACTTCAGCCAGTGCTCGGCCACCCGCGTCGTCGGCGGATGGGCGCGGGCCTGGGCAAAGGCCGCCTTCGCCTCGGCGAGCTGCCCCAGGTGGGCCAGCGCGGTGCCGAGCAGCACCCAGGTCTGCCCGGGGTTGTTGAGCTGGCCTTTGGCCAGCGCCCGGCGCAAGGCCGGGACCGCCTCGTCCCACTGCTCGAGCTCGAGGCGGATCTGCGCCAGACGGGCGAAGCCGTTGCCCGTCGGCTCCTGGGCCGCCAGCTCACCCAGGGGGCCGAGCGCCTTCTGCCGCTCCCGCGCCTGCAACCAGGCCGTGGCCAGGAGCTGGAGCGCGGCCGCGTCCCGGGGCACCTGACCGGCCTGGAGCGCCTGCTCCAGGAGGTGCGCACCCTTGGCCGGCGCCCCCTGATACACCAGCCACTGCACGAGGTTGACGATCTCGGCGGGCCGGTCGAGCAGCTTGCTGCGGTGGGCGAGCTCGAGCACCGCCACCGCCCGCTCGGGGTGCCCCTGCTCCTCGTGCAGGGACGCGAGCTGCAGCCAGTAGGTCTTGTTCCGGGGGTGGCGATCGATGAGCTGCTCGAGCACGCGGGCCGCCTCGGCCGGTTGCTTCAGCTCGATCCGCAGGGCGAGCAGGAGCTGGAGCCAGGAATCCGGGGGCTTGCCCTCCCGCTGGATGGCGGCGCGCAGGTGCTGCACCGCGTCCGCGTGGCGCTTGGCCTGGGTGCACGCGACCGCGAGGGTGTAGAGGGCCTGGGCGCTGGGGTTCTGAGCCTCGGTGAGCCACTGGCTCAGCACCGTGGCCGCGGGCTCGTAGCGCTGCAGGGCCAGGTAGAGCTGCCCCAGGAGGTAGCGGGACTGGAGCTGGGTCGCGGCGGGGAGCGCCTCGAGCGCGAGCATCTGCTCGAGCTGCTGCGCGGCCTCCGCATAGCGCTCCGTGGTGGCGAAGAGGTGGCTGCGCGCCTGGTGGATCAGGGCCTGCTCGTGGTCGTTCGGGCGCTTGCGCTCGAGCTGGGCGAGCACCCGCAGGGCCGCGTCGTGCTCACGCTTGGCGATGTGCTCGTGGGCCGCGCGCAGCTTCTCGTACGCCCAGGGGCGGACGACGAACTGCGTGGCCGCGGGCTGTTCGCCTTCGCCGAGGGCCGGCCGGGCGAACAGGGCCAGCAGGAGCAGGACCAGCCAGCCCCAGCGCGCACGACGGCAGCCGCACCGCCTCATCGCTCGAGCCTGAAGGCCAGGCGGACCCGGACCCCCTTGGTCACGTAGCGCTGGCCATCCGCGATCCCCGCCTTGTACTTCCACTTCCGGACGGCGCTCAGGGCGGCCTGGTCGAAGACCCGCCGGGGCTCGGACTCCAGGACGCGGGCGCCGACCACCGCGCCCGTCGGGTCGATGTCGAAGACCACCACGACCCAGCCCTCGATCCCCCGCTGGGCTGCATCCCGCGGATACAAGGGCTCGATCCGCACGATGGGCACGGCCTCGGCGTCGCTGGGGGGCGCGCCGAGCTCGAGCTTCTGGGCGGCCAGGTCGATCTCCCCGATCTCGGGCGCCGGCGCGGCGACGGCGATGGTCTGCCCGGACGGGGCCGTGACGCTCGGCAGCTCCACCTTCGGCGCCGGGGGCTGGTCGAGCTGGGTCGGCCTGGTCGGCAGGGTCCGCTCCTTCTTCTGCGTCACGGACTCGTTCTTCAGGCGGACGAACTCGATGGCCCCGCGGATCGGCCGCTCCACGAGCGCCGCCTCACCGAGCGCGACCAGCCGCTGCATGAAGAGGAACAAGGCGACGGTCGTCACCACGGCCAGCAAGGCCGCCACGGGGTAACGCAGCCAGCCCACGCGTCACTCCACCAGCGGCTGCGCGGCCAGGGCTACGTTCTGGACCCCGGCCAGCCGGGCCGCGTCCATGACCTGCACGAGGATGCCGTTCTTCGAGTCCTGGTCGGCCTGGATGACCACCGACCCCTGAGGGTTCTCGGCCAGCATCCGCATGATGTTCGCCCGGACCGCGCGCACGTCCACGACGCGCTTGTCCATCCAGATCTGCCCGGCCTGGTCGATGGCGATGAGGATCGAGGCGCGCTCCTGGCGCTCCGCGGTCACCGCGCCCGGCTTGTTCACGTCGATGCCCGACTCCTTGATGAAGGAGGCCGTGACCACGAAGAAGATCAGCATGATGAAGACCATGTCGACGATGGGCGTGAGGTCGATCGCGGTCTCCTCGGGCTCCCTGCTCCGCCGACGCCTCATGCTCCCGTCTCCTCGGTCACCAGCAGGTCGGCGAGCTGCCGCCGGACCTTCCCGGCCTTGCGCTTCAGCCGCACGCTGAACGGCAGGCCCGACAGGGCGGCGACCAGGCCCGCCATGGTCGAGACGATGGCCGCCGAGATGCCCGCGGCCATGGCCCGGATGTTGCCGCCGCCCGCGACGGCGATGACGTGGAACACGTCGAGCATGCCCAGCACCGTGCCGAGCAGGCCGAACAGGGGGCAGATTGATACCAAGGTACCAATCAGACCGACCCCCTGCCCCGCCTCGAGGCTGAGGCGCGAGATCCACAGCTCGCGGATGCGCTCGGCGTGCCAGGACCGACGTTCGGCCCGCCCCTGCCAGCGAGCGTGGCAGCGGGCGACCGCTCGACGGTGGAAGAAGGCGAAGTAGGCCAGCCGCTCGAAGATCAGGGTCCACATGAGCAGGCAGACGCCGAACAGCGGCCACATCGTCGGCCCGCCGATCTCGAGGAAGTCGAGGAGCGCGACCCGCAGCTCAGCCATGGGCAGCCTCGGCCGGAGCCAGGGTGGCGGCCCCGACCGGCTCCGGGGGGGCCGGTCCACGAGGCGCGGGCGGGGCGTCCTCCAGCGACAGGGCGACGAGACCCGCGGTCTGCTCCTCGAGGACGCTGGTCAACCGGCTGGCGAGGCTGCTCAGCAAGGCGTAGAGCAGGACCAGGGGGATCGCCACGGTCAGCCCCAGCTCGGTGGTCACCAGGGCCTCCGAGATGCCGCCGGCCATGAGGCGCGGGTCCCCCGTGCCGAACAAGGTGATCGCCTGGAAGGTCTGGATCATGCCGGTGACCGTGCCGAGCAACCCCATCAGGGGCGCCGCGCCGGCGCTGACCTTGATGATCCAGAGCCAGCGATCGAGCCGCGCGGTCTCCCGGATGACCACCTCGTCCATCTTCCGCTCGAGGCTCTCCGGGTCGAGGCCCGGGTTGGCCCGGTGCACCAGCAGGATCCGCCCCAGGGGGTTGCTGCGGCGAGGCTCCGGCTGGCGGAGCTGCCAGCGGATCTTCCGGTCGACGAGCAGCAGCGCCAGCAGCTTCAGCAGGCCGATGAACGCGGCCAGCGCCCCCATCCCCAGGGTCGCGTAGCCGATCAGGCCACCGAAGGCGATGTGCTCCTCGAGGCTCGGGGCCTCGACGAGCAGGCCGAGGATCGTGCCGCGCGAAGGATCGATGGCGAACTGCGCCAGTCGGTCCGGCGGGGTCTGCTCCAGCTCCGACACGGTCGCCAGCAGGCGAGCCGGGGGCTGCCGGGCGAGCGCCGCGATCTGCTCCACGTCCGGCAGCCAGCGCAGGTAGCGGCCCCCGGCGAGCAGGTTGAAGGAGCCCACCCGGACGACCCGCGCCTCCTGCTCCTGACCGTCGCCGCCGATGACCCGGGCGGGGAAGCGGACGACCTTGCCCGACTCGGTCATCTCCTGGTGCAGCAGGAACCAGAGCTTCTCGATCTGGGTGATGGACGGCAGGGTGCTGGCGTCGGCGAGCTGGGCGAGGGGAGCGTCCCGGCCACGGAGCTGGGAGCTGATGAGGGAGCCCTGGAGCTGCGCCCGGGTGTCCCCCGCGACCTGCCGGATCACGCCGAACAGCTCGCCCATGGTGCCCAGGCGGGTGCGCAGCGTCGTCTCGGCCTCGGCCAGCAGCCGCTCGTTGTCGTCGAACTCGCGCTCGAGCCCCTCGGCGCTCTGCTCCAGGCGCAAGACCTCGGCCCGGGCCTCCGCCAGCAGGGCGGCGCGACGCTCGGCCTGCTGCTCGAACACCCGCAGCCGCGCGGTGAGCTGCTCGCTCTCCTGCCGGTAGCCGGCCTCGACCTGTTGCAGCAGCTCCTCGAGGGTCACGGCCGGCTGCTGGGCCGCCGCGGCCCCGCCGAGGAGCAGGACGAGGGCCAGCACCGGCCCGCACGGTCGCCGCGAGGCCCTCATCGCTTGTCTCCCGGCCCGGGCACGGGCAGGACGAGCAGGTCGGGAGGCGCCTGCTTCTGGGCCATCCGGATGCCCTGGGCGATGGCCGTGCGGTACTCCGGCCCGAGCCCGATCCAGCGGCGTGCCGATTGCTGCCACGCGCCGATCTCCCGACCGTCGAGCGTCTGGTAGAGCAGGGCGACCCGGCCGAGGCGCAAGAAGACGACCACGCGCCGGGCGGCGTCCTCCGGGCGCTGCAGGTTCCCCCGGTAGGCCTCGATGGTCCGCCCGTAGTCGTTCTCGATCTGGTACGCCTCGATGATCCGCCGGAACTTCTCGGCGTCGGTGACGTCGGGCTGCTGGATCATTTCCCGGAGCGTGGCGAGGCGAGTCCGGCGCTCCTCCAGGAGGAAGGGCACGTCGAGCTCGATGAACTGACCGAGGGCCTCGAGCATCCGCATCTGCAGCGGGACGATCTCCCGGCCGACGTTGGTCGCCTCGCCGATCTGGGAACGCAGCTCCGCGAGCTGGGTCCGCTGGGCCTCGACCAGGGTGCGCACCTGGGCCTCGTACTGCGCCATGGACTCGATCCGCTGCTGGAGCGCCCGGTACTCGGCGAGCATCGCCGCGGCCTGGTCGTCGAGGACCTCGACCTGCTGCTGGACTTGCGCCGCGGCCTGGTTGGCACGCAGGGCCTGCTTCATGGCGTCGTCCAGGGGTTCGGCGCCCCCGGGGAGTGGGGCGACGAGCGAGACGGAGATCACGCTCAACGTCGCCAGGGCCAGGGTGCTGCGCATGCTCTCGCGTCTCCTCCACGTCCCCGTCGGGGCTCGAATCTTGCCTCGAGCGGCGTACACGGCTGCGTCTCCGGCGCCGCGGCTCCCCCCTCCCCGGACCGCTCAGGCGCCGGGAGCCAGCGCGCAGAGGGCCGCGGCCCGCTCCCGGTCCTCCAGCTCGACGTAGACCCGGCCGATCTGGCGCTCCTCGCCGTAGCGCGCGAACAGGTCCGTGGCCTGGTCGAGGGTGCGCGGCGCCGCGGCGAGGGCCCGGGAGCGATCCACGACCCAGATGGGGGGCGCCGCGAGGGAGCGGGTCTTGCCGACGTACTTGGAGAGCACGCCGCGGGACGAGACCGAGATGTGGTCGATCCCCGCCTCGTCCAGCCGGGCGACGGCCCAGGCCAGGTCGACGCGCTCTGCGGAGCCGTGCCGCTCGACGAGCAGACCGTACGGACGCGCCTCGACGATCCGCCGGGCCCACCGGCTGTCCGAGGTGCGCAGCGAAGCCATGAGCTGGGTGTCGTCGACCTGCCGGTACGCCTCGGGCTCCACCGGCAGGCGGTACTCGTCCGGCCGCTCCTCGAGGTAACGGCGGAGCATCTCCTCGAAGATCACCGAGCGGGCATGGTAGTAGACGATCAAGAACATGTGGTAGCGGGCGATCAGGAAGTGATCGAACGCGTACAGGCCCCGGCTGTCCAGCGCGAGCTGTACCGCCCCCCCCTCGCCCACGTGCCAGGTCAGCGAGCGCAACAGCCAGCTCTGATCGAAGGCGCCGTAGCGCACGCCGGCGAACAGGCTGTCCCGCGCCAGGTAGTCCATCCGGTCGACGTCGCACTCCGAGGAGACGATCTGGGAAAGGATGGGACGAAAGTCCCGATCACCGTCGACGAAGTAGTCGTCATCGATCGGGACCTGGGAGGAGATCAGGGCGGCGACGTGCCGGGGAGTGACCCCCGCCTCGGCGCCCGGGAGGGTCGCGGCCAGGCTGGACGCGGTCATCAGCAGCACCGAGACGTCCTCGTGGTTCGCCTGGCGGTCCTCGACCCTGTCGGTCGGACGGTAGCAGGCGATCTGCAGGGCGGCGAGCGAGGGCATCGCGACCTCGGTGCAGTGGGACAGGGGCGGGTGCCCCAGATCGTGGAGCAGGGCCGCGAGCCGCACGGTCTCGCGCAGGCGCCGACGATTCGCCGGGTGCTGGAACGAGAAGTGCGCATCGAAGATCGAGTCGAAGGCCAGGGTGGCGAGGTGCATCGTCCCCAGGCAGTGCGAGAGCCGGGTGTGCGTGACCCCGGGGAAGGAGAACTGGGAGAAGCCGAGCTGCTTGATCGAGCGCAGCCGCTGGAAGACGGGGTGATCGAGGATGGCCACCTCGGGGAGGAGGACCTCGATGCTGCCATGGACCGGGTCACGTAGCTCCATGGAGGGGAAAGATAGCGGGTCCCCGGGCGCGCGTCGATGCTTCCGTGGGGGTGGACGGCCGGGACCGGGCGAGGTCGGCCTCCGGGGGAGGGGTGGCCCGGGGACGCGCGCCAGGCGCCTTGCCCGCGACCGGCGGCGGTGGTATCGTCCCGTCCCGTGGACTGGGCCCAGCCGGCAGGCTGGCCGGGGGCTGGGGCACGAGGATGCGCTGCTTCTCCTGCGGGACTGAGAGCTCGGCGACCAGCGGTGTGTGCCCACGCTGCGGGGCCTCCCAGGACGATCTCCCGCCCGGCGCGACCATCGGCGGCAAGTGGATCATCGAGCGGCTGCTCGGCTCGGGCGGGATGGGGCGGGTCTACCTGGCGCGCCACGCCACCTTGGGGCGGCACTTCGCGGTGAAGGTGCTGCACCACCGCTACCTGAACAACCGCAACCTGATCAAGCGGTTCAAGGCGGAGGCGCTCGCCGTGTCCGCCATGGACCACCCCAACGTGATCTCCATCGTCGACCACGGCGAGGACGCCTCCGGGCTGCTGTACATCACCATGGAGTACCTCCGCGGCAAGAGCCTGGAGAGCCTCGCCACGGAGGTCTTCCCGCTGCCCGAGGAGCGGCTGCTGCGGATCTGCATCCAGGTCTGCCGGGCCCTCGAGGAGGCCCACCGCCACGGGATCATCCACCGCGACCTGAAGCCCGAGAACGTCATGGTCAACGAGGAGTCGGACCCGCCCGACGGGGTGAAGGTGCTCGACTTCGGCCTGGCCAAGGCGCTCGATCCCGGCCTGCTGGGCGGGATGAGCCAGATCTCCGTGGCGGGGAGCACCTGCGGCACCCCCGAGTACATGTCACCGGAGCAGGCGCGGGGTGTCGAGCTCGACGCGCGCAGCGACGTCTATGCCCTCGGCGTGCTGCTGTACCGCGTCGTCGCGGGTCGGCCGCCCTTCCTCGGAC
>JAVEVO010000309.1:0-3524 GCA_034005005.1 Myxococcota bacterium
ACCGTGCTGGGCTCGGACCACTGCCCGATCTCCCTGCAGCTTGCCTGAATAGGCTGGCTGGGGAGCCACCCCGAGGGCTACCGGAGCAGCTTGATGGTCGGGACCAGCTTGTAGCCGGCGGCCTGCTCCTTCAAGGAGTCGAGGGCGTCGAAGTCCAGCGCGAGGACCGTCTCGTCGCCAGGGACGACGTCCACGTTGCCGACGATCTTGACCTTGCCGGAGGGGACCTCGACGTCGTGCTCGACACCGGCGACCGTGACCTTGGTCTTGGCCGTCTCGGAGATGTACAGCCGAATCTGGGTGATCTTGCCGGCGACCAGCTCCAGGTCACCGAGGTCCGTCGGGTTGTCCTTCAAGGTGAGCAGGTCGAAGGTCTTCTCCTCGGCGAGGATCGTGCGCCAGCCGGCGGTCTCGGGGTCGTCGCCGGGGTCGGCGGCGGCGTCGTCGGGCGCGGTCTCGGTCTGGCCCTGGGGCACGAAGTGGATCGCGACCTCCGACACGGGCACGAGCAGCTTCTCGACGTTCGCCGGGGCGTCCTGCAGGGTGACGCGGACCGTGCCGGTCGAGGCCTCGTCGTCGCTGCAGGCCGAGAGCGCCAGGGCCAGCAGAGCGACACCGGACAGGATGATGAGGTGCTTCATGGTCGTCTCCTCCTGACTGGCGGCCATCCCCAGTAGATGACCCATGACGGGTACGAGGCCCGGCCCCACCGAGTTCCCAGCCGTCTCCCTGCCGACCAGCGAGGAGGGCCGAGGGCCAGCACCGCTGGGGTGTTCACCCCATGTCCGCCCGGCCCGCCCCCTGCTATTGCTGAAAGGGTGAAGAACGTGGACCATGGCCGCACGCGAGAGCCACACCGGGACAGCACGCGGGCCCGCACGACCGCCCGCGGGGCCGGCGCGCGGCTCGTGCTGGTGGTCGGTCTGCTCGCGAGCAGCGCCCAAAGCGAGGCAGAGCCAGCGCCGGCCCCCGCTCTCGACGCGCCGCCCCCCTGCACGACGACGTCCCTCCCGCCGACACCCGCTCCACCGACATCGCCCGTGCCCCCCCTGCCCGAGCCCCCGAAGCCCGTCGTCGACCCCACCGCGCCGGCGGACCCCGCGGCCGCGACCTACTCCAGCCAGGTGACCCGCCTCCGGCAGCCGCGCCCGGCCGAACTGGAGCGGCGGGCCGGCTCCGAGGTGCTGCTCCGGCAGCTCCGGGCCCGGCTCCCGCGCAGCGCGCCCGAGGCCCTCGCGTACGAGCCGGGCGTCTACGTCCAGCAGACCGCGTCCAGCCAGGGCTCACCCTACGTCCGGGGCCTCACCGGGCAGCAGGTGGGCCTCTTCTTCGATGGCGTCCGCCTCAACAACAGCCTCTTCCGCCAGGGACCGAATCAGTACTTCTTTACCATCGATCCCCGGGTCCTCCGCAGCGTCGAGGTCGTCCGCGGCGGCGCCTCGGTGCTGCGGGGCTCGGACGCGCTGGGAGGCGCCATCGAGGTCCACCCCCTGGAGCCGCCACCGGCAACGCGCGGCGCGGGGTGGTCCGCGATCACCAGCCTGCTGGCCCGGGGGGGCACGGCCGACGGGGAGGCCGGCGCCCGGGCCCAGCTCGGGCTCTCCCACGCACGCGGGTTCGGCCTGCTCGGCGGGGTCGGGCTCCGGCGGGCGGGCCTGGTGGAGAGCGGCGGCGCCCTGCGCGACACCACCGGGCAACAGGCCCGGGTTCCGGCCCTGGCCGCGGACGGCCGCACCCAGCTCGGCACCGGCTACGAGGAGCTCACCGGCGACCTGCGCCTGGTCCTCGACCTCGGTCACGGCCAGCACCTCACCGCGGCCAGCTACCTCTACCGCCAGTACGACGCGCCCCGCACCGATCGCTGCCCCCCCTGGGAGGCCCAGGCCCGCGAGTGCCTCTGGTACGACGAGCAGTTCCGCACCCTCGCCTACCTGGCGTGGGAGGGCGAGCGGCCCGCCGGCCGGCTGCTGCGGTCGTGGCGCAGCACCCTGTCGTTCCAGCGCCAGCACGAGCGGCGCCATCTCGCCCGCCCCCTCTCGTTCACCGAGAACGGCGGTCGGGACGACGTGAACACCCTCGGCCTGGCCTGGCGGGGCGACAGCCGCCCCTTCGCGCTCGGGTTCGCGACCCTGCGCCTCGCGGCCGGGCTCGACGGCTACCAGGACACCGTGGACTCGACGGTCTGGACCGGCTTCACCGATCTGGACATCTACCGGTTCGACACCCGGGGGCAGTACGTAGCTGGCTCGCGCTACTCGACCGGTGGCCTGTTCGCCCGGGGCGAGCTGGCCCTGGGCGAGCGGCTGAGCCTGCGGGGAGGCGGCCGGCTGGCCCGGGCCGCGGCCGACGCCCCCGCGGACCTCGCATCGGGCAGCCTGGCCGTGGACGCGGCCTGGACGGCCGTCGTCGGCGAGCTCGGGCTCCGCTACCAGCCCTGGCGGCCCCTCTCCGTGCTGCTCAACGTGGACGGCGGCTTCCGGGCGCCGAACCTGGACGACCTGACCGCGCGCCAGCAGACGGGCCCGGGCTACCAGATCGAGAACCCCGACCTGCAGCCCGAGCGCTCGACCACGCTGGAGGCGGGGGTCCGCCTCGATCGCTCCCGGCTGAGTGGCGAGCTGTGGATCTTCCGGACCCTGCTCGAGGACGCCATCACCCGGGAACAGGCGAGCATCACGAGCTGCCCGGGGGGGATCGCCGGCGCCGTGTGCCGGGACAACCGCAACCACCTGCGGCTGGTCAACGCAGGGGAGCGCGCCGTGGTCCAGGGCCTCGAGGGCAGCCTCCGGGCCTCGCTCCCCGCCGGCCTCCTCCTCGAGAGCACCCTGAGCTACGCCTGGGGCGAAGGGCCGGCGGTGGGGAGCGGGAGCACCGGCGAAGAACGGGTGCCCCTGTCCCGGGTCCCGCCCCTGCACGGGACCGTGGAGCTGACCTGGCGGAGCGAGGTCCGCCATCTGGTGGGGCTGCAGCTCGGCGGAGGCTTGCGCTGGGCCGACCGACAGGACCGGCTCGCGCCCACGGACCTCGCAGACCCCCGGATCCCCCTGGGCGGGACGCCGGGCTACCTCGTCGCGGACCTGCGGGCCGGCTGGGAGGTCGCCTCCTGGTTCCGCTGGGCGCTGGTGCTCGAGAACCTGACCGACGAGATCTACCGGACCCACGGCTCGAGCATCAACGGGCCCGGGCGCTCGCTGCTGCTGGAGATCGCAGCAACCCTTTGAGATTTTTCGTTTTTTGGCCATCTAGGCCGATACGTCGCAGGAGTGGGAGCCATGAAGACGCTGACGATCCGGTTCGGGCTGGTGGTCCTGGTGGCGTTCGGGACCCTCGGGGTCCTCGGCTGCGAGGACGATGACCCCGAGAGCAGCGAGGGCGAGGGCGAGGGTGAGGGCGAGGGTGAAGGCGAGGGTGAGGGCGAGGGTGAAGGCGAGGGTGAGGGCGAGGGCGAGGGCGAGGGCGAGGGCGAGGGCGAGGGCGAGGGCGAGGGCGAGGGCGAGGGCGAGGGAGAGGGAGAATGCCGGCCC
>JAVEVO010000151.1:0-16459 GCA_034005005.1 Myxococcota bacterium
CTCACGACCACCGGCAGCTCCCCGGTGGTCGCGACCATCAGCTTCCCGCAGATGGGGCAGGCGTCGTCGGGCTGCCCGGGATGCCGAGGTGTAGGGACCTCGTCGGCCTTGCCCTGATCACCAGCTCTTCGTCTGCCATGCTCGTTCCTCCTGGCCTGGCGACCAGCTTGGCGACGCCGGACTGCCCACATCGCCTTGCGAGGGTCACGCCTGGCATGTGCCCCGGCCCCTCGCGAAACGCACCACCGTCAGCGACCGGGTCCGGTCAGTCCCAGCAACCGATGTCTTCGAACCGCAGGCGGAACTCCCCGCAGGACGGGCAGAGATAGTCGCAACCCTCCAGCGAGAAGGACTTGCCGCCGTGGCTCCAGTCGAAGAGGTGCTGGATCTTCGCCTGCTCGCGCGGCGTGAGGGACTTCCGCAGTTTCGGATCGTCATAGGGAAGTACTTTTCGCCTGCAGGTCGGACAGGCGAGACGCTTGTTCAGGTAGTTGACGACGACCAGCCTCCGGCAGTGCCCACAGTGGGCAGGGATCGCGAAGTAGGTCTCGAAATCGAGCATTCCGCCTCCGGCGTAGATGCCTCCAGCGTCGTAGCCACACGCGCAGCGCGCCCCCAACATGCCGCCCATCTCAGCTCCTTTGTGCGGGACCGTCTCCGGCGAGGCAGACGGGCCAGGATCCGCGAGCGCCCGGCCGGCGCCGGGATCACCAGATGCTCGCGCTGGCGCAGCTCGGTGTCACGGGAGGCCAGGGGCGATGACCCGTCTGGCATCGACCGGATCGGCGCCTCTCTTCCCCCAGCCCCTTTTCAGGCTTAGTTTCCGCTGCGCCAGAGTAGAGCCCTTGTCCGTCCCCTCCCCTCCGACGGGTCGGATGCCCCGGAGAGCCGGGGCCAAGGAGACGACGACCTTGTCGCATGCGGCCCCGGTGCGCATGCGACACTAGATGTCGCATCCCGAAAGAGACGGAAAAGGACCAGGCCGAGCCGGTCCGGGAGGTGCGAGATGAGCAAGCGCAAGAACAGGGGTCCCCAGCCGCCGCCGCTGCCCTACCCCTACCTGGCGGTCCGTTTCATGCCCGCGATCGGCGCCTACCGGCAGGTGGCGTTCGTCACGGAGCTGGACGCGGACGGCCCCCGGTCCACGGACGAGGTGATCGGGATCGTCGACCCGGAGCCGTCGGCCCCGGCCGGCGAGCTGACCCCGGCCCGGCGGGCTGCGGCGATCGCGGCCGTGGTGAGCTGGAGCCACCGCTGGGAGAAGCGGATGGCCCTCTGCTTCGGCCCCGGGGACGCGGTCTACGTCGAGCCGGACGGCAGGACGGCAGAGTCGGATCATCTGCCGTTCGTCAACGTCCTCGGTTGAGCGCGGTGCGCGCGGCGGCCGGAAGTCCGACCGACCTGCCCAAAGGGCTCGACGGACCTTGCGGGTGCTCACCTCGAGGCGGCCAGGACCTCGGCGCCCCCGATCACCCGATACGGCTTGCCGGAGATCCCACCTGGCGGCGCGCCTGGGACGAACAGGACGTACACCGGATCCGTGGCCTCCGCTCCCCGCGCACCGGGTGTCCCCGGCCCCCCGCCACCTCCTGGTCGTCCCTTGCGGAGCAGCTCCTGGTAGGTCCGGTCGAGCAGCTCCTCACTGACCGGGCCCTCCACCCACTTGCACTCGCCGAGCAAGAGCGTCGCGCGGTCCAGGGAGCGGGCGACGACGTCCCACTCGGGACCGGCCCCGCTCCAGGAGCGGGCCGCGGGCCCGAAGGCGCACGGCAACGACTCCGCCAGGCGGGGGACGGCCTGCCGGCAGAGCTCCTCCCAGGCCTCGGCGAGCAAGGCGGTGCGGGTCTGTCTCCAGAGCTCCTGCCGGACCGCCCGCGGGGACGCGACCAGCAGGGCCCGCCGGGGGGCGACGACCCGGAACCAGAGCCGCAGGAAGGGATCGGCGATGCGGTAGAGGGAGCGCTTGGCCGTGCGCTCGGAGTCCCCGAAGGGTTGCTCCCGGCGCACGAAGCCCAGCTCCACCAGGCGGCCCAGGGGCCGGCTGAGGGAGGTCGCGGGCTGGCCGATCCGGGCGGCGATCTCCGACAGCCGGTGCGCGCCCGCGCCGATGGCGTCCAGCAGGGGGCGCAGGGCGGTGGCGGTCGGCTGCTCCTCGGCCAGCAAGCGGTCGGGCTCACGGTGCAGCGGGCCGGCCGGATCGAGCACCAGGGCGTCGACGGCCCCGTCGAGGTCCGCGCCGAAGGGCTCGGCCAGCTCCCAGTACCAGGGGATCCCGCCCCAGACGGCATGGGCCCGCAGGGCCGCGCGCGGGTCGGGCAGCGCCAGCGCCTCCCCGAGGTAGCCGGCGGGGAGAGGGAGGAGCTCGAAGGCCTCCCGCGCCCGCCCGTAGAGCGGCGCGCTGCCGTCGAGCACGAGGCCGTGCATCATCCGCTGGCTCGAGCCGGCGAGCAGGAGCAGGATCCCCGCGTCCCGCCCCTCGTGGTCGACGAAGGCCTGCAGCACGCTGGCGAGGGACGGCGAGGCGGCGATGAGATACGGGACCTCGTCGAGGATCAGCGGGCCGCCCAGCGCCCCCCGGCCACCCTGCCGGGCCAGGGCCGAGAAGAGGGCGCGCCAGTCGGGGTAGACGACGTCGGCAAACCCCGGGAGGCGAGTGCCGATGGCCTCGGCCAGGTAGCGCCGCTGGATCGGCTCCGCGGACTGGTCGGCGACGGTGTACAGCCCGCCCCGGCGGTGACACCACTGGAGCAGCAGGCGCGTCTTGCCCACCCGACGCCGCCCCCAGAGCACGGCGAGGCCGGGGGGCTGCAGCCGGTCGAGGCGGGCCAGCTCGGCGGTGCGATCGACGAAGTTCATGCCAAAATTATGCGCCGAAACATAATGCTGTCAAGCATACGATTTCTCGTCCTCACGCCACCCACACCCCGGGCTCGCCAGACCTGCCACACCCGCCACACCCGCCACACCATCAAAAACACCCTACACCCAGGCAGCAGGAGGGAGCGCCGCGCGATTTTTTCCCGACTCCGGGCTTAGTTTGCGCTGCTTCCGAGTAGAGATCTTGTCCGACCCCACCTCGCCGACGGGTCGGTCGTCCCGGGGAGCCGGAGTCGTCGGGCGGACAGCCGCCTGGAGAGAGGCCCCGGGGAGCATGCGACACATTCTGTCGCAGCCCGGGAGATGCTGGTCAGGATCGAGTCGGGCCAGAGGGAGGCCGGGCCCGACCCCTGGCCAGCTTCCGCGGCGCACGACAATCGACGGGCACGCAGCAGGAGGGAGCAGATGACCAAGCAGCAGATTGACGAGCGGAAGCCCCTGGACGAGCTGGCGCCGATCCCCGAGGAGCGCCCGGAGCAGAACCCGGACGTGGGCCAGGGCCACGAGGAGATCGAGCTCGACGAGTGGGACACGGAGTTCTCCCGCAACTACTGGAAGCTCTGCCGGCAGGAGAACCCGGAAGCGCCCGAGACGAGCGAGGAGCCGGAGACCGCCGAGGAGCCGGAGCAGGACGAGGAGCCAGAGCAGGACGGGGAGGAGCGTCGATGAAGGACGGCTACTGGCTGAATGGGATCACCGGCGAGTATGCGCTGATCGACGAGCACGCCCGCTGGATCTCCGACCCGGCCCAGGCGCGGCGGATCGGCCTGCCCGAGGAGCTGTCCGCGAGGATCCAGCCCCGGCACTGGCACCGCGACCGGGTCCCCATCCTGCTGACCGCGATGGCCGCGGGGCTGATCCGGGTCCGGGGGCACGTGGACCCCATCACCTTCGAGTTCACCCTGCTCTGGGAGCAGGCGGTCCCGGCCATCCGGCGCTTTTTGGCCGTGACCGAGTGTGCGGGGGAGCAGAGCCGGCTGCAGCTCCACGACCTGCGACACCGGGTCGGGGTGAGCTGCCGCCTCGCGGACCTGGAGGGTCCCCTCGAGCCCCTGCTGGAGCGCTTCACGGCGATCGCGCTGAACTACCCCGAGGCCGAGCTGGAGAACACCCTGGAGGAGCTGCGATGAAGACCGTACCCGTCAGCACCGCCTATGCGCCGAGCTACTATGCCAAGACCCGCCAGACCTCGATGCGCAAGCTGCCGCTGATCGCCGCGGGGGCCGAGGCTGCGGGCTACGCCCGGCTGGTCGCGCCGACTCCGGTCACCCGCGAGCAGCTCGAGCTCATCCACGATCCCGGCTACGTCGACAGCATCTTCACTGGGCACGGCCCCCTGGCGACGAGCGCGTTCGGCTTCTGGAGCGAGCCTTACCGGGACGGGGTGCTGGCCATCAACGGGGGCAACCTGTGCGCGGCAGAGCTGGCCCTGGCCGAGGGGATCGCGGCCAACGTGGGCCAGGGCTTCCACCACGCGCACGCGGACCGCGGGGAGGGCTTCTGCACCTTCAACGGCCTGGCCCTGGTAGCGGCCCTGCACCCGGAGCGGCAGGTGCTGGTGATCGACTGCGACGAGCACGAGGGCAACGGCACCGCGGAGTTCACCGAGACGCTGCCCAACCTCACCACCTTCTCGATCTGCGGCTCGCGGATGGGCGGCCGCACCGGCGCCCGGGCGTTCAGACAGGACGTCGCGCCGGGCGACGCCGCGGCCTACCGGGGCTACCTGCACGAGGCCCTCGCGCTCGCCGCGACCAGCCGGCCCGATCTGGTGATCTACCAGGCCGGCATGGACCCGCACGAGGACGACCCGCTCGGCCGGGCGGCGATGACCAGTGAGTTCCTGGCGGAGCGGGACCGGCTGGTCATGGAGACCCTGGCCCTGGACCTGCGCCTGCCCTTCTTCTTCGTGGTCGCGGGCGGATACCAGGAGCCGCTGGAGACGAAGCTGGTGCCGCTGCACGTCCAGACCTTCGCGATCGCCGCGCAGGTCGCGGCGCAGCTAGCCGAGCAGGGGGCTACCCCCCAGGAGCAGACGCGATGACGACGAACCGACGCACACGAGGGCACTTCCAGGGCTGTCTGCTGGGCGGAGCCATCGGCGACGCGCTGGGGTGGCCCATCGAGTTCGACCCCTGGGATTCCATCCGCCGGCGCTACGGCCCGGAGGGGATCCAGGAGCTCGATCCCCGGGGGCACCGGCTCGCCCAGGTCACCGACGACACGCAGATGACCCTCTTCACGGCCGAGGGGTTGCTGGTGGGCCTCGCCCAAGGGCTGGACCGGGACCCGCGAGAGCTGGCCGACATGGTCCATCAGGCGTACCTGCGCTGGCTGAGTACCCAGGACGAGACCTCGCGGCACCCCGACTTCGCCGAGGTCCAGCACCACGGCTGGCTCGGGAAGGTCGCCGCGCTGCAGGTGCGGCGCGCCCCGGGCAACACCTGCCTGGCGGGGACGCGCTCCCAGGTCGCGGGATCACGCGCGCATCCGCTCAACGACAGCGCGGGCTGCGGGGCCCTGATGCGGATGGCGCCGGTGGGGCTGATCGTCGCCGACCCCGTGGCGGCCTTCGCGCTCGGGGCCGACTGCGGCGCGCTCACCCACGGCAGCCCGTCGGGATACCTGCCCGCGGGGTTCTTCGCCGCGGTGATCGCCCGGCTGGTCGCGGGGGAGGAGCTGCGGCCCGCGATCGACGCGACGATCCCGATCCTGAAGCAGTACGAAGGTCACAAGCCGGTGCTCGACCTGCTGGAGCGAGCCCTGCAGACCGTCGGCCGTCCGCTCCCCTCCCCCGAGGTCCTGCACGGTTTCGGCGGGGGCTGGCAGGGCCACGAGGCGATGGCCATCTCCCTGTGCTGCGCGCTCGCGGCCGGCGAAGACTTCGCCCGGGGCGTACGCCTGGCCGTCAATCACTCCGGCGACAGCGACAGCACCGGCAGCATCACCGGCAACCTCCTGGGCCTCCTGCTGGGGCTGGAGGCCATCCCCCAGCGGTGGCGCGACGGGGTGGAGCTGGCCGCCGAGATCGGGGGGCTGGCAACGGACCTCCTGCAACGGCACGAGGACAGCACCGGGTGGCGGGCCCGCTACGGCTCGCGCCAGGCCGAGGAGAGCAGAGCATGAGCGAGCAGCAGCCCCAGACCCGGTTCACCCGCGGGGACCGCCCCCTGGTCGCGGTCGCGGACCTGCACGGCCACCTCGACCTGTTCCAGCGGCTGCTGGCGCAGCTCGACGCGGAATACGGAGACCGCTACCTCCTCGTGACCCTGGGCGACTACATCGACAACGGCAGTCAGATCAAAGAGTTGCTCGACTTCCTGATCGATCTGCGGGCGCGCCGGCCCGAGCGCTTCTTCCCGATCCTCGGCAACCACGACCTGGCCTGCCTGCGGGCCCTCGGCTGGCCTAGTGGCCTGCCGGACATGGCCTGGTCCCGGAACTGGAGCGCTCGCTATTGGAACCCGGGAGGGGAGACTCCTGCCCACTACGGCGCCTCCTCCGCGACCGATTTCGCCCGGAAGTTCCCCACGGCCCACTTCGAGTTCCTGGCGAGCCTCCCCTGGTTCAGGGAGTGCGAGGACTTCCTCTTCGTCCACGCCGGCTTGACGGGCGATCCGCTGGCCGCCCAGCGGGAGCTGCTATCGCAGCGGCAGCTCCTCCTGGGGACGAAGCTCGACCCCCAGATCCGCGAGAAGCGTCTCTCCGTCGCGACGGACCACCCCTTCCCCGGAACCGTCGTCAGCGGTCACACCCAGGAATCCAGGATGCGTCGGCTGCTCGGCGAGGCCGGCCGCTCGACCGAATTCCTTCGTGATTGCGGCTGCTTCGCCGCCCCCAACCGCATCACCCTCAACTCCAACGTCGATTCCGCCCAGGAGCTGCACTACGTCGTCCTGCCCGAGCGCTCCTTCGGAGTGCTGCGTTGAGCGAGGTGGACCGCCCCGGCGGTTTTCGAAGGAGACGAACGATGAAGACCCGGCGTCCGACCGCCACGGAGATCGACGAGCTGACCGCGTTCTTGCCGCAGCTTTGCGCAGAGGGGTTCCAGGCCATCGTCCGCTAGGGAGAGCGAGATCGCCGGGGTCGCCATCGTCGAGGAAGAGTTCTACTCCGGCGCCAACGCGACATTCTGGGCTCGAGGTGTCGCGTTCGGGGCGAGGTAGAGTTCTACTCCGGCGCCAACGCGACATTCTGGGCTCGAGATGTCGCGTTCGGGGCGAGGTCGAGTTCTACTCCGGCGCCAACGCGACATTCTGGGCTCGAGGTGTCGCGTTCGGGGCGAGGTAGAGTTCTACTCCGGCGCCAACGCGACATTCTGGGCTCGAGATGTCGCGTTCGGGGCGAGGTAGAGTTCTACTCCGGCGCCAACGCGACATTCTGGGCTCGAGATGTCGCGTTCGGGGCGAGGTCGAGTTCAACTCCGGCACCAACGGATCGCTGACCGCCCCAGGGTAGTCGCCGTACCTATCCCAGCACCGCTCGGCTGAGTTTCGGTACAGGACAGGGAGACGACGCTCGGACCCCTCGGCGTCGAGCTGCGCGTCAGCCCAGTGGGTTGCGCCAGACGAGGCCGGAGAAACGGGCGAAGTCCGCGTCGTTGGAGCAGAGCTCGGCCCGGTACTCGATGGCGATCGCGGCGAGGTGGGCGTCGGTCGTGAGCGAGGCGGCGACTCCCAGCGGTCGCAGCAGGTGGATGAGGATCTCGAGGTGGCGTGCACCGGGCTCGAGGGCGCGGACCGCGGGCAGCTCGAACCACGACTGGACGTACTGGATCGCCCGCTCGGGTTCGAGGGGACGCACCAGCACGCGGGGGTGGGTCATCAGCCGCACGAAGCCCAGGGAGACGGCCCACGGGATGCCGACCTCCTCGCCCGAGACGAGCGTCTTCTCCCACCAGGCGCGGGCCGCCGCGTGGTGCGGGGCGTCCGCGTTGTAGGCGTAGACGAGGAGGTTCACGTCCGGAAGGATCACGAGGACGCCTCGTCGAAGAAGTCGTCGGTCTCGAGCTCGTCGAGCAGTTGGTTGAGCCGTGCCGGATCGATGCCGGGTCGAAAGCCGGCGTGGACCGGCACCACCTCGAACGCCGGGCGCTCCACCGGCCGCCCCGGCCCGCCGAGCCCAGCGCACAGCACCTCGTTGACCACCGTCTTGAACGGCCGCCCCTCCCGACGCGCCTTCTCCTTGAGCCGCCGGGCCAGGTCATCTTCGATCGTGAGGGTCGTTCTCATGCAAACATCATGATGCTGTGCACCTTGGATGTCAAGATGCTTCTTTCGGATCCTCAATGAGATCAAAGCGTTCGCCGACCCCGCTCCTCACTCCCCCAGCTCCGCGTCGAGTTGGCCCAGCTCCTCCCGGAGCCGCTTCACGGCCGCCTCGACCGCATCGTGCTCGGCGAGCCGCAGCCGAAACACCTCCATGGGGTCGTCGCGATACATCGAGCAGGTGCAGTCGTAGGCCCGCTGCCGCAGCTCCTCCTCGGCCTGCTGTAGCTGCACCATGAGGCTGTGACGACGGGTCTCGCGCTCTTCCATGCTCCATCACCTCCGGCAGGGATTCGCTGCGACGGGGCAGAGCGTCAAGGCGAGGGAGCGCGACCCGCGGACCCGGCAGGGGGCTGGGCAGGGATGGTAGTGTACTCTAGTGCTCAACCGTCCCAGGTGAATCCCTCGTCGCACCGTCCCCCCAGCTCCGCCACCGAGCTCCAGGGGAGGTTCTCGGGAGAGAGACGCGGGCAATGCGGGAATTGTGCCGCCGGCTCTGGGTCGGTACAGTGAGCGCGACTCGCCTCTGCAGGAAGACGGAACACTGCGAATGTCGAAGGACGCCCCCGCGAACCGCTCACTCATCCCGAAGAGAATCAAGCAGTTGCTGACTGCTGGCGTCGGTGTGATGCTCGCCGTGCTGGTCTACCAGGCCGGGTGGGGACGGGGGATGCCGTTTCTGCCGTGGGCACCAGGATTCGACCGCATCGAGCGCTCACGAGCGGCCGTCCTTCACCACCCGGACACGCGCGGTGTGGCCGGGGGAGTCGCAGCGGTCATGGACGAGCTGGTCGGGCAGGTCGAGAGCTTCCATGGGCTGACCTTCCGCCTTCGCCCGGAGGTGCTCCTCACGAGCAGCGAGGCCGAGTACCGCCGGCTCTCCGGAGGCTCGGCGAGATTCCGAGCGCTGCCGGTGCGCGGGCGGGTCTTCGTCTCGCCGCGAGCCGTGGCGCAGAGCGAACGCCGGGAGATCCATCTCGACACCTACCTGCGGCACGAGCTCAGCCACGCGCTCCTCTTCCAGCACCTCGGGTGGTCGGGGATGCTCAGGCTGCCTCCCTGGTTCGAGGAGGGACTCGCGACCGCGAGCGCCGACCAGATGGGGGTCGACGGCTACTTCGACCGGGAGCACGTCATCGCGTGGTGGCGACTCGGCCGGGCGGTGCCTCCGTCGCAGTATCGCTCCCGTTGGGAGGACTCGGCCGCGACGATGTCGTTGCCCGACAGCGAGCGGTTCCTCTTCCTCTTCGCACAGTATGCGCTGCTGATCGACGACCTGATCGCCAGGCAGGGCCGGCCCAAGCTCCAGGACCTGCTCGGCCGGCTGCTGCGCGGCGAGGAGATGGATGAAGCATTCCAGGTCACGTACGGCACGAGCCCCGACGACTACTTCGCAAAGCTCGTGACCCGCTCCACGAGCTCTCCCTGATCGGACGGGATCCGCACCGCCGCGGAGAAAGTCCTCAGCCGATCGACGAGGTCGTTGTTCGTCATCGGCTCTGGTTCGCCTCCGGCTCCCGGCGCCTCGTCGTGCGTTCGGGGCCCGGGGACGAGGAGGACGGCTCGGCTGTCCTCTGCACGACTCCGCTCCTGCCGCGCCGGTGGACCCACGTGGCGATTTCCCACGGTGCGCGGGGGCTCTCCGTCCATCTGAGTGGCAGACCCGTAGCGAGCACGCCGGCCGAGGCTCCCCTGGACAGGGACGGTGCCTTCTGGGCTTCCCGCCCCGGGAGCGAGCCGGCTGCCGCGTCCCTGGCCGACCTGCGCGTCCACGAGCAGGCCCTCGAGACCGCCGATATCGCGGCCCTCGCCGGTCGACCGCCGCCGGAAGCGCTTCCCCAGGAGTGCAGCCTGCCCGGAAGGGGAGAGACTCCGAGCACGGGTGTCTGCCCGCGCTACTCGACGAGCTCCCCCAGCGCCTCGAGATCGGCGAGATCCTTCAGGCGCCCCGAGGCCTGCTTGTTGCGGACGAGCTCGTCGCGGCCGAGGAAGCAGACGGGCACGCCCCCGTAGTCGCCAGCGACCCTTCCCTCCCAAGCCTGCTCCCAGGGAACGCCGGAGAGGCTCGTGATGAGGTCGATGCGGACGGGCGGGAAGCCTAGCTGGACCACGCGGTCCGGGTCCGCGAAATCCTCCTCGCGCAGCTCGAGCGAGCCGAAGCCGAAGTCGGCCAGGGCGGAGATGACGGTGCGCGCGTTCTCGGGCGTCGCCCGCACCAGGACGTCCAGATCGCCGGTGTAGCGCACGACCCCGTGGAACGCGAGCGCATGGGCACCGACGACGACGTACTCAGCGCCGCGGGCGTTCAAGCACTCGAGCCACTCTCTGAAGTCGGGCTGCGTCACCATGGTGCTGCCTCCTCAGCTCCTCCACCGCCTCCACCCGTTCGGCCGGCGAGCGCGAGAGCCAGTAGGCGAGGTCCAGGGCAGCCTCGGATTCACTGCTGCGGTCGAGTCGGCGGACGACTTTCGCGATCATCCTCGTCTCCTGCTCTTCCCAGTATAGCTCGGCCGGGCGCGCGTCCCAATCGTCGCGTTGGCCGTGGCCGAGAAGACAAAGGCCCGACCAGCCAGCGCTTGCTCGAGCCGTAGCGCAACGCCCGCAGCCCCGCAGCTCCCCGAGGCAGCGCCCGGCGTAGGTGGCGAAGCCACGGCTCCTGCCGTGTCGGGATGCCCACCGAAGCGGGTCAACCCCAGGCCCCCCCGAGCAGCCGCACCGGGGTCGTCCCCTGGATCTCCTGCGCCCTGGACGAGAGCTTGCGGTCGAAGGTGACGAACTCGGCGGCATCCTCGGACGAGGCCAGGTGCAGGGCGTCGGCGAAGTCCATGCCCTGCCCGTAGCAGCGCACGGCCACGGCGACCGCAGCAGCATCCTCGACCCGCAGGTGCTCCAGCCCCAGGAGCGTGGTGAGCGCGAGCGTGATGTTCGGCCGGTCGAACCCGTAGGTGTAGCCCAGCACCCAGACCAGCTCCAGCAAGACGGTCTTGGACAGCCAGAGCGCCTCGGCACGCATGACCTCGGCCGCAGCCTGCGCCTGCTGGGGGTCGTCCCGGGTGATGAGCCGGACCAGGACGTTGGTGTCCAGGGCGATCATCGGCTGCGCCTCGCCCCTTCGGCGATCCCGGCGTCCATCTCTTCCTGGGTCTTCGCTTCCCCAGGGTAGGGCAGGCAACCGAGCAGGTCATCCACCGTCGTCCGCGGAAAGGCTGGCGCCGGGCGGAGCAAGACGGCATCACCCTGCACCTCGACCACCAGCACGGTGCCGGACGTCCACCCATGGAGGTCCCGGACCTCCTTGGGGATGACCACCTGCCCTTTCGAAGAGACCGTCGTGCTGAGCATTGCCCCCCCCGGTAAGACAAAAGTAAGACAGCACAGACAACCTGTCAACCCGGGGGTGTACGACCGCCCGCCCTTGCCGCCGGGGCGGCTCTCCCGGAACGAGTCCTACTGCGCCTCGCCCGCGTGTGACCGCCGACCGGTCCGAACCGAATCGCTCCGGCGAAGCCCGTCGTGCTGCCCGGCGCCCCTTCGATGCACGTGCCGCGAGAGCTCCCCATTCCCCTGGCGGACCCCGGCCCGACCGCCTACCTTGCCCGCATGAAGACGCCCGACCGGCTGCGCCCCCTGCTGCTCGGCGGCCTCGTGGACGAGGTCGTCCGGCCCCTGATGAGCGGGAAGGAGGCCTCAGTCTACATCGTACGCACTGCCACCGGGCTCTGCTGCGCCAAGGTCTACAAGGAGGCCGAGCAGCGCAGCTTCCACCACCGGGCCCTCTACCAGGAGGGGCGGGTAGCGCAGGACAGCCGCAGCGCCCGGGCGATGCAGAAGAGCACGGCCTTCGGCCGGCAGGAGCAGGAGCGGGCCTGGCAGGCCGCGGAGGTCGAGGCGCTGCGGCGGCTGGCCGACGCCGGGGTGCGCGTCCCCCGACCGCTGGCCTTCGCCCACGGCGTGCTGCTCATGGAGCTGGTGGTGGACGCGCAGGGCGACCCCGCCCCGCGCCTGGTGAACGTGTCGCTGGACGAGGCGGGCGCCTCGAGGGTGCACGCCTCCCTGATCCGGGACGTGGTGACGATGCTCTGCGCGGGGATCGTCCACGGAGATCTGTCGGAGTACAACGTGCTGCTGGCGGCGGACGGTCCGGTCATCATCGACCTGCCCCAGCACGTCGACTCGGCGCTCAACAACAACGCCCGGAGGCTCTTCGCACGGGACGTGGAGCACCTGGCGGCCTACCTGGGCCGCTTCGCCCCGCAGCTACGCACCACCGACTACGCCGGCGAGATCTGGGACCTGTACCAGCAGGGGCGGCTGCACCCGGAGACGCCCCTGACCGGCACCTTCCAGCGCCGCGAGGGGGACTCGGACGTCGCCGCCGTGCTCGACGTCATCGACGAGGCCCGCGCGGAGGCCGCCTGGCGGCTCGGCCTCGACCAGGTCGAGGGGCACGCGATCAAGCCCAGCCGCCGTGCCGGCCGGAGCAGCCGCCGCCAGCAGAGCCGCTGGTCCTGACCGCACGGGGGGACGGCCGCGGGCCAGATCGTGCGCGGCCTGGAGGTTCAGCCAGGACTCCGGTCAAGACCTCGGCTAAGGGATACTGGAAAATTCCATCCCGAATCGAATGCATTCCTGGTGGCGACCGGCCTCCGCGCCGGTCGCTTTGCTCCTCTGCCCGCCAGTGCCAGGATCTGAAGGGGGAGGAGGCTGGTGCCGGCACAGAGGCCGGCACCCACCAGTCGGAAAGAAGGGTGGCAACCGGCCGCGGCAGGGTGGCGACCGGCCTCCGCGCCGGTCGCTTTGCTCCTCTGCCCGCCAGTGCCAGGATCTGAAGGGGGAGGAGGCTGGTGCCGACCTGTCGGCCGGCACCCACCCGGCAGCAGGCAACCAGTCGAAATCCCTGTGACGGGGTACTAGCTGAGGCCCCTGAGGTCGTCGAAGCCCGGCGCCCATTCGCTGGCTTGGCCAAGGTGCGTGAGTGGAACGTGCTGTTTTCCCTCGAGTTGCCTTTTGCACTCGCCCGTGTTAGTTACTAACATGGGCAAGGTGAACGGGGGCAATCCCGTGGGGTGCCGTTGAGGTCACCGAAGCTGGATCCTGAGGATCTATCGAAGCGGGTGGCCGAGGCCATCGCGACCGGCCGCTACCGCATCCTGCCTCATGCCCGGCAGCGTTGCACCGAGCGGGAGGTGTCCGCTCCTGACATCGCGAACGCCCTGGAGCGCGGGCACCCTGTCCCCCGTCGTGACCGCGACGACGAGGGACCTGCCTCGTGGAGCTACTGCTTCGAGGGGCCGACCGTGGAGGAGGAGCCGCTGCGGATCGTCGTGGCCTTCGAGGCCTGGATGCTCGTGGTGACAGTAGTCCGCCTCGGCGGCAAGGAGGAATGACCGATGGCAGACCTCATCTTCACAGAGCTGGGGTTCCCCATCGTGCTGGTCGACCCGCCGATGATCGAGGTGCGGGGACAACAGCTCCCCGACGTGAACCTCCGGGAACTTCAGGAGGCCGCTTTCCGTCTCCTGGTGGTCAAGCCCGCTCGCTTGACGGGAGCCGAAGTCCGGTTCATCCGCAAGCATCTGCGACTGCGCCAAGCGGACCTGGCCCGGGTGCTGAACATGGCGAACCACTCGGTCGTGTCCCAGTGGGAGTCACGAGAGGATGAGCCGGCCGGCATGGAGTACAACACCGAGGTGCTGCTTCGAGTGTGGATGGCCGCCAAGGCCGGCGAAGGTGACCAGCTCATCGACCTGCTGGAGTCTCGCCTCAAGAACCTCGTCCCTCGGTCATCTCGCCCGCTGGAGGTGCCAACTCATCGAGCAGCCTAAGAATGACCAGGCGTAGGCGGCAGAAGCGAGCAGCCAAGCGGGTGCTCCCAACAGCCGAATCTGCGGCGACAGGCCTTTTGATTGTTCCTATGCCTGTTTTTTTGGCCTGCCGTCCGCAGGATGAGAATGCATGGGGCCCCGCAAATAGGGGAACGCCAATCATTCCGAGCAGTTGCGCCAGATTCGGAGTGCGGACCATGCTGGGGGCGGCTGCCAGAACCACCGGCCGGCAGGGAGGGACCAGCAACTCCTGCTGGGCGCGATGGGCGGCGGCGAAGCCGACCGCCCGATGAAGCCCCTGTAGGCGTCGTCGCCCCTCTTCGTGCGGCCTGGAGTACAGGAGCGGAAAGCTGGGCCTTTTTGATCAGTCCAGTCCAGATCGGTGTTGACTTCTTGCCAGCAAGACGCAAGAAACAAATAGCGCACATTGTTCTGCGCACGTTGCCTGGGAGGGCAAGATGGCGCAACTGCACATGTACGTTCCTGACCCCGTGGTGGAGCAGATCCGTAAGCGAGCAGAGGAACAGGGGATGAGCATCTCTCGCTACTTGGCTGACCTTGTGCAGCGCGAGTTCCCTATCGGCTGGCCCGAGGAATTTTTCACTTCAGTGGTTGGAGGATGGAGCGGAGAACTTGAGCGGCCAGCCCAAGGGCAACTTGAGACGAGAGAGCCGCTGTGAAGTACTTATTAGACACTAACGTGTGTATTTCAATCCTTAGAAATACCAGCAAACAGCTAGTGGAGCGAATTAGGAGGGAATCGCCATCTAATATCCGAATCTGTTCAATTGTGAAGGCAGAGCTACTTCATGGAGCGAGGAAATCAGCTCGTGTGTCTGAGAATCTCATTTTGCTGAACAGATTCTTTGATGCGATTCAGAGTCTGCCTTTTGATGATTCATGCGCTGGATATTATGGGATGATAAGAGCTGATCTTGAACGAACTGGTCAAGTGATTGGTCCTCATGATATGATGATAGCAAGCATTGCTAGAGCGAATGATCTCTGCCTCGTGACGCATAATTTATCGGAATTCGCAAGAATTGTTGGCCTTAGGCTAGAAGATTGGGAGGAGCGTCAATAGTTATCGGCTGGGACTACAAGCTTGAGGGCAATCACCACCTCGCTCCGCACCGCCATGCCGCCGGGAGCCCGTCGCATGCCACCGTGGCACCCGCAGGCCGCCGAGTAGCCGAAGTGACCAGGAGTAGACGTAAGGAGTGGCCGATTTAGCGGGTGTCCCCAACAGCCGAATCTGCGGCGGACGGCCTTTTGATAGTTCCTATACCTGTATCTTGTGGCCTGACGGCCGCAGATGAGATTGTTGGGGAGCCCCGCCAGAGGGCGGCGGCCAATCATTTCGAGGAGTTACACCAGCCGAGGCTTTGCTCCTATCGGAGAGGCCAGCAGTGCTGTCGGCCGTGCCAGGATGGCCCGGCAACAGTCGGTCGGCGAATGGGCGGCGGCATTGCCGTCCGCCCGGTGAAGCCCCTGGGTTGTGTGCTGTCTCTCTCGTTCGGTAAGTCGCACGGACACTCTAGTTCATGCACTTTTTGCATGTACCACAAATTCAACTTGGCAATCCAGCACATTCAATAGTCGTAGAACTTGATCTACGGATTTTGAGTAGTTTGATTGGTCAAGAAGTCGATAAAGTTGAGATGCTGATGTCCCCATTCGGCGAATGATTTCCCTTTTACTCAGAGGGCTGTCCTCAATCCTCTTCTGAGCCTCAACAGTAAGTTGATACAGAAGCATATCCCGCAGATAGGAGGGATCTTTGTTGTAGTCGAGTACCTGATCGAGTAAGATAGATCCTTCAGCTCCGGAACGAAGGCGGTATGTGAAGCCCTGATTACCTAGTTCCGGATCGACGAAGACCTCGATGATGGGATCGGCAGAAGTCGGGATCGGATCGCATTTACTAAACGGATACGGATATGATCTGGATGGCGTTTCGACTTCGAAGATCCGCCGCCTACTGTTGATGGTCGCCGATAGGATGGTCATAGCAGGCCCTCCTCTTCCATCTCACGGATCAACTGCAGAATACGGCGGGTCGCCTTGCCTTCCATCGCCTTGCCTTGCTCGAGATCCCACTTCACCAGGAGGCGACCGTCCCGGTAGACGTGAACATGCTGCGGCCCATGGTCGCCCTTCCAACTCAAGAAGACGAAGCCACCTCTTCGCAGCTTGCCCATGAAGAAATGCTACCTTCAGCGGTAACGTTTGTCAACTGGCGTCAACTTGAGCCCTTCTGCCCCCAGGCCCTGCCGTGCCGACCGGAGGCCACTGACAGGAACCCCCGCCGCCTTCCTGCCCAGCCTCATCGCCCCCGGCCTGGACTGCAGGTGACCGCCAAATGGGTGCAGATCGTCCCGGTGAGCACCCTCGCAACCAGTTGATCTTTCACTCCTTCTTGAGCCCACACTTTCGGCCTCTGCGCACCGGTGCTCATGCAGCCTCGCTCTGCGCATCGACGGAGTCGTC
>JAVEVO010000152.1:0-16454 GCA_034005005.1 Myxococcota bacterium
TCACTGGCGAGTCTCTTCGGGCCTACGAGGTGCGGTTGGCTCCAACAGATGAGCAGCACCGCATCGTCGCCGCGCTCGAGGCCTACCTCTCCCGCCTGGACGCCGCGGTCGAGACCCTGAAGCGGGTCCAGGCCAACCTGAAGCGGTACCGGGCCTCCGTGCTGAAGGCCGCGGTCGAAGGGCACCTGGTGCCCACCGAGGCCGAGCTGGCCCGGGCCGAGGCGCGGGACTACGAGCCGGCGTCCGTCCTGCTGGACCGCATCCTCGAGGAACGGCGGCGGCGGTGGGAGGAGAGCGGCCGGAAGGGGAAGTACGCGGAGCCTGCTGCGCCGGACACCAGCGGGCTGCCGGAGCTGCCGGAGGGGTGGTGCTGGGCGACGGTGGAGCAGGTCGGCGAGGTTCAGCTCGGACGGCAACGCTCTCCCAAGGACCACACCGGCCCCCATATGAAACCATACGTCAGGGCGGCGAACATCACATGGAAGGGCATCAATCTCTGCGATGTCAATGAGATGAACTTCAGCCCTGAAGAGCAGGGGAGATTTCGTCTCTATCCAGGCGATATCCTGCTCAATGAGGCCAGCGGCAGCCGATCTGAGGTTGGTAAGCCGGCAGTTTGGGAAGGGCAGGTTGCCGACTGCTACTTCCAGAATACGGTCCTCCGGCTCAGGACCATTCCCGAATTTCGGGGCTGGCTACTCCTCCACTCGCTCGCGGACGCCGTCACCGGCAGGTTCGCCGACGAATCGCGGGGAGTGGGCATCCACCACCTGGGAGCAGAAGGCCTGGCCAGGCACATTGTGGCGATGCCCCCCCTCGCCGAGCAGAATCGAATCGTCCCGGAAGTGGAAAGGCTGACTTCCTTGTTGGAGGCCGAGGAGCAGATGCTGCGAACCCAATTGCTCCGCTGCACCCGCCTCCGCCAATCCCTCCTCAAATGGGCCTTCGAGGGCAAGCTGGTGGACCAGGACCCCGCGGACGAGCCCGCGGCCGCGCTGCTCGCGCGGATCAAGGCCGAGCGGGAGAAACAGCCCCAGGGGAACGGGAAACGTGGCAGGGGGCGACCCAGGCCGACCTACGCCCCTCCCACGGAAGAGCCGCTGGCCGGCCCGGCGAAGCGCCTCCCCGCGACCCCCGCGGCCGCCGCAGCCCAGACTCCTCCTCCGACGGTGCGAATCCCGCGCGCCCGTCTTGCGGGGCAGCTCCCTCTGTTTGACAAGTGAACGATGCAGGCTATTGAATATGAATGATTTTTCGTGGTTCGGCGACTTAAGGTAAAACTTTTTTTCTTGGAGTTCGGATGTCGACCGAGTGGGGATTTTACGGCCGGGAGCACGAGACCGCGCAGCTCCGCGCCATCCTGACCCGCGGGCGCTGGTTCTTCCTCAAAGTCTCGGGCCGTCGACGGATCGGCAAGACCAGCCTGCTGCAGAACGTCCTGCAGTCCCTCGGGCAGGACCGGGTGATCTACGTCCAGATCCCCGACTCCGACCCGACCGGGGTCGTCGCGACCGCCCGCGAGTTCTTCTCCATGTTCGGCGTCCAGGGCCCACTGCCCAGCGATCTGCGGACGCTGGCGGCCAGCGTGGCCGGTCTGGCGCGCCAGGGGTACGTGGTGGCGCTGGACGAGTTCCAGTACTTCCACCGGCGGGAGCTCTTCGAGTTCACGTCGCACCTGCAGCTGGAGGTCGATCGACTGTCCGCGGAGGCCGGCCGCGTGCACGGCGGGCTGGTGGTGCTGGGCTCGCTGCACACCGAGATGGCTGCCCTGCTGGAGGACCGCAGCGCCCCCCTGTTCAACCGGATCACGGACCAGATCGATCTGCCGCATCTCGACGTGTCGTCGATCCTGGAGATCCTCCGGGCCCACGCCGCGCCCACGCCCGACCGCCTGCTGTTCCTCTGGAACCTCTTCGAGGGGGTCCCCAAGTTCTACCGGGACTGCTATGAGCAGGGCGTGCTGGCCGAAGACCGCCAGACCCTGCTGCGCCGCATGTTCTTCTCCTCCTCGTCGCCGCTGCGGACCGAGGCCGACAACTGGTTCCTCCGCGAGCTGCGCGGCCGCTACGATCTGGTCCTCAAGTTCGTGGCCACGCACCCGGGCTGTACCAACGGCGATCTCGATGCGCACACCCGGTCCATCGACCCGGAGAGCGAGCGACAGGTCGGCGGCTACGTGAAGATCCTGCGCGAGCGGTACGGGATGATCGAGCGATTGCAGCCGGTCTTCGCCAAGCCCACGACACGGAACGGCCGCTTCTACCTACGTGACAACTTCCTGCGGTCCTGGCTGGCCGCGCTCGCGGTCCCGACCGCCTCGGTCAACTTCCGCCCCCTCGACGGCCTCGTCGAGGACGCGGACCGTCGGCTCCAGGAGGCCGAGGGGCACGGGCTGGAGCGCCTCGTGGCCACGCTGTACGAAGAGCGCAGCCGCAAGGGACTCCCCGGCTTCGCTCTCACCGAGCGGATCCACGGGTACTGGGACCGCCACGGCACCGAGATCGACCTCGTCCTGATGAACGAGGGCAGCCGGACCGTTCGCCTGGTCTCCTGCAAGCGCAACCCGCGCAAGCTGGTCGCCGACCTGCCGACCTTCGACGAGCACATCCGTCGCTTCCTCCTGGCATCTCCTCGCCTGGCTGGCTGGAATGCCGAGAAGGTGGCGATCGCACCCCGGCTGGAACCCGAGCACCGCGACGCGATCCTCGCCCGCGGCTACCTCGCCGAGGATCTGCTGGACCTGACCGCGAGTCTGTGACGGAGCAGCGTGCATGACCGACGACCCCTCTCGCATCGTCTCCAAGCTCTGGTCCTTCTGTCAGGTTCTCCGTGACGATGGTCTCTCCTACCAGGACTACCTGGAGCAGCTCACGTTTTTGCTCTTCCTCAAGATGGCGGAGGAGAAGGCCGAGCTGACCGAGGCCGAGTCCGTGATCCCCGTCGGCTACCGCTGGGGGGACCTCTGCCGTCCCGACGTCGAGGGGGCCCGGCTGGAGGAGCACTACCGGGACACCCTCAAGAAGCTCGGCGAGGCCGGGGGGATGCTGGGGCTGATCTTCCGCAAGGCCCAGAACAAGATCCAGGACCCGGCCAAGCTGCGCCAGCTCATCGTCGAGCTCATTGACCGGGCGTCACCGGCCGGTTCGCCGACGAGTCGCGGGGGGTGGGCATCCACCACCTGGGGGCAGAGGGCCTTGCCAGGCACATCTTGGCGTTGCCTCCCCTCGCGGAGCAGGCTCGAATCGTTCCCGAAGTGGAGCGGCTCACCTCGTTGCTGGAGGCAGAGGAGCAGATGCTGCGAACGCAGTTACTCCGCTGCACCCGCCTCCGCCAGTCCATCCTGAAGTGGGCCTTCGAGGGCAAGCTGGTGGACCAGGACCCCGCGGACGAGCCCGCGGCCGCGCTGCTCGAGCGGATCAAGGCCGAGCGGGCGCGTTCAGACGACCAGCCTCCAGCAGGTCGTACCCGACGCTCCAGCCCCATGGTAAGCTCGACCCGAGAGGCGGCCTCTGGGACTCCCCCGGAGCACCCCTGACGGAGGATCATGCTCGAGCGCATCCGCATCCAGGGCTTCAAGTCGCTGGCCGAGGTGGACGTGGAGCTGGCCCCGCTGGTGGTGCTGCTCGGCCCGAACGCGGCAGGGAAGAGCAACTTCCTCGAGGCCCTGCTGCTGCTCTCCCGGCTGGGCACCGAGCGCACGCTGGCCGACGCGTTCGCTGGTGCGATCCGCGGTTACCCGCTCGAGGCCTTCACCCTCCCCGACGGCGGGCTCGCCGAGCTGCTCAAGACCCCCTCGACCTCGCTCGCCATCGAGGCCGACATCCGGTTGGCCGGCGCGCCCAAGGAAGCCGCACGCCTGCGGTATCGGGTCGCGGTCCGCCTGGAGCCCGCCACCGGCGCCCTGAGCGTCGCGGACGAGCTGCTCACCCGCCGCCGAGCGGACGGCGCGCCCCTGAGCGGCTTCTTGCCGCGCATCGAGGCCGTGGACCTGGGGGCCCCGGAGACGGAGCGGAGCCGTGGGATGCGTCTGGCCATCCGCCGTCATGGGAAGCAGGGGCACCCGAGCTACGAGGAGCTGGGGCTCGGCCACACGGTGCTCTCGAACCTCCAGTACGGCGGCGAGGCGCGGTACCCGGATTTCGATCGCCTGCGTACCGAGCTGATGGGCTGGCGCATTCACTACCTGGATCCACGGGTCGCCATGCGGGTGGCGCAGCCGCCCAGAGACGTGACGGACATCGGCGAGCATGGTGAGCTGATCGCCCCCTTCCTGTACCGGTTGAAGAACGACGAGTCGCGGCGCCGCAGCTTCCAGGCCATCGGCCGGACGCTACGGAGCGTCGTGCCCCTGGACTCGCTCGACGTCGACCTCGACCCCAAGCGCGGCACGCTCGACATCCAGATCGTCCAGCACGGCACTCCCTACTCTTCCCGGGTGATCTCCGAAGGGACCCTGCGGCTTCTGGCCTTGTGCGGCCTGGCAGCCAACCCCTGGCCGCGCAGCCTGCTCGCCTTCGAAGAGCCGGAGAACGGCGTGCATCCCAAGCGCATCGAGACGATCGCCAGGCTCGTGGCGCGGATGGTCTCCGGCGCCGAGCGACGGCAGGTGGTGGTCACCACCCACTCCCCGGACTTCGCCGTGGAGGTGCACAAGCTGGTCCGCAGCGGCGAGCTCGGGAAGGCCCAGGTCCGCTTCCTGCAAGCTCGGCAAGAGGGACGCTACACTCGCCTCGCACCGCTGAACATGGAGCTGCCGCTCTTGGTCCAGCCGGAGTTCGACCAGGCGCTCGCCGATCCCGAGGAGGAGGGGATCCTGCGCCAGCTGTTCGTCCGGGGGTGGACGAATGAGTGAGGCGACACGGTCCATCGCCGTCTACTGCGAGGATTCCGCACACGAGCACTTCGTCCAGCCCTTGCTGCAGCGGCTGGCCACCGAGGAGCGGGCTCAGGTCCGGATCACGGTCCAGTCTGGCCGGGGCGGCAGCGGGAGAGCAGTCGCGGAGTTCAAGGCCTGGCAATACCACCATCTCCACCGAGGGGCAGCGCGCCCCGACCTGCTGGTGCTGCTCATCGACGCAAACTGCTGCGGTCCCAACGACAAGCGCCGTGAGCTGATGGCTGCGATCCATGCCAGCGTGGCGCACGAGGTGCTGCTGGGTACGCCCGATCCCCACATCGAACGCTGGGTGATGGCTGATCCCGAGGCCTTCCAACAGGTCATCGGACTGCCCGCGCCACCAGACCCGGGCAAGTGCGAGCGGGGGCTGTACAAGCGCCTCCTGGATCAGACAATCGAGCGGAGTGGCCTGCTCGTGCTCGCCAGCGCGTTCAACGAACTGGCCCCGGACATCGTGGCCGCGATGGACCTCTACAAGGCGGGCAAGCGCAGACCCGAGCTGCGCCGCTTCATCGACGACGTGCAGGCCGCGCTGCGTCGTCTGAAAGGCACCCCGGGATGACCGACGACCCCTCCCGCATCGTCGCCAAGCTCTGGTCCTTTTGTCAGGTGCTTCGTGACGATGGTCTCTCCTACCAGGACTACCTGGAGCAGCTCACGTTTTTGCTCTTCCTCAAGATGGCGGAGGAGAAGGCCGAGCTGACCGAGACCGAGCCCGTGATCCCCGTCGGCTACCGCTGGGGGGATCTCTGCCGTCCCGACGTCGAGGGGGCCCGGCTGGAGGAGCACTACCGGGACACGCTGAGAAAGCTCGGCGAGGCCGGGGGGATGCTGGGGCTGATCTTCCGCAAGGCCCAGAACAAGATCCAGGACCCGGCCAAGCTGCGCCAGCTCATCGTCGAGCTCATCGACCGGGAGGACTGGCTCACCCTGTCCGCGGACGTGAAGGGCGACGCGTACGAGGGGCTGCTGGAGAAGAACGCGCAGGACGTGAAGGGCGGCGCGGGGCAGTACTTCACCCCCCGGGCGCTGATCCAGGCGATGGTGGACTGCGTGCAGCCGAAGCCCGGCGAGCTGATCGTGGACCCGGCCTGCGGCACGGGCGGCTTCTTGCTGGCCGCCCACGACTACCTCGCCCACCACCACGAGCTGGACCGGGACGAAAAGCAGCACCTGCGGTTCGACGCGGTGCGCGGGGTCGAGCTGGTGGACGGCGTGGCCCGGCTCTGCGCGATGAACCTCTTTCTGCACGGCATCGGCCCCGACGACGACCGCCGGGAGCCGCCCATCAAGACCGACGACGCCCTGCGCAACGAGCCCGGCGCCAAGGCCGACGTGGTGCTGACCAACCCGCCGTTCGGCAAGAAGTCCAGCATCACCGTGGTCAACGAGGAGGGGGAGACCGACAAGGAAACCCTCACGTACAACCGGCCCGACTTCTGGACGACGACGAGCAACAAGCAGCTCAACTTCGTCCAGCACGTGAAGTCCCTGCTGAAGATCCACGGCCGGGCCGCGGTGGTCGTGCCCGACAACGTGCTGTTCGAGGGCGGGGCCGGGGAGGTCATCCGCCGGAAGCTCCTGCACGAGTGCGACGTCCACACCCTGCTGCGGCTGCCGACGGGCATCTTCTACGCCCAGGGCGTGAAGGCCAACGTCGTCTTCTTCGACCGCAAGCCCGGCAGCCCGACCGCATGGACCAGGACCCTGTGGGTCTATGACTTTCGTACCAACAAGCACTTCACCCTGAAGCAGAACCGGCTGACCCGCCGGGAGCTGGACGAGTTCGTGGAGTGCTACCGGCCCGGCAACCGCCACGACCGGCACGCGACCTGGTCGGAGGCCAACCCCCAGGGGCGCTGGCGGTCGTACGGCCTCGACGAGCTGCTGGCGCGGGACAAGGTGAGCCTCGACCTGTTCTGGCTGAAGGACGACAGCCTGGAGGACTCGGCGAGCCTCCCCGAGCCCCACGTCCTGGCGGGCGAGATCGCGGACGACCTGCGGGCCGCCCTGGAGCAGATCGAGGACATCCTCGGCGACCTCCAGGCGCGGGGGCGCGTGCTGGCCGAGCGAAAGGACAATGGCGTCGCCAGTCCGGAGCCCCCGCGCGGCGTCCCGGTCCCGCCGCGGCCACCTGCCGCAATGAGAGCCGCACCGGTGCGGCCGGTTGCCGTAGAGCGGGCACCGGCTCCGTCCGCCTCGCAGGCGCCCGCCGCGCCCGTCGGTGACCTCCTGGGGGCCGCGCTGGCCGTCCTGCGGGCCCGGCCGGGGCGGGAGTTCGCACGTGCCGACCTGCTCGACCTCGTGCCGGGGCTGGACGAGAGCCGGTGGCCGACCGTCGCCAGGCAGCTCGCCGGGCACCCGGAGGTGGTGAAGTCGGGGGAGAAGCGGGCGACGAGGTACCGGTGGGCGCCGCGGTGACCGCGACGCGGGCGGGGTCCCCACGCCGCGTGGCGGAGGACTCGTCCCCGGATGGTCCGAGGGTCGGCCCGGCCAGCTCCCCGGACCCCCGCCCCCGACCCCAAGCCCAAGAACGACGAAAGCCCCGGATCTCTCCGAGGCTTCCTGGGTGGGCGATGCAAGACTCGAACTTGCGACTTCTACCGTGTGAACCTGATCGGACCCAAGCAGTCACTCAGGGTAGTTGCGCAAGATCAACTGGTTGGCTGCGCTCCGACGGGCTGCCGAGCGCCGTTCTGGGCGGCTGCTGTGACCTGCGCGGTGACCCTCCGCGGGCTCGGAGACGTCGTCCACCAAACCCCGGCGGCAGTGGGTGCGCGAGCCCTTGCCGGGTTCCCATTCCTCTGTTATGCCAACTTCTCGGCTGAACTTGGAATAAGCAGGGCGGCTATTCCAGAACCTGGAACAGGAGGTCGGCGTGTCCGCAGGTCGAACCGGAGCCTACGTCGTGACGAGCGTCGGCGGGGAGAACGTCCGCGCCTTCGTGCCGCCACCGCTCCCCCCAGACCCGCCCCTGACGCTGAGTCCCATGGACTTCGACCTGCTCGAACGGGCCAACCGCGCGGTCGGGCGACTGGATGGACTCGCCACCATCCTGCCCGACACCTCCCTGTTCGTGTACCTGTACGTCCGCAAGGAGGCCGTGCTCTCCTCCCAGATCGAGGGCACGCAGTCCTCGCTGTCCGACCTGCTCGCCCACGAGATCGAGGAGGCACCCGGCGTCCCCTTCGACGATGTGGTCGAGGTGAGCAGCTACGTCGCGGCGATGGACCACGGTCTGCGCCGGATGCGGGACGGCTTCCCTCTCTCGCTGCGCCTGCTGCGTGAGATCCACGAGGTCCTGCTGGCTCGAGGGCGCGGTGCGGAACGTGCGCCGGGCGAGTTCCGGCGCAGCCAGAACTGGATCGGCGGCAGCCGCCCCGGCAACGCCCGCTACGTCCCGCCCCCACCGGATCGGCTGATGGAGTGCCTGGACGCCTTCGAGAAGTTCCTGCACGACCAGCCGGAGCGGACGCCGCTGTTGATCAAGGCTGCCCTGGCGCATGCCCAGTTCGAGACGATCCACCCGTTCCTGGATGGCAACGGCCGTCTCGGCCGCCTCCTGATCACCCTGCTGCTCTGCGCCGAGGAGGCACTCACCGAGCCGATCCTCTACCTCTCGCTGCACTTCAAGACGCACCGGGACGAGTACTACGAGCGGCTCCAGCGGGTCCGGACGGACGGAGCGTGGGAAGAGTGGCTGCGCTTCTTCCTCGACGGAGTGCTGACCACGTCGAAGGCGGTGGTGGACACCGCGCGGCGGACCTTGGCGCTGTTCGATGCCGACCGAACGAAGCTTCAGGCCCTCGGGCGACCCGCAGGTTCCGCGCTCCAGGTGCACGAGGCGCTGAAGAAGCGACCGATCCTGAGCATCAGCAGGGCCGTGGAGGAGACCGGCCTGTCGCCGACGACAGTAGCCTCCTCGATCTCGCGAATGGTCGACCTCGGCATCGCCAGGGAGATCACCGGTCGACGCCGGGATCGCCTCTTCACCTATGGGCCGTTCCTCGACTTGCTCTCCGAGGGCACCGAGCCGTTCCGGTAGGTCGCGGTTGCGGGGCCGCGCCATCAGCCCCGCAGTCTCCCGACCATCTTTTCGAAGGCGGACTCCTCCAGCAGCGGCAGGTTCTTCGCCGAGATGTTGATCCCCCATTCGGGTTTGCTGGTCTGCCCCGGCTTGTCGTCGTCGCGGCTCGCCAGCAGCGCGTCGGGTGTGTCCCCGGACAGGGCCGCGTCGACCGGCGACCGGCGGTCCGGGCCCCGCTGCTGTGACCCGGCGCTGTGACCTGCCCTGCCGCTCTGACCCGAGGGGGGAAATCGTGACCCAAGAACGACGAAACCCCCGGATCTCTCCGAGGGTTCCTGGGTGGGCGATGCAAGACTTGAACTTGCGACTTCTACCGTGTGAAGGTAGCACTCTCCCACTGAGTTAATCGCCCAGCGTCAGCGACTCTATACCCCAGGGTCGGCCCGCGGGCAAGGCGAAAAGCAGGAGGTGCCCGGCAGGGGCCGGTCAGCGGTCTCGCACCCGCCAGTCGAAGGGGAAGCCCGGCGCGTGGGCCGGCCGGCGCTCCTCGTCGGGCTGGTCCGGGTCGTAGGGCTGGTCCGGGACGTTGAGGACCCAGGCCTCCTCGGTGCCCAGGGCCCGCCAGCCGTGGAGCAGGCCGGGGGGGATGACGACCCGGCAGGGGCAGCGGGCGCTGAGGTACAGCTCGGCGCTCTGGCCCACGGTGGGGGAGTCGGGGCGGGTGTCGTGCAGCCCCAGGCGGATCGCCCCCCGCACGAGGCAGAGCTGGTCGGTCTGGTGCCGGTGGCCGTGCCAGGCCTTGACCACGCCGGGGTAGGTGGTGGTCAGGTAGACCTGGCCGAAGCCGGCGAAATCGGGGTCGTCGCAGCGCAGCAGCTCCAGGAGGAACCCCCGATCGTCCTGGTGCGGCCGCAGGGGGGTGACGATCAGCCCCGGCAGGCTCGTCGCGGGGAGGAGCTCCGCCTCGGGCGGCGTCTCCTCGGGGAGGCCGGGGCGCGGCTCAGGGGTCATGGTCCGCGTCCGCGGGGCCGCCGAGCCGCTCCCGGGCGAGGCGCAGCCCCTCCGGGGTGCCCGCGTCGACCCACCAGCCCGTGACCCGGCGGGCCTGGAGCCGGCCGGCCGCGTGGTAGCCCCGCAGCAGGTCGAGGAGCACCAGCTCCCCGTCGGGAGCGGGGGTGAGGCGGCCGATCTGCTCCAGCGCGTCCGCGGGCAGCCGGTACAGGCCCGTCGCGGCCAGCCGGGCGTGGCCCGGGGGCAGGGGCGGCAGGCGCGCGGGGTCCGGCTTCTCCCAGAGCCCCGTCACCTGCCCGGCCGCGTCGACCTGCGCGACCCCGAGGCCCGTCAGGTCGTCCCGGGAGGCGAGGACCACCAGGGCCTGCCCCTCCTCCGCGGGCGTCCGCGCGAGCAGCGGCGCGAGGGGCGCGGCGAAGAGGTTGTCGCCGAGCAGCACCGCCAGGGGCTCGCCCCGGGCGAAGGGGTAGACCTGGAAGAGCGCGTCCGCGCTGCCGACCGGGCGGGCCTGCAGCAGGGTCTGGCTGGTCGTCCCCGGGGGCGTCGCGGCCTGGACCGCTGCGTCCACTGCGAGGAAGTGCTCCTGGGAGGCGACCACGAAGAGGCGCCGGACCCCGGCCGCCGCGAGGGCGGCGATCCCGTGGGCGAGCATGGGGCGGCCGCCGACGGTGAGCAGGTGCTTGTTGCCCCCACGGGCCAGCTCGCGCAGGCGGCTGCCGGTACCTCCAGCCAGGATCACTCCGACCTCTGGTACTTTACTCCCGGGAATCGCGATCAGCTCCCGGGGGGGCTCCTCCGAGGTGCTCCGGGGCGGCGCGGGGGACGGCACCGGGTGGGGAGGCCCGGGGGGGGCCGGCTCGTGGGCCGGGGTGGAGGTCGGCTCGCTTCCCGGCTCGCCCCGCCTCGTGCTCCCCGGTCCGGGGGCAGGGCGGCCGGTGAGCCGGTCGCCGGGCAGGTCCCGGCGCAGGCGCGCCAGCAGGTCGTGGCCTCGCTCCCGGAAGAACAGCTCCAGCCCGGCGCGCCACGCCGGGAGCTGGGGCAGCTTGAGGTCGCCGAGCCGGGCGATGGCGAGCTGGGAGCAGGCCGGTCGCCGGGCCGCGGCCTGTTGCTCCGCGGTGGAGATCGGGATCACCTCGCCCGCGACGCCCGCGGCCTGCAGCACGCCCCGGGCGAGCTCGTCCCAGGGGGCGACGTCGGGGGGCACGATGTGCAGCAGGCCGCTGACCCCGAGGGCCACGGCCTCGGCGACGACATAGGCCAGGTGCTCGGCCCAGATCAGGGAGCCGCAGCGATCGGCCACCACGCGCACCTGCCCGTCCCGCAGTACGCGGCGGAGGATCGTCCGCGGGAAGCAGGGCCCCCGATCGTCGTAGAGGCTGCACACCCGGATCACCAGGCTGTCCCGGGCGTTCCCCGCCAGGGCCGCCCGCTCCCCCTCGAGCTTGCTCCGGCCATACTGGGACAGGGGGGCCGGCTCGTCGCTCTCCCGGTAGGGCGGCCCGGGCCGGCCGGGGAACACGTAGTCGGTGGAGAAGTGCACCAGGCGGGTCTGGCTCGTGGCGCACAGCCCGGCGAGCAGGGCGGGCGCGGTGGCGTTGACCCGGAACGCGAGCCCCGGCGAGGCCTCCGCGTCGTCCACCGCGTTGAACGCGGCCGCGTTGTAGACGACCTGGGGACGGTAGGCACCGAGCGCCGCCGCGAGCTGGTCCCGGCGGGTGATGTCGCAGTCCTGGCGGGTCAGGCCGATCACGCGGAAGTGGTAGCGCTTCAGGACGGTGCGCGCCAGGGCCTGCCCCAGCTTGCCCCCGGCGCCGAGCACGAGCGCGGTGCCCCGGCGGGTCTTGGGGAAGCGCTGGTCCTGCAGCTCGGCGACCCACTCGTCCATCGCGCCCCCTGTCAGCCGTCCTGGCGTCCCTGCTCCGGTGACCGGCCGAGCAGCCGATCGTAGGCCAGCTCCAGCTCGGGCAGGACCCGGTCGGCCGCGAACAGCTCCTCGACCCGGGCCTGGCCCTGCGCGCCCAGCCGTCGGGCCAGCGTGGGGTCCGTCAGCACCCGGGCCAACTGCGCGGCCAGGCTCTCAGGGTCCCCGGCCTCGGCGAGCAGCCCCGTCTCCTCCTCGACGACCAGGTAGGGGTTCCCGCCCACCCGGGTCGCCACCACCGGCCGCCCGAGGGCCATGGCCTCCAGGCCGGCCAGGGGGAGGGCCTCGATCCGGGAGGGTACCACGTGGACCGTCCCCTCGGCCAGGTGCCGGGGCACGCAGTCGGACGGGCCGGCGAAGTCCACGAGCTCACCCAGTCGCAGCTCGCTGCGCAGCCGGAGCAGCTCGCCGAAGAAGCCGAGGTCGTCCTCGACGCTGCCGACGATCCGCACCCGGCAGGCGATCCCCCGATCCCGCAGCCGACCCGCGGCCCGGAGCAGCAGGTCGTGGCCCTTGCGACGGTCCATGCCCGCGACCAGGGTGAGCAGCGGCGGCCCGGACGCGGGCCCGACGTCCGCGGCCTGCCGGCGCACGTCCGCGGGCTCGATGCAGTTGTGCAGCAACTGCAGCCGCGCCAGGGGGGCGCCGAACCTCGTGAACTCCCCCTGGATCATGGGCTGGGCGCATAGGATCAGGTCGCTCAGGCGGGCCAGCAGCCGGGTCGTCAGCAGGCCGACGGCCGGCGGGGAGAAGATCGTCATGCCGATGGCCTGGGTGACGGACGGTCGCCCCACCAGCCGGGCCGCGATCCCCGCCTGGAGCAGCCCCTCGCTGAAGCCGTGGACGATGTCCGGCCGGGTCCGGCGGATCAGCCGGACGAGCTGGCCGACGCCCTGCACCTGCTCGGCGGTGAGGCGGGCGGCCCGCCCGGGGCTGGTGGGGCGGGGGACCGTGGCCAGCCCGGGCACCTCGACCACCGTCGCCCCCGTCCCGCGCAGCGCGGCCTGCCCTTCGGTGTCGGGGGGGACCGCCACCAGGGCCCGGTACCGGGTGAGGTGGCGCAAGAAGATCGTCAGCATGCTGCCGGGGCCACCCCAGCGGCGGAAGGGCAGCACGAACAGCACGAGGGGGCGCGCGTCCGGGGCGGAGGATCGCGGCGGGGCGTCGGCAGCGGCTCGCGGCATCGTCTCCTCGTCTCAGTCCAGGCGGATCCGCAGCTCGTAGGGCCCGGCGAGGGGGGTGCCCTGGCCGTCGACGAAGGTGTCGGCGACGATCCAGTACCTCCCCGGCCCGACCGCGAGGCGCAGCCCGGTGTGTCCCCGGGCGAGGCAGGCCCGGGCGTCGTCGCCATCCAGCAGGTGCACGTCGATGTCCACGGGGGCCTCGCAGTCCACCGTGACGTCGAGGGTGCCGCTGGTGTCCAGGGTCAGCACGTAGACGAGCTCCCGGCCGGCCTCGTTCGCGGGCGAGCAGTTGTACTGCTCGAACGCGTAGAAGCCGGCCCGGCTGGTGTCCCGTCGGTCCGTGAAGGGGAGGGCGGTCACCGGGAAGGGACAGCGGTGGCTCCCGTCGGGAGGGCAGGGGCCCCAGACCCCGGCCGGGATGTCCCGGGCGTCCACCAGGTGGTAGTCCACCGCGTCCCCCTCGCCGGTCCAGGCCGCCCCGATGAACGCGTCCCAGTTCGCCCGGCCCGGGATCACCTGGCAGCCCGCGGACCAGCCGTTCACCCGGGCTTCGCCCAGGGGGCGGTCGACCGCGCCCATGTGGATGTTGTGCGCGCTGCCCGTGCGGTCCCGGTCGGTCTCGTCGAAGGGCGGGAGCCAGCCGTTGCGGTCGCTGTCCCAGTGGCCGTTGGCGTTGGCGTCGTCCCGCACCCGGTAGCCCCATTCGGCGTTGCTCAGGGCGTTGTAGCCGCGGTGCCAGCCGTTGACGTAGTGGTAGCGGCGGTTGGGGCGCAGGGAGGAGGAGGAGTCGATGCCGAACTCGTGCGCGCCCGTGTCGGTGTTGACCGGGAACTCGAGCACCCGCTTTTCGCCCCAGGCCTCGCGCCAGAGCAGGACGATCGTATCATTGAAGCGGTCCGGGGTGTTGCCGTTCCATTCGAAGGTACCAGGGTAGGCGCCCCGCAGGCCGACCACCGTCCGCCGGCTGCCGGCCTCCTGGAAGGACACGCCGGTGGTGCTCTCGGCGACGGACCGGATGAGGTCGTAGGCCTGCGCCTCGGTGAGCTGGCGCGCGCCCGTGGGGGTCTCGTAGCAGCGGGTGGCGCCGGCGAAGGGCCGGGCCCGCTCGAACAGCGGCAGGGCGTCGTCGTAGTCGGGCATCACCAGGCTCAGCCGCCGGCCGTCACCGCCGGGGAGCTCCCGGAGGCTGTAGCCGGGAGGCGCCGGCTCGAGGTGGGCGATCGGCCGGGGCGTCGGGTCGAGGTCCGGCGGGGCCGGGCGGGGCGCCCCGGGAGCGGACGGCAGCGGGCGCACGGAGGGCGGGGGGAGGAAGAGGTCGTCGTAGACGAACCCGCAGGTCTCCGGCACCAGGGGACCGCCCGCGTCCTCGCCGGGCTGGCCCGCGTCGGGTGGGTCGGGGGGACCGCCGTCGGCCGGTCCGCCGGCGTCCGGAGGGCCGCCGTCATGGGGCGGGTGGCCAGCGTCCGCGGGCCCCTGGTCCGCGGGGCCGAGGTCCGCGAGGGGGCCGCCGTCGTCGGGCGGAGCCAGGTCGCGGGCCGTCGCGTCGGGACAGTCTCCCCCGTCCGCGACGGCCAGGTCCCGATCGCCCGCGGGGTCCGTGTCGCGGGCCGCGAGGTCCGCCGGCGGGGCCGCGTCCCCGGGGAGCAGGTCCGTCGGCCCGGCCCCATCCTGCTCGTGGGGGCTGACGCGCAGCTCGCCCACCGCGCAGGCGGTCAGGCTCAGCCAGAGCCCGCTGGCGATCACGATCCGGTGGGACACGCGCTGGCTCCTCGGGCGCGCGACGCGGGCAGCCCTCCGGCCCCGTGGCTCGTCCGTCTGGACCAGCATAGCGCAGCGAGGCGTCCAGGTCAGCGGGGGGTGCTCGCAGAGCGGCCGGGAGCGAGGGGGAGCGTGAAGGTGACGGTGGTGCCGTGGCCCACGGTGCTCTCGGCCGCGATCCGGCCACCGTGGGCCTCGACGATCAGCCGGGTGATGTACAGGCCGAGGCCGAGCCCGCGCTCGCGTCGGTGCGCCGGGCCACGGAAGAAGCGGTCGAAGATCCGGGGCAGGTCCGCCGGTGGGATCCCCGCGCCCCGATCGCTGACCGCCACCTGCACCTCGGTCCCGGCGACCAGCACGCGCAGGGCCACCGGCTCCGGCGCGGGGCTGTACTTCAGCGCGTTGCCCAGGAGGTTGACGAGGGCCCGCTCGAGGCGGTTGGCGTCGAGGGGCAGGTGCAGGGTCCCGGCCGGCAAGTGGAGCTGGATCCGGTCGGATCCGCCGTCCACACCGACCAGGGTGGCGGCCCCCCGGACCAGGGCGAGCAGGTCCGCGGGCTGGCGGTCGAGCACCAGCTCGCCGGCCTCGAGGCTGGCCGATTCTACCAGCTCCTGGATCATGCTGGCCATGCTGGCCGCGCTGCGCTGGATCGCGGCGATGGCCTCGAGCTGCTGGGCGTCGCCCGGCGAGCGCAGGGCGAGGCTCAGCCAGTCGGCCATGGTCGTGATCGCGGCGAGGGGCTGGCGCAGATCGTGAGTGATCAGGGACAGGTAGTGCTCGCGCAGCTCTTCGGCTCGCCGCTTCTCGGTGATGTCCGTGCCCGTGGCGATGACGTGCTGCACCTCGCCCGTCTCGCTGCGCAGCACCGCGCTCCACCAGGAGATCAGCCGGAGCTCGCCGTTGCGGGCGCGCCAGTGGCACTCGTGGGCCCCCGGCGAGCGGCCGGTGAAGAGGCTGGTGAAGGCGGCGATGGTGCTCTGCTGCTCCGCGGGCAGCAGGAAGATGTCCTGGGCCTTGCGCCCCTGGACCTCGGCGAACCGGTAGCCGGTGCTGCGCTCGCAGGCCTGGTTGAAGACGACGATGCGGCCCTCCCGGTCGATCACGGTCACCAGGCTGCCGACCAGCCGCAAAACCGCCGCGATGAACTCGCGCTCGGCCTCCTGGCCGACGCTCGCTCCCGGGCAGGCCACCTCCGGCGACGGCTCCCGGGGGGGCCGGCCGGGGGTGACCTCGCTCGTCGACGGCGTGGCAGGACCGCCCGTGACCTGCACCTCTTTCATGCTCCGTTTCTCCCTGTCTGGCTCCTTGATACCTGGAGGGGGCGAGGAGTGCAAGTGCAGTGGCGAGTTTCATTCCTTCTGGAATCCGGGAAAGGGTCGCGACCGGTCGGCCCGTGGGCTCAGTCCTCGGGAGGACGCCGCAGTTGCTTGCGCTCCCCCTGCCGCCGCTTCTCCGCCAGGCGTCGCTCCCGGGCCCCGCGCCCCGGGACCGTCGGCCGGCGGGGCAGCCGGACCGTGCTCGCCGCGGCCAGCTTGGCGCGCAGGCGACGGAGCGCGGTCTCCCGGTTCTGGGCCTGGGAGCGGCGCTCCGTGGCCGCGGCGCGCTGCCCCGGGGGGGGGTGCAGCTGGCGGACGCCGCGCTCCGGCTGGTTGCGGT
>JAVEVO010000153.1:0-16454 GCA_034005005.1 Myxococcota bacterium
ACCCTCGGCTGCGAGGTGGCCGATACCCTCCCGACGGGCGAGGGCGAGGGCGATGGTGAGGGTGAAGGCGCAGGAGAGGGTGAAGGCGAAGGAGAGGGCGAAGGGACCGAAGGAGAGGGCGACGGGACCGAGGGAGAGGGCGAAGGGACCGAGGGAGAGGGCGAAGGGACCGAGGGAGAGGGCGAGGGCGCCGAGGGAGAGGGCGAAGGGACCGAAGGCGAGGGCGAAGGGACCGAAGGCGAGGGCGAGGGCGAAGGCGAGGGCGAGGGCGAGGGCGAAGGCGAGGGCGAAGGCGAGGGCGCCGAGGGTGAAGGCGAGGGCGCCGAGGGTGAAGGCGAAGGCGAAGGCGAAGGCGAGGGCGAAGGCGAAGGCGAGGGGGCCGAGGGAGAGGGCGAAGGCGAGGGCGCCGAGGGTGAGGGCGAGGGCGAGGGGGAGGGGATCGAGCAGGAGTGTCAGGGGCCGATCCACTGCCTCGAGCAGCCCTGGCTGGTGCGCTGCCTGGGCCACTGGGACTGCGTCGAGTGGCGATGTGTCGAGGTCTGCGACGCGGTCGGGTGCGGCGATGGATTCTGCGACCGGGTCGCGGGCGAGAGCGACCGCTCCTGCGGTCCCGATTGCGCCTGGGTCGCCGAGTGCGAGCGGCCCCTCGACTGCGTCGGGCTCCCCTGGACCGCCCGCTGTGTGGGGCGCTGGGACTGCCTCGAGGGAGTCTGCAAGGACGTCTGCGACGACGTGAAGTGCGGCGACGGCACCTGCAACCGGGAGGGTGGGGAGAGCCCGGCCTCCTGTCCCGCCGACTGCGAAGCGGTGGAAGCCTGCGCGCAGCTCCCGGACTGCCTCCCCCTGCTCTGGGACGTCGACTGCACCGGCGGCTGGCGCTGCGACTCCGGGAGCTGCCGCCCCTGGTGCGGCGACCCTTGTGGCGACGGCGTCTGCCAGCCGACCCGGGGCGAGACCCTGGCCACCTGCCCGGACGACTGTGACGCAGGCTGCGTCGGCGAGGGAGGTGCGGAGTGGCCGGCGGGGAGCTGCTGCGACGGGCTCACCCCCCTGGAGGACGTCCGTCGCGGCGAGGTCGCGACCTCCGCGGTCTCCTTCTGCCTCGCCTGCGGCAACGCGGTCTGCGACCCCCACGAGAGCCCCTACAACTGCCTGGACGATTGCCCGACCGGCTGCCAGGTGGGCGCGACGCAGTCGTTCTCCTGCCCCGCTGGCGGCCAGGCCCCCTGGTGCACCTGCGAGGCGGCTCCTTGCCGGCCGGTGTGCCGCAACCAGGGCCTGCGCAACGAGGGCTGGTACGATGGATGCACGGGGGAGCCCATCCTGCCCCTGGGCCCCTGCGCCGGGTGCACCGCGGTCTGCTCCAACATCGGCACCCGCAGCGAGGGCTGGTTCGCGTCCTGCCGGGCGCTCCCGGCCGAGGAGCGGCAGGCCAACGTGCTGCCCGCGGTCGAGGGGCTGATCCGCGGGGCGTTCTGCGCCCCCATGTGGAGCTGCGAGCTCTTCCCCGAGACGGACTGCCCGGAGGCCAGCGAGGGCGAGGGTGAGGGCGAGGGCGAGGGCGAGGGCGAGGGCCAGCCCGAGTGCCAGGCACCGGCCGATTGCCTCCTGCTGCCCTGGACCGTACGCTGCTACGGCCACTGGTCCTGCTCCGACGACGGCCGCTGCGAGGAGGTCTGCGATCTGGAAGGCTGCGGGGACGGCACCTGCGACGGGGTGAAGGGCGAGTCCCTGGGGAGCTGCCCGACCGACTGCCGTCCGGTGCCACGCTGCCTCGCCGACCGCGACTGCGTGCCCCTGGAGTGGACGATCAAGTGCCTCGGCCACTGGGACTGCAAGGAGGGCCAGTGCCTCGCGGTGTGCGACAGCGAGCTCTGCGGTGACGAGGTCTGCGAGCCGGAGGAGGGCGAGAGCGCACGCTCCTGCGGCCCGGACTGCGCCCAGCAGCCCCAGTGTGCGGTCCCCTCGGACTGCGTCGGCCTGCCCTGGCTCGTCGACTGCGTGGGTCACTGGGGCTGCCGGGAGGGGTTGTGCGTGACGGTCTGCGACGGCGTGCTCTGCGGCAACGGCGTCTGCGATGCCGAGCAGGGTGAGAGCGCGGCCTCCTGCGCCCAGGATTGCGACCCGCCCGAGTGCGCCCTGCCCGTCGATTGCCTCGACCGGGACTGGCTCGTGGACTGCAGCGGGCACTGGAGCTGCCAGCGCGGTCGCTGCGTGCCCCAGTGCGACGATCTGCTCTGCGGCGACGGCTTCTGCGACCCCCGCCGCGGCGAGAGCGCGGCCTCCTGCGCCGAGGACTGCGCGGAGCGCTGCGTCCTGGAGGGGATGCCCCTGTGGGAGCCCGAGGTCTGCTGCGACGAGCTGACCCCCGTGCACGATTGCCGGCCAGGCGAGCGCTGCCCCCTGGAGCCGGTCTTCTGCATCGACTGCGGCGACGGGGCCTGCGACGCCCACGAGTCGGTCTACACCTGCGCGGCGGACTGCCCCCGCGGCTGCGCCGTGGGCTCCGGGCTGAGCTACACCTGCCCCGATGGGGCCGAGATCGGCTGGTGCACCTGCGCCGCGCCGCGGTGCAAGCCCGTGTGCCAGCACATCGGCACCCGCTCCGAGGGCTGGTACGACTCCTGCTCGGGGACGCGCCTCCGCTACGACTCCTGCGCCGGCTGCGTGGCCTCGTGCGAGGCCATCGGCACCCGCTCCGAGGGCTGGTACCCGGTCTGCCGGGAGCTCCCCCCGGCGCGGGAGCTCGACACCCTGATCAGCTCTGCCTTCTGCGCCCCCATGTGGGACTGCCTCGCCTCCCCCGACCTCCTCTGCCGCGCGGCGCCCGGACCCGTGGACGAGCCCTGAGCGACGATCCTCCCCCGCCGGGCGCACGCTCTTCGGCGCCGCCCTCCCAGGGCTCGACGGGAAACGAGGCAAAGCCCGCGGCACGCCAGCGCTCGGCGACGGTCGCGAGCACCTCGGCCCGCGCCGCGAGCGCGAGCACGGAGTCGCCGCCGCCGGCCCCCGAGATCTTGGCCGCCGCCCCCGCGGCCTCCGCCAGCGCGACCAGCTCGGCCAGCTCGGGCGTGACGAGGCCGAGCCCTCGCCGGCGGTCCCAGTCCACCAGGAGGGCCTGGCAGCAGCGGACCGCGGCGAGCACCGCCGCGACCTCACCCCGGCCGAGCGCGTCCGCCAGGGCCTGCACCGGCACGCCGAGCGCGGCGTAGTCCGCTTCGACGTCGAGGGGATCGAGCCGTGCCGCGACCCGGCCGAGCAGCTCCACGGTCGACGCGCTGCGCCCGCTGCTGCCCGCGAGGGCCGCCAGGCCCGCGGGCCAGGTGAGCGGGCTGGCGACCCCCGGTCCACCCACGCCCGATCCGGGTCGCCAGCCGAGCAGCCCGCCGTGCACCGCGGTCGCCACGTCGTAGCCCGAGCCACGCCCGCCCTGGGCCGCAGCATGCGCGGCGAGGCTCACCTCGAGCAGTTCGCGGCGCGCCGTCGTGAGCGAGCGCCCCGAAAGCCCGAAGACGGCCGCGACCGCCGCGACGCAGGCGCTGGCGCTCCCGCCGATCCCCGGCTTCGCCGCGCCCCCGCCCACCTCGCCGACGCGCCGGGAGAGGAGGCGATGGGGCCGGGGACGGGCCTCGCCCAGCGCGACGCAGGCCGCGCGCCAGCCGGCCTCCAGGAAGCGCAGCGCGTCGGGGACCGGCTCCCCCTCCTGCCAGCGGCAGCCAGTCTCCTGGCGGCCGAGCTCCCAGCGCGCCGCGGGCTCGGCCACGACCTCCACCCCCTGCGCCAGGGCCACCGCCAGCGCCAGGCCGCCGGGCCCGAGCACCGAGTACTCACCGGCCAGCATCAGCTTGCCCGGAGCGAAGAAGACGCGCGGGAGGTGTGGCTGCTCGCTCATCCTCGTCCCTCGCGCCCGCTCAGGCCGAGCGGGTGACCGCGACCGCCAGCGTCGCGCCGCCCCGGGCGAGCTCCTGGACGAGCTCGGGCGCACGGCCCGGCTGGGCCAGCGCCACCACGCACCCGCCCAGGCCCGCACCCGTGAGCTTGGCGCCCTGGGCGCCGTGCTGCCGGGCCACGGCCACGAGCCGCTGGATGGCCGGCGTCGTGACCCCGAGCTGCTCCAGCAGGAGGTGGTTCGCGTCCAGCGCAGCGCCGAGGCGAACCGCATCGTGCTCGAGCCAGGCTGCGAGCCCCTCCTGGACGAGCTCTCCGGCCTGCGCGACCCAGCGCGCGAAGCGCGCCGGATCCGCGGCCTGCAGCGCCCGGACCCGGCCGACGGCCTCGCGTGTGAGTCCGGGCTCCCCCGAGGAGGCGAGGACCAGGGACAGGGAGGCCTCCGGGAGGAGGCGGGGTGGGCACCCCCGCTGATACCAGAGCGGCCGACCCGCGGCGACCACCGCGGTGTCGATCCCGGAGGGCTGCCCGTGGGCGAGCCGCTCGAGCGCGTGGGCGTGCTGCGCGAGCGCGGGCGGCGTGAGCTCCTCGCCCGCGGCCCGGGCCAGGGCGCGGCACGCCGCCACGGCGAAGGCCGCGGAGGACCCGAGCCCGGCCCCCGGGGGGAGGGTCGAGCGCACCGTCACGCGCCAGCCCTCCCGGGCCGAGAGCCCGAGCCGCGCCAGCGCGGTCGTCAGCATCCGCTGCGCGAGGTCGACATGCGCCCCGGAGAGCTCGGTGCAGAGCTGGACGGACGCGTCGCGCCCCGGGCAGTCCACCGTGACCTCGGTGGTGAGGGCGGGGAGGGGCAACGCCAGGGCAGGCGCACCGTGGACGACGAAGTGCTCGCCGAGCAGGATCAGCTTGCCGCAGGCCTGGGCTCTGCCGAGCACCGGCGGCGGCTCCCCGGGGGACGGGGTGGAGCAGGGGCGGCTCATGGGCGGCCGCAGCGGCGAACAGAGAGGTACGGAACGAACGACTCACTCGAGCAGATCGAAACAGGCACAAAGGACCGAAAACAAGCTGCCGCGCCGGCCCGCCCCCTGGGGCAGCCCCTCAGACTCACGAGGCCACGCCCTGGACGCGGGCCGCGGCGCGCCGCTTTTCGAGCATCGGCGGGATGGTCAAGAAGAGGATCGCGCCGACGATCATCCCGGCGCCCATGAGATCGAAGGTGCTGGGGAGCTTCATCCCCAGCAGCAGGTGCAGCGTGTACGTGGCGAAGACCCCGGCGAGCACGCTGGAGCAACGGTTGACCGGCACCGCGAAGGCGTTCTCGCTCTTGTCGAGCAGCACCAGCGCGCCGAAGACCCCGGTGAACTGCGAGCACACCCCCACGGCCAGCCCGTGGAAGAGGATCGGCTTGGACCAGAAGCTCGAGAAGCCCTCCCGCAGCTCCAGGAAGGAGTCGTTGCCGCCGATGACGGCGAGGATCGCCAGCAAGAGCAGCACGGAGGGGGTCGCGACCATCTGCTCCTCGACGAAGTAGCGCCGGGTGGCGTTGCCGTCGTCCGATTTGGCCAGCTTGGTCATGAAGCGCAGCCGGACGAAGTAGCTGGCCAGGTAGACGCCGATGTCCAGGGCCAGCAGCAGGTTGAAGGCGAAGCGACTCGTCCCGGGAGGCGCGGGCGCGGCGAACGCGACGATCAGGGCGCCGAAGCTCATCAAGAGCCCCATCCAAGAGAACCAGCGCACCCGGCGCCCGCTGAGGGTGTCGACCACCGGCGACATGATCAGGACGCCCCCCCGCATCAGCAGCATGGCGAAGACGATGCTCACGCCGTCGATGGTGTAGGCGAGGGTGGTGGTGACGACGATCAGCCCGGTGCAGAGGCCCGACAGCAAGGTCCAGCGCCCGGGGCGCGGGAGGCGCAGCGTACCGACCTGGAAGGTGGACGCATGGCGCCACCAGCCGAGCAGGGTGATCAACAGCAGCATCCCCACCACGGAGGCGGCCACCGAGGGCGGGAGCAGCTCGAAGCCTCCCACGCGAGTGTCGGCGATCCGGCCGCTGGTCAAGGCCTTGGTGAGCGCGCTGTAGGGGACGTACGCCACGCAGTAGCCGAGGGCGAAGATCCAGATGGTCAGCCCGGCCCACCAGGGGGCAGTCGGACGGGTGAGGTTCGTGGGGTTCGCCATGGGATCAATGCCCCAGCGGCGGGAGGGTGGGAGACCGCTCCAGCCGCTTCAGCTCGAGGATCCCCCCCCCGGGGACCAGCTCGTCGGGCTTCTTGCCGAGGGCCGCGAGGGCCTGACGGATCGAATCGTAGGCGCGATCGGTCACCGGAGACAAGCTGGTGATGTCGTTGAGCTGCGCGAAGCGCGGCCGCCCCTCGGGGCTGCCGACCGCGGCCAGCAGCGTCTGGACCAGCCGCGCCCGCACGGCGGGCGGGACGTGCCGACCGAAGACGAAGGGCTCGTTGGGCACGCTCTCGGTGCGGGCGAGGACGACCACCTCCTGCAGCACCGTGGGGTGCTCCGCGAGCAAGCGCATCCGGCCATCGCGGGGACCATCGTGAGGCCCGGCGGGGCTGTCCTCGTACGTGAAGCCGGCGTCGGCCGAACGCCCCAGCACCCGGCGCACGACCTCCTCGTGCTGGCCGACGGCCACGGCCTCGGCTGGCGCGATCCCCTTGGACTGCAGCAACATCGCCGGCAGGATGTAGCCCGAGACGGAGTGGACGTCGACGTAGGCGATCCGCTTGCCCTGGAGCTGCTCCAGCGTGGTCAGGCCGCTGTCCGCCCGGACGATGACGATCGCCCGGTAGCGATCCCCGCCCTCGCCCCGGCGCACGGCCAGCGCGGCCTCGGCCCCATACTCATCATGGGCGAGGAGGTAGCCCAGATCGTTCATCAGGGCGAGGTCCGCGCGCTCCTCCCCGAGGGCGACGACCAGGTCGATGTAGCGCTCCGGCACCTCGAGCGCGAAGGCCAGCCCGCTCGCCTGGGAGAGGTGGTCGAGCAACCCCTGCGCCGCGACCAGGGTCGCGGCCCGGTCCTGGGAGGGGACGATCTGCACCTTGATGGGGTTTCGCGCCTCCCCCAGCTCGGGGGAGCACGCGGCGGGCAACAGCAGCAACAGCCCCGGCAACAGCCCCCACCGGGCGCGACCACCGCGCCCCGACCACCGGCGCAAGACAGGCATGACACGCTGAAATAACTGAGCTTTCATGGCAAGACGTGCTCCGCTGCTGGTGCTCGCAGCGTAGCGCAGGCCACCCCGGGCTGCAAGCCACCCGGCGGGTGACCACGTCCCAGCAGACGCCGGAGCTCGGCCGCGTCTTGCGACGCTGGCGGAAAGGTGCTACAGAGCTGTGCGCCAAAGCTCGCCAGACACGCTCCGGGAGGGGGGGCAGGAGCGAGCCCAGCACCGGGTTTCCCGGCCGTCGGAGCCTGCACCGGGCAGGGTCGGAGGGTGCGGGTGCAGGCGGGTCGGCGGCCGGCTCGCCGCCCTCGCCTCGTCGCCACCCGCCAGGGCTCACACGGCACGAGATCCCCCGGCACTCTCGAAGGATGATCGTTGTGGGAGCGAGGGGCCCATCGCCAGGGGACGCTCCCGGTTGTCGCCGCAGCGGTCGCCGGCGCCGGCGACCGACGCGGCCAGGTACCAGAGGGGAGGACGAACGAACGATGCCCGAACTGCAAACTGAACCCAAGGTCATGAATCGCTGGTTGGTGGTCGTCGGCGCGCTGCTGGTGCAGCTCGCCCTCGGGGCCATCTACGCCTGGTCGGTGTTCACCAAGCCGCTCCAGGCGGCGCCGTACTCGTTCTCGGCCACGGACACACAGCTCATCTTCTCCACCGGGCTGGCCACCTTCGCCATCGTGATGGTGCTGGCGGGCCGCTGGATGGCCAAGGTCGGCCCACGCACCGTCGCGCTCAGCGGGGGCCTGCTGCTCGGCCTCGGGTACGTGCTCGGCGGGCTGTTCGGCACCTCGGCGCTGGCCCAGATCATCACCATCGGGGTCATCGGCGGCGCCGGGATCGGGCTCGGCTACGTCACCCCCATCGCGGTCGGCATGCGCTGGTTCCCCGACAAGAAGGGGCTCATCACCGGGCTCGCGGTGGCCGGCTTCGGCTTCGGCGCGCTCGGCTGGATCAAGCTGGCCGGCCCCTGGGGCAACCTGCTCGCCAGCTTCCAGATCTTCGGCCTGCCGGGCGTGCAGAGCGTGTTCCTGCTGTACGGGGTGATCTTCGCGGTGATGGTCTGCCTCGGCGCGCTGGTGATGGTCTACCCGCCCGAGGGCTGGAAGCCTACCGGCTTCGAGGCGAGCGCGCCTGCTCCCGGCGCCGGGGCCAGCGCCCCCGCCCCGGCGCCGGCCAGCGCGTTCGAGTCCGGCGAGATGCTGCGCACACCGCAGTACTACATGCTGCTCACGACCTTCATCTTCTCGTCCATGGCCGGGCTGATGACCATCGGGATCATCCAGCTCTTCGGCACCGACGCCTTGCAGAGCGCGGGCCTCGACGCCGTAGCCGCGGCCGCGATCGCCTCGACCGCGATGGCCGTGTTCTACGCACTGGCCAATGGCATCGGCCGCATCGTCTGGGGGATGGTCGCCGACAAGATCGGCTGGAAGCGAGCGGTCGTCGCGATGACCGCCCTGCAGGGCTTGACGATGCTGCTGTTCTTCTGGATGGGCAAGCAGGAGTACTTGTTCTACCTCGGCGCGACGATCGTCGGCTTCAACTTCGGCGGGAACTTCGCCCTGTTCCCCGTGGCCACCGCGGACACCTTCGGGGCCAAGAACGTGGGCAAGAACTACGGCTGGGTCTTCTTGGCCTACGGGGTCGGCGGGATCCTCGGGCCGATCATGGCCGGGCTGTTCAAGGACATGGGGACCGGCAAGGGGGTGGAGGCCTGGCTGCCCGCCTTCATCATCTCCGGCGTGCTCTGCCTGATCGCCGCGGTCCTCGGCTCGCAGATCCGCCGCCCCCGCCGGGCGGGCGAGATTCCGGCCGCCACCAGGTAGCGCCCGGCAGCCGGCCGCCCCCTTGCGGCCGCGCCGGCCAGCCCCGCCTCCCGGCTCCTCCGCACGAACCCCTTGACGATCACCCGGACCGCGCCACACCTTGCTCTCACCCGGTCACCGGCCAGGAGGGAACAGGATGGTCCGCCCCCACGACGAACGTCTGCTGCGCAACCGGGAGACCCAGCTCCAGTGGCTGCGACAGCGGCTCGGTGCCGGCTACGGCCAGGACCTCGTGGAGCGTGCGGAGCGCCTCGCGCAGGACGGCCGGGTCGAGATCGTGGCCAACGACGACGAGGTCATCGGCCGGGTGCAGGATGGCGGAGAGGTCCGCCGGGTCTTCTACCGCCCCGATCCGGAGCCCCATCATGGCTGGCAGCGGGGCTCCCGGCCCTCCTGCGATTGCGGGGCCCCACCGGGGTGTCTCCACGCGCTCGCCCTCGCGCTGGAGGCGACCCACCGCCGGCTGTTCGGCAAGCCGCTGGCCACGGGCAGTGGTCTCGCGCCCGCACCCGCACTCCCGGCCCCGAGCTCGGCCGCTCCAGCCCCCGCCCACGCCACGCCGTCCCCGCCAGCAGAAGACCAGGCCGTCTTCTTCAGGCAGCTCGCCGCGGCCCAGGATCGCGCGTCGCTGCAAGCAGTCTGCCAGGCGCTGGGACTCGAACGCCACGCGGCCGAGAACTGCCACATCGCGCTGGACCAGCACCTCGCCTACGGCCCGGCGCGAATCTGGGTCCGCGCCCAGGGTGCCCGGGGCTGGTCCTTGCTCGACGTGCTCGCCGGGCATCCCCAGGGCTACCTACCGAAGAAGGGGCAGGTACCACCGCCGCCCGAGGTCGTCGCGCTCGCCCAGCTCCACCTGTCCCAGGTCGCGGTCGGATTCGCCCGCGCTCGCCGTGCCGCGGCCCAGCGGATCGCTGCGCTCCCGCCGCCCCGGGAGCCGCTGCTCACCGCCGCCTGGGAGCACCTGCGCGCCCAGCGCGCCGCCTTCGCAGCAGACGTCGAGCCTGCTGCGGCCAGCGAGCATCTGCGACTGACGCTCCAGGAGGACCCACCCGGCGTCGTCGCCCGCCCCCCGGTCTCCCTCTGCCGCCATGGCTGGCAGCAGACGGTCCGCATCCAGCTCGACACCGCCACGGGGCAGGTCCAGGTCGGCTGCGACTGCCGCAATCCGCCGGCGAGCTGCTCCGCCCGCCTGCTCGCGGTCGACGACTTGCTCACCGAGCTGAGCGCGACCCCTCCCACCAGGCTCCAGCAGCAGCTCGTCCGCCTCCTGACCCAGGCTCCCTGGGAGCGCCTGCAGCAGCGCCTGGACGAGGCCCTCACCGCGACGGCCGCCCCGCCGCTGGACGAGCCGGAGGAGCAGTTCGCCTGGCGGGTCACCCTCCCCGAGGGGGGGCTGGCCAGCCCGGACTGCTGCCTCGGGCTGAAGGTCGAGCCGGTGATGCTGCACCCCGCCAAGCGCGCCAAGGGCGGCCTGAACGTCCAGCGCGCGACCCGGGAACGGCTCCGCCAGTGGCCCCTCGAGCTGGCCGACCGGGCCTTGCTCGGCCAGTCATTCTTGCGTCGCTACGGCTCCCACACCACGGAGCGGGAGGACGCGCTGAACGCCCTGCGGCAGCTCGTCGGCCACCCACACGTCGTGCAGGCCCGGGGGAGAGGTCCGGTCCGGCCGGTGACGGTGCGACACGGGCAGGTCCGTCTCGGGCTGCTGGACGCACCGGCCGGGCAGGTGCGCCTGACCTGCTGCACCCCGGAGGGCCAGGAGCTGCCGGACGGCGCCCGGACGCGGCTCGGGGAGGCCGCGGGCACGGGGTTGCCCTTGCTGCTGCTCCTCGGCGAGGTCCTGTGGGTGCTGGAGGTGCCCCCCCAGGTCGCCGCGCTCATCGCCACCCTGCGCCCCCACGCGGACACCTTGCCGGCGGAGCCGGCCCGGGAGCTCCTCGCCCGGCTGCTCGGCACCGCCCAGCAGCTTCCCTTGCACCTCGGCGCCGAGGTGGCCGGCGAGCCGGTGCCGGCCGACGGCACCGTGAGGTTGCGCCTGACCCGCCAGCCGGGCGAAGGGCTGCTCGTCGAGCCCCTCGTCCGGCCGTTGCCCGAGCTGGGCAGCCAGCCGGCGGGGGAGGGTCCCCGGGAGCTGTACGCCTTGCGGGACGGCGTGCCCATCCATGCCCGGCGCTCCCTGGAAGACGAGCGGCAGCGGAGCCGGGAGCTGCTCCAGGCCCTCGGACTCACCACGTCCGGGGACGCGACGAGCCAGATCCTCCTCACGCTGGACGCGGCCCTCGACCTGCTGGCCCGGCTGGCCGACCGTCCACCGGACGATCCGCCCGTGGAGTGGGGCGACGCCCGGCGCCTCCACGTCAGCCGCCCGGCCTCGGCCAGCAACCTGCGGTTGCGGGTCGGCAACGGCCAGGGCTGGTTCCAGCTCGGCGGAGAGCTGGAGCTGGACGGCGTGATCGTCCCCCTCGGCGAGCTGCTGCGCGCCCTGCGGGAGCGACGCAGCTACATCGCCGCGGGCCGGGACACGTACCTCCGCCTCTCCGCCGCCTTGCGCCGCGACCTCGGCGCGGCCGCCACGACCTTGCGCGGCGCGGAGCGCAACGCGACCGTCTCCCGGTTCACCGCCCCGCTGCTCGCCGGCCTGAGCGAGGCAGGCGCCCAGGTGGAGGGCCACGACGAGTGGCGCACCGTGCTGCGCCGGCTGAAGGAGGCCGAGACCCTGCAGCCGGCGGTCCCCCCCGAGCTGGAGGGCGTGCTGCGTCCCTACCAGGTCGAGGGGTTCGCCTGGCTGGTCCGGCTGACCCACTGGGGGGCGGGGGCCTGCCTCGCGGACGACATGGGATTGGGCAAGACCCTGCAGGCCCTGGCCCTTCTGCTGCACCGGGCGGCTCGCGGCCCGGCGCTCGTCGTCGCGCCGACCTCCGTGGTCTTCAACTGGGGTCGGGAGGCCGCGCGCTTCGCCCCCTCGCTCCGGCTCCGCACCGTCCGCAGCGGGGCCGAGCTGGACGCGCTGGGGGAGCTGGGCCCGGGCCAGGTGGTGGTGCTCTCCTACAGCCTCGTCGCCCGCCATTCGGCCCGGCTGGCCGCGTGCTCCTTCGCCACGCTGGTGCTGGACGAGGCCCAGGCGGTGAAGAACCCCTCCACGGACCGGGCCCGGGCCGTCGCCGCGCTGCAGGCCGAGGCCCGCGTCGCCCTGACGGGCACCCCCGTAGAGAACCGCAGCGGTGAGCTCTACAGCCTGTTCTCGATCCTGCTGCCCGGCTTGCTGGGCAGCCCGGAGTCGTTCCACGAGCGCTTCGCGCTCCCCATCGAGCGCCTGCGCGACGAGGCCGCGCAGCAGCGCCTGGCCGCCTTGATCCGGCCCTTCGTGCTGCGGCGGCTCAAGGAGGAGGTGGCGCCCGAGCTGCCGCCGCGCATCGAGATCCGGCGGGACGTGGCCCTGGGACGGGACGAGCGGGCGCGCTACGACGCCGTGCGCCTCGCCGCGCTGGCCCAGCTCGCCGAGGGAACGGGGGCCGATGCGGGTCGTCGGCGCTTCCAGCTCCTCGCCGCGCTGACCCGGCTGCGGCAGCTCGCGTGCCACCCGCGGCTCGTGGATCCGACCGCCCCGCCCCGCTCGGCGAAGCTCGACCTCCTGCTCGAGCTCGTGGCCGAGCTGGGAGCCGAAGGGCACCGGGCCCTGGTGTTCTCCCAGTTCACCGAGCAGCTCGCCCTGGTGCGGGAGGCCCTGCAGCAACGCGGGATCGCCCACCGCTACCTGGACGGCTCGACGCCGGTGACCCAGCGCCGGGAGGAGATCGACCGCTTTCAACAGGGAGAGGGGGAGCTGTTCCTGCTCTCCCTGAAGGCCGGCGGTGCGGGCATCAACCTCACCGCCGCGGACTACGTCATCTTCCTCGATCCCTGGTGGAACCCGGCGGTGGAAGCCCAGGCGGCGGATCGCGCCCACCGCATCGGCCAGGAGCGACCGGTGACCATCGTCCGGCTCGTCGCGCAGGAGACCATCGAGGAGGGCATCCTCCTCCTGCAAGAGGAGAAGCGCCAGCTCGTCGCCGCCCTGCTCGAGGGCACCGGGAGCGCCGCGGCGCTGACCAGCGAGGAGCTCCTGGCCCTGATCGAGGGCTCCGGCGGCTGGAACGAGGCGCGCGATGACGACGAGGAGGACGGGGAGGACGGGGAGGACGGGGAGGACGGGGAGGACGGGGAGGACGGGAAGGACGGGAAGGACGGGGAGGAGCCCGCAGGAGAGCCGGGCCGCGGCCCAGTCACGGCGGCCCCCGCTCCCGGAGGGGCCCGCCGCCTGATCGGCAGCGCGCCCGCGCCGGCATCGCCCCGGCCGGCCGCTTCCCCGAAGGCCCTGTCGGCCCCGGCCGCACCCGCGGTGGAGCCGACGCCGGCCGCCCTGCACGCGCGGCTGGCCCAGACCCTGGAGCAGGCGGGCGCCGCGGGCTTGCTCGGTGAGCAAGCGGTCCGCAGCTACCTGCGGATCGCCCACCGGCTGCTGCAGACCTGCCACACCCGGGGCTGGTCCCTCGACCCGGCCGCGCTAGAGCAGAGCGTGAAACACTACGTGACGCTCGTGCGCAGCCGCCAGGCTCAGGACCTGCCGGCGAGCGACGCGAGCATGGCGAAGAGCGTCCTGGTCTGGCTGCAGCGGGGGCTGGATCCGGCCGATTGAGCGCGGCCCAGGCTCACCCAAAGCATGTGGTTCTTTTGTTTCATCGTCGAACAGATAGATAGATCTTAGGAACCAGATCCGCCCATCGATTGGACGAAAGGTATCTACTGGCAGGAATCGACAGCGCGGGCTCCTTCGGGTATCTAGGCGCGTCCACTGCCGAGGGAGGAGACCCGTGACCGAGATCCTGATCCAGTACATCGAGGTCGTCGCCGCCCACGCGCCGCTCTGGGGGTTCGCGCTCATCTTCCTCTTCATGACGATCGAGAGCTCGTTCATCCCCTTCCCCAGCGAGGTCGTCATGATCCCGGCCGGCTTCCTCGCGGCGCGCAGCGGCCTGACCTTCGGCAGCCCGCTGCTCGATGCGACGGGCGCGGTGCTCGCCGGGCTCGCCGGCTCGCTCAGCGGCGCCTACATCAACTACTTCCTCTCCAGCCGGCTCGGATCCCCCTTCCTCGAGAAGTACGGCCGGTTCTTCTTCCTGCCGCTGCCCAAGCTGCGGCGCGCCGAGGAGGTGTTCCGCCGCTACGGCGCCGGGGCGACCTTCTTCTGCCGGCTGCTCCCCGCGATCCGGCAGCTCATCTCCATCCCGGCCGGGATCTCCCGCATGCCCCTCGGGTCCTTCACGTTGTGGACCGGCCTCGGCGCCGGCATCTGGGTGATCGTCCTGACCGCGGTCGGCTACAGCATCGGCGCGCACACCGCGGCCCTGAGCTATGCCGACCTGGTGCACCGCGGCAAGGACGCGATCGCGCAGCACTGGGTCTGGATCATCCCCACCTGCCTGGTGCTGTTCGGGATCTACGTGCTGCTGGCGCGCAGGATCATGCAGAGCCGGGAGCCGCTCCCGGTCACGGCCGAGGCGGACCCGGCGCGCTAGCTCCTCAGCGCGGCGATTGCGACCGATCGCGATCCGAGGGAGCTCCTGGTGGGTGCCGGCCTCATCCCCCTTGCTGGTCCTGATCCTGTCGGGCTGGGGAGCGAAGCGACCGGCGCGGAGGCCGGTCGCCACCAGGAAAGGGCCCGTCGCCACCAGATGCTCAGCCGGTCATCTTCACGGTGACGAGGTAGCGGCTCACTCGATCTGCCACAGCGCCTGGCCGCGCTGGCCGTCGAGCCGCTCGGCCGTGCCGGTGACCCAGACCCGGTCGGTGCTCGTGTCCACCGCAACGTCGTAGCCCTCGCTGCTGCCCTGCCCCGTCTCGCTGCCGTCGAAGGCCCGCAGCAGGGGCGCCGCGAGCGGCAGCGGCAGCAACCCGTCGGCAGCCGCGAGGTGCTTGCGCAGCACCAGGTACACCCGATCGTTGGCGTCGAGGTCGAGCGCGGTCTCCACGGCCCAGAGGTTGCCGGCGGCATCGAAGGCCAGGCCGCGCCCCCAGGAGTCGTGGAGGTCGACCGCGGCGTGGGAGGGGAAGTACGGCGTGCCCGCGAGGAGGCTCCCGTCGGTGTCGACGCCCCACAGGGCCGACCGGGTCATCTCCTCGCCCCACCACTTGCAGGCCCCGGAGACCCAGAGGCGGCCTTGGGAGTCGAGGGTCGCGTCGTAGGGCAGCGCCGACTCGTCGGCGCTGCACGGGAACAGCAGCGGGTCGCCCTGCTGCAGGTTGCCGTCGAGGTCGTAGCGCCAGACCGCCAGGTCGTAGACCGCGCGCTGCCCCCACAGGGCGCCGACCACCCAGACCCGGCTGCGACCGGCATCGATCACCACGTCGACCCCGAAATCGTCGACGTTTGCATTGTTGGCGCTCGGAGTCTTGACGAAATCGGTGGCGAGGTACCCTTCGACCAGATGGTAGCGGGCGAGGACCACGTGGTCACGCGCCCCGGCGTGGTAGTAGCCGGTGACCCAGAGCTGAGCCCCGTGGCTGGCCAGCCCCTCGATCACGGCATCGAGGTTGCCGAACGCTGCGCCCCATTGAAACTTCCTGGCGCCGACCGTGTCCAGCCCGACGATCCAGTGTCCGTCCTTGTCCACGAGCTCCCGGTACCCGCCGACCCAGGCCCAGCCCTGCGGATCGATGGCCAGACCCCGGCCGTCCTCGAACCCGTCATCAGCGGAATTGTCCGCGGTGTAGGGCGAGTTCGGGAACGGCGTGCCCTCGGCGTCGTAGCGCCAGATCGCCAGGTCGCTGCCGGCCGCGAGCAGACGCTCTCCCGCGACCCAGACCCGGGCGCCCGGGTCGACCGCGATCCGGTAGGAGTTGCTGCCGAAGGCCGAGTCGTCGATCACGGGGAAGCCGTCCACCACCCGGAAGACCACCCCCTCGCCCTCCAGAGCCAGCTTGACCACGCCAGCGACCTCCTCGCAGCTCACGCGCAGCTCCGCGCGCCGCGTGCCGACGGCCTGCGGTGCGAAGCTCACCTGCAACCTGCAGCTCGCGCCGGCCGCGAGCTCCCCGCCGGCCACACACGCAGCCGGTCCGGTCGGACTCCACGTGAAATCGGCCGGCTGGAGGCCAGCTTTGGCGAAGGCCAGGTTCGTGGCCGCACCGTGGCCGACGTTGCTGACCTGGACCGCAAGGACCGCTGCGCGGCCGCCCACCGTGGCCTCCCCGAACGCGAGCTGCGGCTGCGAGAACTTCAGTCTCGGTGGCAGGCAGACATCTTCGTCCGCAGTGCCGTCACAGTCGTTGTCCAGTCCGTCGCAGATCTCCGCGGTCGGCCCTACCTCGTCCTCACACTCCCCCCACTGGCCAGCGACGCAGTGCCGTACTCCGGCCTGGCACTCGCCCGTGTCCGTCCCACAAGGGAGGGTGGTGCCCGCGACGCAGGCATCCCCTTCGCCCTCACCCTCCGCACCTTCGCCCTCGCCCTCCCCTTCTCCTTCGCCCTCGCCCTCCGCACCTTCGCCCGCGCCCGCCCCGTCCCCTTCGCC
>JAVEVO010000154.1:0-16441 GCA_034005005.1 Myxococcota bacterium
GGGGGAAACTACCTTTCAAACCTGATTCTATTCAAATTTGCGACTATTTGTTCAGTAGTTAGCTCGGAAAATGTCCAGCAGTCTGATGGATTAGATGGCCGCCGGGGGGGAGGATGAATAGTCCGGGGTAATGAAGTGAACCCGATTCGGCCTCGTTACGCGAAGTGGGAGCGGCCAAGCTGCCAGAGTTGACGAAGCCTGACACCTGCAGGGAAGCGACGAGCGCGAGCACCTGCAGGGCTCCCCGGGGTGGTTGGGGACGGCGCCTGCTGAAAGATGGGTCAAGGAACCTGGGAGGTCCGGCGGCTGGGTGGAACCCAACGGACGGCGGGAATGCATAACCGTTGCCCGGGCCGGCCGGAAGTCGGCGGGGCCAGTAGTAGCGGGGAAGCGGGGTAATGCCCGTGGAGCAAAGGGGCCCTACCGGACACACGCAGATGCAAGAGGAAGGGAGATCCGCTTGAGCAATCGCTCGACTACGGAAGACCAGGGAGCCGGAGCCGCCTCGAGTCAGGGGAAAAGGCAGCTTCCTGAGAAAGTCTCCTTGCTGAGGCAGAAGCTAGGCCAGAAAGCCAAGCAAGAGCCGGGTTTTCGGTTCTACGCGCTGTACGACCGAATCTACCGGCCCGACGTGCTGATGGCGGCGTGGGAGCAGGTGCGACGCAACGGCGGAGCACCCGGGACCGACAGGGTGACGATCGACCAAATCGTGCACTCGGAGGGCGGCCCCGCAGCGCTGGTGGCGTCACTGCACGAGGCGCTGCGCACGAAGACCTACGTCCCCCAGCCCGTACGTCGCGTCTACATCCCGAAACCCGACGGCCGACAGCGGCCGCTGGGCATCCCGACCGTCCGTGACCGAGTTGCCCAGACCGCGGCTCTGCTGATCCTGGAACCGATCTTCGAGGCGGACTTCAAAGACTGCTCCTTCGGCTTCCGCCCGGGTCGCTCTGCGCACCAAGCGCTGGGCGAGATCCGGGGCCATGTGCAGTCCGGCCATCGGGAGGTGTACGACGCGGACCTGAAGGGCTACTTCGACTCGATCCCACACGACAAGCTGATGCGCGGCCTGGAGCAGCGGATTGCTGACCGGTCGGTGCTCAAGCTGATCCGGATGTGGCTCCACGCACCGGTGGTAGAGGAAGACGACCAGGGGAAGCACATCAACCGCCCGACGAGCGGAACGCCGCAGGGTGGTGTGATCTCCCCCTTGCTCGCCAACACCTTCCTCCACTGGTTCGATCGCGCCTTCTACGGCAGCAAGGGCCCCGGAACCTGGGCCAAGGCGAAGCTCGTGCGCTATGCGGATGACTTCGTGGTCCTAGCACGGTTCCAGACCCGACGACTGGTCGAGTGGATCGAGACGACGCTGGAGGCCCGGATGGGACTGGTGATCAATCGTAAGAAGACCAGCCTTGTGAACCTCAATGACTCGGACAAGATCCTGAACTTCCTGGGGTATACGTTCCGGTACCACCGCGACCTGAAGGGTCTCGGCCACTACTACCTCAACGTCTTCCCCTCGGAGAAGGCCCTTGCCCGGGAGCGGACCAAGCTGAGGGAGATGACTAGCCCGGAGTACTGCTGGATGCCGGTGCCCGAGCTCATCGGACGGCTGAATCGGCACCTGAAGGGTTGGGCCAACTACTTCTCCTACGGCTTCCCGCGCAAGGCGATGCGGGAGATCAACTGGTTCGTACGTGATCGGCTGGTCGCCCACCTGGGGCGACGGAGCCAGCGGCGCTATCGCCCTCCGAAGAACGTCTCCCTGTACAAGCACCTGGAGAACCTGGGGCTGGTATACCTGTGAGACCGAAGCGCCGCACAACTCCTTGCGCATGCTCATGGCGACGGGTCCGGGAGCGCCGGATGCGGGAAATCCGCACGTCCGGTGCGATGAGGGGGGAGGAGCCCCCGGAAGGGGGCTCCTCCTCTACTCTACCGAGAGATATCTTTCCGTAAAACCAGCAAATGCCGGGCAGGAGAGGTCCGTTACCTCACGGGCATGGATCGACAGTTCCGCCCCGCTGTACTAGCCTCCGCCTTCGACAAGCTGCTTGACAAGACCCGAACAACCGGATATTCGAATATTCGATTGTTGGTCCGGGAGGTGACCATGCGCGACGTCGCCCAGTTCCTGAAGGTCCTCGCGGACGAGGCCCGGCTCCAGATGCTCTGGTTGCTGTTCCACCACCGGGAGCTGTGCGTCTGCGACCTGATGGAAGCGCTCGGCATCACCCAGTCCAAGGCCTCCCGGCACCTCGCCACCCTGCGCCACGCGGGCCTGGTGGCCGACCGCAAGGCCGGGGCCTGGTCGTACTACTCGCTCCGCCCGCCAGAGGACGCGCTCCACCGGGCGCTGCTGGACACCCTGCTCGCGGGGCTGGCCGAGCACGCCGGTGCGGCTCGGGCCCTCCGGGATCTGCAGGCCTGGCTGGAGCGCAAGAGGCACAGCGACACGTGCTCCGCCAGCGGGGCCTCCGGATCGACCCTCGACCGCGGGCCCGCGGACTGCTGCGACGGGCCAGTGCCAGGAGACGAGCCATGAGCGACGAGTCCCGGTCAGCCAGCACGTCTGGCGGTGGAGCAGAGCCGGGCCTGACCCGGCGCCTCTCCTTCCTCGACCGCTACCTCACGGTCTGGATCTTCGCGGCCATGGCGCTCGGAGTCGGTGCGGGCTACCTGGTCCCGGCGGTCGTCCCCTTCATCAACCAGTTCAACGTGGGCACCACGAACGTCCCCATCGCGATCGGGTTGATCCTGATGATGTACCCACCGCTGGCCAAGGTCCGCTACGAGGAGATGGGGCCGGTCTTCCGCAACGGCCGGGTCCTGGGGTTGTCGCTGGTCCAGAACTGGGTCATCGGCCCGATCCTGATGTTCGGTCTGGCCGTGGCCTTCCTGCACTACCTGCCCAAGCTGCTCGGGGCGACGCCCGACGCCATGGCCACCTACCACGAGTACATGGTCGGCCTGATCCTCATCGGGCTGGCCCGCTGCATCGCCATGGTCATCGTCTGGAACGACCTGGCCCGGGGAGATGGCGAATACTGTGCGGGCCTCGTGGCCTTCAACTCGATCTTCCAGGTGCTCTTCTTCTCGGTCTATGCCTTCGTCTTCATCACCGTCGTGCCGACCTGGTTTGGCCTCGAGGGTGTGATCGTCCACATCACCATCGGCGAGATCGCCAAGACCGTGTTCATCTACCTCGGCATCCCCTTCCTCGCCGGGATCATCACGCGCTTCTCGCTGATCAAGCTGAAGAGCAAGGAGTGGTACCACTCCCGCTTCATCCCGAAGATCAGCCCGATCACCCTCGTCGCGCTCCTCTTCACCATCGTCGTGATGTTCTCGCTCAAGGGCGAGAAGATCGTGCAGCTACCATTCGACGTCGTGCGCATCGCGCTCCCGCTGCTGATCTACTTCGTGGTGATGTTCTTCCTCTCCTTCTTCCTGTCGAAAAGGGTCGGCGCGACCTACGGGCAGTCCACGACGCTCTCCTTCACCGCCGCGTCGAACAACTTCGAGCTCGCCATCGCGGTGGCGGTGGCCACGTTCACCCTCGGGCACGGTGCGGCCTTCGCGGCGGTCATCGGCCCGCTGGTCGAGGTGCCGGTCATGCTCGGCCTGGTCCACGTCGCACTCTGGCTCGGACGCAAGTACTTCCCCACGCGAGCGGAGGTGGTGTCGTGAAGGGCATCCTCTTCCTCTGCGTGGCCAACTCGGCCCGCAGCCAGATCGCCGAGGGCATCGCTCGCTCGCTGGCTCCAGCCGGGATGAAGGTGTGGTCGGCCGGCTCCCGCCCGACGCAGGTGCGGCCCGAGGCCATCGCGGTGCTGGCCGAGGTCGGGATCGACATCTCCCACCACCGGTCCAAGGCCGTCGGCGAGATCCCCGCAGCCGAAGTCGATACGGTGGTCACCCTCTGCGAGGAGGAGGAGTGCCCGCTCTTTTTGGGCCAGGCGACTCGCCTGCACTGGGGCCTGCCGGACCCGGCCGCAGTCCAGGGCACCGAGGCAGAGCGGCTGGAAGCGTTCCGGGCCACTCGCCACGAGCTGCGGCGCCGGATCGAGGCTTTGCTCGCGTGAGCGGCGGCTGCCGCGCGGTGGGGGCTCGGGCCGCCCCGAGCCCGACGGACGAAGGAAGACGGAGGCGAGGCATGAAGATCAAGGTCCTGGGTACCGGGTGTCCGAAGTGCAAGAAGCTGTACGCCGAAGCCGAGAAGGCGATCTCCCTCGCGGGAGTCACGGCGGAGCTCGAGAAGGTGGAGAAGATCGACGACATCATGGCCTACGGCGTGATGATGACCCCGGCGCTCGTGCTCGACGAGCAGGTCAAGGCGAGCGGGCGGATCCCGCCGAGCGCGGAGATCGTCACCTGGATCACGGCTGCCGCGGCCAAGGCTGCCAAGTGACGCCCGACCACGGGAAGGGAGCTCCATGCTGGACAGCCTCGTAGCCAACGCCGGCCAGTACATCACCACGAACCCCTGGCTGGCGCTCGTCGCGGTGTTCGTGGGCGGCGTGCTCACCGCCTCGAACCCCTGCGTGCTGGCGATGATCCCGCTGATGATGAGCTTCGTCGCCGGCCGCCGGGAGGAGAAGCCCGGCGTGTTGCGCGCGCTCGGCTTCTCCTTCGTCTTCGTCCTCGGGCTGGCCGTGACCTTCACCGCGCTCGGGATGATCGCCGCGCTCGCGGGCAAGATGTACGGGGACGTGTCGAGCGTCTGGAACTGGATCGTCGCCGCGGTCTGTGTCGCCATGGGGCTGCACCTGATGGGGGTGCTGACGGTGCCCATCCCCTCCCTCGGCGGCCGCCTGCAGCCGAAGACCCGCGGGCTGCTCGGCGCGCTGGTCCTCGGTCTGCTCTTCGGCCTGGTGTCAGCCCCGTGCGCCGCGCCGATCCTGGTGGTCCTGCTGACCTACCTCGCGGGCTCGGGGGCCTCGGTGGCCTGGGGTGGGCTCCTCCTGCTGGTCTACGCGCTCGGCCACAGCCTGCTGATCCTGATCGCCGGGACCTCCATGGGCGCGGCGCGACAGCTCATCGAGAACAAGCGGGCCACCCGCGTGCTGGAGCTGCTGCGTCGCGGCGCCGGCGCGGTGATCGTGCTCGTCGGGCTCTACTTCGCCTACAGGGGACTGCAATGAACACCTCGAGCTTCCGGATCGTGCTCTCCCTGATCGCCGTCACGGTGGCCCTCACGGGTTGCGACGGCTCCCAGGCCGCCCCCACCCCGCCTGGCGCGACTCCCGCGGCACCGGCGGTCGCCTCCGCCGCGGTCAGCGTCCCGGCAGCCCCGGCCCGGTCGGCCGCGGCGAAGATCATCTTCGTGGGCAAGCTGAACGCCTGCCAGTGCACGCGCAAGACGATCGACGCGACCTGGGCCGAGCTGCAGCAGGCGCTCGGGGCCCCCGCCCGGCTGCCGGTGCAGCAGCTACAGATCGACACCGAGGGGGAGCAGGTCGAGATCTACCGGATGGTGAGGCCGATCCTGGCCCTGCCCGCGATCTACTTCCTCGACGAGCAGGGCCAGATCCTGGAGCAGCTCCAGGGCGAGGTCACCGCGGCGCAGATCGCGGCGGTCCTGGCGCGGTAGGGCGGCACTGGTCCGCTCCCCGGGAAGGGCGGTTCATCGTGCAGGACAGGAGGAACAGAGCCATGCTGGAGAGATCCCGAGCTCGCCTCTCCTCGGAGTGGGTGAAGCAGCACGTCCGCGCCCTGGGCGGCACGCTCTACATCGTCGAGCGGTTGAGCGTCATCGGCTGATGAAGTGCAGCTAGAGGCCCGGTGGGTCTCTCGGCGCTCCCCCTGGAGCAGGTACCCGAAGGCGGCTTTGAGCTGGTGGAGTGCCTCTGCGCGGAGCCGGACCTGCGGATCTGGATCGAGCGGCGGTTCCTCTCTCCGCCCTACGTGCGCGACGGCTGCCTGATCTTCACCATCGAAGGTTTCGGGCGCTTTCGGCTGTGGCTGACGGGCGAGTGAGGCTGCCGACGGCCTGAGCGGGCCTTCGGATACGCTTGACAGCATGGCCAACTCGCCATACGGTGGTCCCCGTGGTGCGGAGGAAGGCATGGTCGCCGGAGAGGACATCTTTCGCCAGCAGGCCCGGGTGCTCAAGGCGCTGGCCAACGAGTCGCGGCTGAAGATCGTCGACCGGCTCTCCCGGGGCGAGTGCGCGGTCGGCGAGCTGGTCGAGCTGATCGGCTCCGACCCCTCGACCGTCTCCAAGCACCTCGCGGTGTTGCGGGCCCATGGCATCGTGCGCGACCGCCGCGAGGGGAACGTCGTGTACTACACGCTGCTCACCCCCTGCGTGATGAACTTCTTCTCCTGCGCCACGCAGGTGCTGCGGGAGCGGGCCTGAGGGGCCACGAGCCCCTCTTTTTTTGGCCCAATGTTGCCAAGATGGCCATATTGCCAAGATGGCCACGGAGCATCGAGATGAAAGAACGGTACAAGCTCTTGCTCATCCTGGCCGTCTTTGCGGCCTGCTGGTTCTTGCCGACCGGCAGCGAGCGGTTCTGGCTGGCGATCCACGAGAGCCTGTCCTTGGTGAAGTGGTACGCCCAGGAGCACGTCCTGCTCTGCCTGGTGCCGGCCTTCTTCATCGCGGGGGCGATCAGCGTGTTCGTGAGCCAGGGCGCGGTGATGAAGTACCTCGGCCCCGGTGCGAAGAAGCTCCTCGCCTATCCGGTGGCCGCGGTCTCCGGCACGATCCTCGCGGTCTGCTCCTGCACGGTCCTGCCGCTGTTCGCCAGCATCCACAAGCGTGGCGCCGGGCTCGGGCCGGCGACCGCGTTCCTGTACTCGGGCCCCGCGATCAACGTCCTCGCCATCATCCTCACGGCGCGCATCCTCGGGCCACAGCTCGGCATCGCCCGAGCCGTCGGCGCCATCGCCTTCGCCGTGATCATCGGCCTGCTGATGCACCTGATCTTCCGCAAGGAGGAGGCCGCGCGGCAGGCCGCCGGGCCAGTGGTGCTGCCGGACGAGGTGCAGGGGCGGGCGCTGTGGCAGGACGGGCTGTACTTCGCGGCCATGGTCGGCATCCTGGTCTTTGCCAACTGGGGCAAGCCGGCAGCAGGCGAGACCGGCGTCTGGGCAGCGGTCCATTCGGCGAAGTGGATCGTCACGGGTGTGCTCGGCGTCGGCCTCGTGGCCAGCCTGGTCGCCTGGTTCAAGAAGGACGAGCTCGGGATGTGGGTCGACTCGAGCTGGACCTTCGCCAAGCAGATCCTGCCCTTGCTGCTCGGCGGCGTGCTGGTCGCGGGCTTCCTGCTCGGCGGCCCCGGGGGCTCCGACCGCGGCCTGATCCCCAACACCTGGATCCAGCAGTTGGTCGGCGGCAATTCGCTGACGGCGAACCTCTTCGCCTCCGTGGTCGGCGCGTTCATGTACTTCGCCACGCTCACCGAGGTGCCGATCCTGGAAGGGCTGATCAAGTCGGGAATGGGACAGGGACCGGCGCTGGCCTTGCTGCTCGCGGGCCCCGCTTTATCCTTGCCCAACATGCTGGTCATCCGCAGCGTCATGGGGACGAAGAAGACGCTCGTCTTCATCGGGCTGGTGATCGGGATGTCGACGCTTGCGGGGATGGTCTACGGGGCGATCTTCTGAGGAATCGATCGCTCCATCGTGCTCGTCGGAGTCCAATTCGTCTGCCGGTGGTTGAGTACAGGATACGCAAAGCAAATTTAGGACAACCTGCGTGATGAGGAGCTCAATTTCAGCATCAGGCCATTGCGGAGGAACACTTTGTAAGTCGAGCACATTGCTTTTGGATTCGATCAGGCGAAGGATGAGTGGTACACGACGGGGTTGACTGCCGTCATGACCCGACGGGCCGGTCCGGGACCGTGCTCGGCCGCGAGCTCGACGTCCGCGCCGTCCTCGGTCTCCGGGACCACCTGGAGCGGATCGCCGACCCCGGTCGGTTCTTCCCGGGCGACTTCGTTCAGGCCACGGGCCCGGACGAGCTGGGCCACTGATCATTCTTCCCGGTCGTGTACTCTTGGTGAGGAGGAAAGCTATGTCGCGCACGCCCAGCACCCCGGACCGGCGTCCGGTCCATCCGCAAAGGGCCACAACCCTGCTCGCGCTCTGGGGGCTGAGCCTCGCTGCCTGCGGGGGCGACCTCGAGCCCACCAGCAGGCCTTCGCTCGCGCCCACCGGGTCCAAGACGGTCGGGGTCTGCCCGCCCTTTCCGCTGCGCGACGAGGCCGGCGCGGTGATCGACCCGGTCCACGGCGTCAACGATGCGGTGCCCTACTCGCCGAAGCAGACCTGCGGGGCGAGCGGCTGTCACGACTATAAGAAAATTACCGAGGGGTACCACTTCACCCAGGGCCAGGGTGAATCGCCGACGGCCGAGCAGGCCGCGCGCCTGCGCTGGGTCACCACCCCCGGGCTCTACGGCGGCGCCTACTGCTCTCCGGCGCCGCTGTACTCCTACCTGTCGCCCAAACGCAACGAGCAGGCGGTCACGATGGACCTGACCTCGTTCAGCCTGCTCAGCGCGGGCTGCGGCGGGTGCCATCCCGGCGGCGGACCCGCGGAGTTCGATCGCGAGGGCAAGCGGTACGACCAGTGGATGGCCGACCCGGCCAGCGGGCTCACCTCCGGGGGCGACAACGGGCTCGACGGGGACTATTACAAGGCGCGCTGGAGCGAGACGGGCGTGCTGGAGGCGGATTGCCTGATCTGCCATCTGCCCGAGTACGACAACGGTCGCCGGAAGGCCCAGCTCCAGGAGCTGAACTACCGCTGGGCAGCCACCGCGGGCTCCGGGCTGGCCGCGGTCAGCGGCTCGGTCGGCAAGGGCGAGCCGGTCGTCGTCGCCTATGACCGGAGCCGCTTCGACGCCGAGGGCAAGCTCTCCCTGCACCTCGTGCGCGAGCCGCGCAACGAGGCCTGCCTGGAGTGCCATGCGCAGCCGGGCTGGAAGAAGCGTGGGGCCAACTACGATGCGCGCACCGACGTGCACCTGCGCGCGGGCCTGCGCTGCGTGGACTGCCACCCGGCCGGAAGCTCGGCCGACGACCCGCGGATCGCGGGCCACGAGGTCCACCAGCTCGGCAAGGGCGACGATCCAGGAGGCCACGTCCGGGACGACCTGGACGGCACCGTGGTGAGCTGCGCCGACTGCCATGACACCGGGCGCCGCGGGGCTCCCCTCGCCACCCACGAGTGGCTCCCCCGCCTGCATCTCGAGCGGCTGGCCTGCCAGACCTGTCACATCCCCGAGCGGGCCGTGAAGCCGATCTCGGTCCAGGCCAGCGACGTGTTCAACGCCGATCCCAAGATCCCGGGCAAGGGCAAGCATCTGTGGACGTTCTATGGCCCTGACGGGGTCTACCGTAATCATTACGGGATCTTGACCATGATGGGCTATGACGACAAGCCGACCGAGGCGTTCCGGCCAGCGTTCGTGCGCTACAAGGGCAAGATCTACCCGGCCAACCGAGTGCACACCGCCTGGCCCGCCATCGAGACGGACGGCAAGCCGGGGCTGATGCAACCCCGAATGAGTGATGTGTACCGCATGTGGTCCGAGCACCGGAGCAACCCGCAGCGGTTTTCGGCGCTGGCTCGCATCGTGGACGACAACGCCGATCGCGTCCCCGAGGTGAACCGCCCGGAGGAGATCGACGCGCTGATCGCCTCGGTGGACGCCCTGCTGCGCGAGATCGGCTGGCCGATGGCCGGCTCCCGGGTAGTCTACGTGCAGAACGAGCGGGTCTACACCTCGGGGACGCAGCACCGCGATCTCGCCAAGCACCCCTGGGAGGCCTCGCCCTTCGGCAACGTCCACACCTACAACCACGACGTCCTCCCGGCCCGCGCGGCCCTGGGCTCGGGCGGCTGCAAGGACTGCCATGCTCCGGGCGCGCCGCTGTTCGACGCGACGGTGCTCGCGCGACCCTTCGGCCCGGACGGTCGCCCGGTGCTGGCCGCGCAGGCGGCGATCCTGGGCTACGACGGCTCGCCACCGCGGTACGAGGGGCTCGTCGGCGGCGTGGCCGCCTTCTTCAAGTGGCTGGCCATCGTCGTCATGGCGCTGCTCATCGTCCACATCCTGCTGGACCTGCTCACCCGGCTCCGCACCCGGCAGGCGGCCACCGCACCGGCCGCGACCGTCTGGATCCAGCGCTTCAACGGCCACTTCCGCGCCCAGCACCTGCTGCTGATGGTCGCGATGGTGGCCCTGTTCCTGTCCGGCCTGTTCCTCTTCGGGACCCGCTACCCCGGCGCGGGCTGGGCCACCAGCCTGACCGGGGCGCTGGGCGGGCTGGACCTCTGGCGCGTCGTCCACCGGCTGGGTGGGGCGCTGCTGATCCTCGTCGCGGTCTACCACCTGGTCTACTCGCTGATCGACGAGGAGGGGCGTCGGGACTTCCGCCGGATGCTGCCGACGTGGCGCGACTTCCTGCACCTCGGCCAGAACCTTCGGTTCTTCTTCGGGTTCTCGGCCACGCCGCCGCGCTTCGGCCGCTTCACCTACTTCGAGAAGTTCGACTATTGGGCGGTGTTCTGGGGCTGCGTCATCATGATCGGCTCGGGGCTCGTCATGGGGTTCCCCGAGCTGGCGCGGCTGGTCTTCCCAGGTCTCGGCGCAGAGGCGCTCGACGCCTTCAAGGAGGCGCACGCGCACGAGGCGCTGCTGGCCTTCGCGGCGATCGCGATCTGGCACGTGTACAACATCCACCTGCGGCCCGGCCGCTTCCCGGGGAGCCTGCTCTTCGTCCACGGCCGGATGCGCCGGGAGGAGGCTGAGCGCGAGCATCCGGCGGAGCTCGTCATGGAGAAGCCCGAGCCGGGAGAGTAGGTGATCGACGGGACGTCCTCCCCGCTTGCCGCTGTCCCCGGGATCGGGCAGGCTGGCTCCGGGGATCGGCCACGAGCCGGCCATGGTCTCCGCGCACGGGAGGACGGGTGAGTCAGCACGGGAAGGTTCGGGAGGAGCAGGCGGCCACGACCCCCGCCCCCGTCTCCAGGGCCGAGACGGGCTGGCTGGTCGGCCTGTTCGCCTGGCTGTTGACCCACCGACCCCTGCTCGTCGGCGGCCTGCTCCTCGCGCTGGCCTGGGGCGGCTGGCACGCGTCAGGCGTGCGGTTCGACCAGTCCGTGGAGCAGATGTTCCCGGTCCAGGACCCTACCCGGGCGACCTACGACCGCTACAAGGGCCTCTTCCCCTACGATGACGCCCGGGCCATCGTGCTGGTGGAGGACTCCCGGGTCTGGAGCCCCGCGGGGCTGCAGGCGCTGCAGGAGCTGGAGGCCGACCTCCTCGCGCTGCCCGGCGCGACCGACGTCGAGGGCCCCCTCTCGGTCCGGGACGTCACCGGCGGCGCCGACACCATCTCCCTCGCCCGGCTCGTGCCCGATGTCCGCTTGCCGACCCCGGCGCGGCAGCAGGCCGAGCGCACGGCCCGCGCCGATCCCCTCTTCGCCTACAACCTGGCCCACCCCGACCGGGACGTCGTGGCGATCCGGGTGCGGCTGCGCCTCGACCTGGCCCGCAGCGACGAGGGCCGGCGGGTGTTCAACGCGGCCGCGGACGAGGTGATCGCCGCGCACGCCCCGCGCTGGCGCAAGCTGCTGCTCACCGGCATCCCGGTGATCCGCGGCCGCTACATCGAGCTGGTCCAGCGTGACCTGAACCTGCTGTCGCCCCTGGCCTACCTGATCATCACCTTGCTCATCGCCCTGACGTTCCGCAGCCTGCACGTCGTCCTGGCGACGGTGTCGACCATCGCCGCGGCCATCGTCTGGACGTTCGCCGCGATGAAACTTCTGGATATCCCCATCGCCATCCTCACGTCCTTTTGTCCTATCGTCATCATCGTGATCTCCATCTCGGACACGGTGCACATCGTCGCGGATTTCCTCGAGCGGCTGCGCCGCGGGGAGGAGCGGCGGCCCGCGCTCGCCGCGGCCCTGGCCGACGCGGCGGGGCCGTGCCTGCTGACCGAGATCACCATCGCCTGCGGCTTCCTCTCCATGGGCCTGGTGAACATCACCGCGATCTGGGAGTTCGGGCTGGTCATGGCCATCGGCATGGGCGTGACCTGGCTGGCCAACATGACGGTGCTGCCCCTGGTCCTCTCCCTGGGTCGACCGCGGCTCTGCGGCACGTCTCCGGCCGGGGCGGGCTCCCGGGCCACGCCCCTCGCGCCGCCCCTGGCGATCCGCCTGTGGGGGCGGGCCGTCGACGGCATCGAGCATCTCGTGCGGCACCGTACCCGGCGAGTCGTGGGCGTCGCGGTGAGCCTGCTGCTGCTCGCGGCCCTGGCCGGGTCCACGGTGGACCGGGTCCACTTCGTCTTCGACGACCTGTGGCCGGCCTCTTCCCTGTACCAGGACATCCGCTTCGGAGAGACCCGCTACGGCGGGCTGGTCCCCCTGGCGGTCTTCCTGGAGGCGGAGCGGCCCGCGACCGAGGGGATGAGCGTGCTCGAGCCGGAGGCCTTGCGCTTCCTCGACCGTGCCGAGGAGCACCTGCGGGAGCTCGGCCGGTCCGGGGAGCTCCCGGTCGCGACCGCGGTCTCGGTGGCCACCTACCTGCGCAAGAGCCACCGGCTCGTGGTGGGCGACGCGCAGGCGGCGCAAGACGGCGGGTTGCCCACGAGCCGGGCCGCGGCGGCCCAGGAGTTCCTGCTGCTGGACGACGGCGACGAGTTCAAGGACCTGATCTCTCCCGACGGCGCCGCGGCCGCCCTGATCACCCGGCTGCCGGACCTGCCGGCCGAGACGGTGAGCGCCGGGCTGCGGCAGCTCGAGAGGTGGGTCGCGGCCAACGCGCCGCCGGGCTACCGGGCCTCGGTGACGGGCATCCTCGCGCTCTCCAACCGGGTCTACGAGCTGCTCCTGCAAGGGCTGGTGCAGAGCTTCCTGGTCGCCTTCGGGGTCACCTTCCTCGTGTTCTTCTTCGTGCTGCGCTCGTCCCGGCTGGCCCTGGTCGGAGTCGTGCCCAACGTCGCGCCCGTGGTCATGATGCTCGGCTACATGGCCCTGTTCGGCATCGACCTCAAGCCCTCGACGGTGCTGTTGTTCTCGATGGTGCTGGTGGTCGCGGACGACGACACCATCCAGTACCTCTCTCGCTTCCGCCGGCGGTACGGCCGGCTCCGTCGCCTCGGCGACCCGGATCCCCACGGTCGAGCCGCGCTCGGCCTGCTGCGGGAGCTCGGGCTGCCCATGTTCATCACCTCGACGGCCGTCGCGCTCGGCTTCCTGCTCTTGTCGTTCTCCGAGTTCCGGGCCACGGCCAACCTGGGGATGATCGCCGGGCTGACCCTGTTCTCCGCGGTGCTCGCGGACCTGTTCCTGGTGCCGGTGATCCTGCGGGCGTGGAAGCCGCGCGTCGGGCGGGACGGCTGAGGGGGGCGGGTCAGGGCTTCTCGAGCGCCCGCTGGGAGAGGCCGGCCTCGTCGACCCCCCCGTTGACCACGCGCTTGGTGTTGTCGAACACGAACTCGGTCTGGGTGCCCTTCTTGTGGTTGACCATCAGGGAGCGCGCCGGTCGCTCGAAGCCCTTCCAGGCCGGGTCGGAGGTGAAGTCGAGGAAGCTGAGGGTCTTCGTCGGCTTGTCGCCGCTCTCCTTGGTGTAGTAGTCGACCTGGCGGACGAGGAAATCCGGGGAGACCCAGATCTGCCGGCTGCAGTAGCCGGTCCCCTTCTTCTCGGCCGCGGTGGCGGGCTTGGCCTCGACGATCCAGCACTGCAGCTCGCTGCCGGGGCACTTCTCCTGGCGCAGCAGGGTGTAGTCGTAGGCGAGCAGGTTCTCGTTGCGCAGGTCCTCGTTGGCGAAGTCGCTGCCGACGAAGGCGTCCTTGCGCTCGGTCGCCGCGAGCCGCTTGGTCTTCTTCACCGCGGGCAGGTACATCCAGAGCTCGTCCTCCTCGGCCCCGTGCTGGAAGATCAAAAAGCCCGTCCCCCGCAGATCACCCGGCTCGCTGAAGCGGATGAGGGTCTTGTCCTGGTAGCCCGCGGCGGTCTTCACCGTCATCTTCAGGGAGCGCTCCTTGATCGTCGTCCCCTCGGTGAGCCGCATCTTGGACTCGATCACCTCGTCCGCGGAGCGGTTCTTCTGGTCGACCTTCTCCATGATCGCCTTGCCCGTCAAGGCGGGTGCCGGGGTCGCGGCGAGGGCCGCAGCGGCTGGCGGGGCCGGCTGGGCGGCCGCGGGCCGCGGCGCGGCGGTGGCCAGGAGGAGGCAGGCGGCTGCCGGGAGGGAGAATCCGAGTGCTCGCTGCATGGTGTGGCTCCTTCTGGGGCGTGTGGGCCCGGTTGGCAGCAGACCGAGAGCTGGTAACGGCCTGGCGGTGGGGGCGGCGTTCCCCCGCGCCGACCGATCCCGCCGCCGACCACATGATGGGAATACGGTATGATGCCCGGGACGCGATTGCAAGGGGGCCCTCTCCCGCGGGGGAGGCTGGGAGAAAGGCTCTGGATCGGGGTGGGGGAGTGGAGCGAATGGACCAGGGAGGGCGGGAGGCCGACGCCCCGTCCAGCCATCCGGCGCGGCGGCGGGGGAGCCGCACGGCGACCGGCGGGCGGTGTCCGCGCGGCCCTGTCCGGCCAGCGGCCGCTGGCCTGCTCCTGCTGCTCCTGGCGGCCGGGGCACCCACCGCCGCGGCCTCCCCGGGCGAGCCCTCCGGCGAGGCGACCCTCGACGAGGCGTGGCCCGACGAGGCGTGGCCCGACGAGGCGTGGCCCGACGAGGCGGAGGTCTGGCAGGAGCTGCAGCCGGAGGTCGAGTACCGTCGCCCCCCGCTGCCCGCGTTCGGCGTGCTGCTCCAGGAGACGTTCCAGGGGCACCTCGCGTACCGCGGCTTCTTCTTTCCGGCGACCACGGACCGGGCCGGCCGCACCCACGACCGGTACCGGCAGGAGGTGCAGCTCCGGCTCGAGGAGCAGCGCGCCCTGGCGAGCTGGCTCTCCCTCTACCTCGAGCTGGACGGCCGCTTCTGCGACAGCAACTACTCGCCGGCCCTGCTCTTCGACGGCGCGGTGCGCGAGCGGCCCGGCACGGCCTCCCAGGGGCTCACGGCCGCCCCCGCCGGGGTTCGGCAGCCAGCCGTGGCCGCGCCGCCGTCCCTCGCCGCCGGTCGTCTGCCCCTGACGGGCGAGCTGATCCAGGAGCCGCGCGGGGTCCAGGAGCTGCGGCCGCTGCTCAACGTCAACGACCTCTACCTGCTCGCGTCTGCCTCCCTGCTCGACCTGCGGCTCGGTGTGCAGACCTTCGCCTGGGGCACGGGCGACCTGCGCAACCCGACGGACAACCTCAACCCCCAGGACCTGCTCGACCCCTTCGAGGCCCGCAAGATCGGCGTGCTCGCGGCCCGGCTCAACCTCTACCTCGGGGACTTCAACCTGGAGGGGGTCTTCGTGCCCTTCCTCGTGCCCAGCCGCCGGCCGCCGGACGCCGGCCGCTACGCCCCCGCGGGCCCTCCCCTCGGCGCGGCGCCGGTCGCGCTGCAGCTCACGTCCGTCGAGGAGCTGCCCGCGTTCCCCGCGGAGTCGCAGCAGGCGGTCCGGCTGTCGCGTAGCCTCGGGGGCTGGGACTTCTCGGCGTCCTTCTATTCCGGCTTCAACAAGCTCCCCGTGCTCCATCTCGTGGGGACGGAGGGGCTCGTCCCCGGCACGGCCACCCCCCTGGTGACCTTCACCGCGACCACCAGCTACGAGCCCGTCTTCGTCTACGGCCTCGACTTCGCCACCACCCTCGGGTGGCTGGCCTCCGGGACCGGCTCGCTCGGGGACGTGCTGCGCAAGGTGCAGCTCCACGGGGAGGCCGGGCTGACGGACAGCCGCGCGCGCACGGGTGACGACTACGTGACCTGGCTGGTGGGGGTCAACTACACCTTCACCGACCTGATCCGGGACCACGATCTGCTGCTGGTGCTGGAGGTCGTCGATGAGGTGCTGATCGCCCGGCGGAGTCGGGACGGCACCGAGCAGGCGACGGTGGCCCTCTCGCCCGCCCTGCGCGCAGGCCTCGAGCCCTCGCTGCCTGCGCTCGCGGACTGGATCGCGCAGGCCACCTCCTTGCAGCGCAAGCTGGGCGGGGCGGTGCTCGGGCGGTTGACCTACGAGCTCTCCGAGACCTTTGCGCTCGAGTCGGCCTGGGCCTTCCCCCTGCGAGGCGCGACCCAGGGCTATCTGCGCCCTGCGCTGACCTGGGACATCACCGACGACGTGCAGCTCATCGGGGCCTACGACTGGTTCTTCGGGGAAGAGGGGACCTTCTTCGGGGACTACTCGGAAGATGACAGGATCTACGGGCAGCTACGGGTTACTTTTTAGTTCTAATGGATTGGGATGGAGATCATGTGGCGCCGAAAACGGACTAAAGTCATGGGTCCTTGCCTGAGGGCCCGCTCGCTGGCCGTCCTGCTCTTCGCCGCCGGCTCCCTCGGGATCCCCGCGGCGGCCCTGG
>JAVEVO010000310.1:0-3482 GCA_034005005.1 Myxococcota bacterium
CGCTGACCGTGGTCGTGACCGCCGAGCAGAAGGAGCTGGTCGAGGCCACGCTCAAGGCCGCGGCCGAGGGGCTCGACGGCAAGCCGGTGCGGGGCCTCTGCCTCTCCCGCATCTGCCGGGAGTGGGCAGAGCAGGCTAGCCGCCCGCTGCCCGCGACGGAGCAGGCCGAGGGCGAGGCCCCGGCCCCCGAGGCGACGCCTACCGAGGCTGCGCCCCCCTCCGAGCCGTAATCGCACGGGTCCTGTCCGGGGACAGGCTCGACGGGCGCCACGGACGCCCGAGAAACGCTTAGCCGTTGACCCATTTTGACGCCTTGACCCGCGCTGGACGAATGGTGGCCGAGGGCGACCCCGGCCCCGTTCGGGTCTTGGTCCCCCACGGATGAGCCTGGCCTTCCAGGCGGGCCTGAGGCTGGCTGGCCGCGCCGGTTCCGGCTGGACCCCGGGTCGTCAAGACCCGGCCTGGACTGGACGCGGAGTGGACGGTGCCGAACGACGCTCCCCGCGAGGTGATCACCAAGGCCGAGTTCGCCCGGCGCGTCGGCATCTCCAAGCAGCGCGTGTCCCAGCTCACCCAGGCCGGCAGCCTGCCGGTGACCGCGGACGGCCGCATCCCATGGCCGGACGCCCAGCGGGTCTGGCTGGCCCGCAAGGCCGAGGACGACAACCCGGCGCACCTGGCCCCCGAGCCGGAGCGGGGTGCGGCGTCCGGCCGGCGGGTGCATCCCGTGCTCGGCCAGCCCCGAGCCGCCGGCGCTGGGGAGCAGACCGAGACCGCGATCCGGTCGTCGCTGACCTACGCAGAGGCCCGGGCGGTCGAGAAGACGTTGCGGGCGCAGCTCCTCGGGCTCCGGCTGAAGCGGGAGAAGGGCGAGCTCATCACCCGGGAGGAGGCCGTGGCCGATGCGAGGGCCGCGCTGGCCTCGCTGCGCGCCAGCGTGCTGGCGCTGCCGGGGCGGGTGAGCTTGCTCTGCGAGGGCAAGAGCGCGTCGGAGGTGCAGGCGGTGCTGGAGGACGCGGTCAACGCCCTGCTCGCCGAGTGGAACCAGGGGCGCTTCGCTGGCCCGGGGCCGGACGTGACGCCATGAGCAACATCTGGCGTGAGGCTGCGGCCGCGGTGTGCCTGCCCCGTCCCCGGCTGACGGTCAGCGAGTGGGCCGACCGCTACCGTGTCATCGCCCAGGGCACGAGCCCGGAGCCCGGGCCCTGGCGCACCGAGCGGGTGCCGTACCTCCGGGGCATCATGGACGCCCTGGTCGACCCGGCGATCGAGACCGTCGTGGTCATGCTGGCGTCCCAGCTCGGCAAGTCCGAGAGCTGCCTGAACATCCTGGGCTACTTCGTGGACCAGGACCCGGCGCCCGTCCTGGTCGTGCACCCGACCATCGAGGCGATGGAGGCGTTCTCGAAGGAACGCATTGACCCGATGTTCCGGGCGACCACCGCGCTCCAGGGGAAGCTGGACTCGGGGCTCGGCGACCGGGGCAACAGCCGCAAGGCCAGCAACACGATCCGGGTGAAGCACTTCCCCGGCGGGTACCTGGCGATGACCGGCGCCAACGCCCCGGCGGGGCTGGCGGCCCGGCCGATCCGGGTGGTGCTCTGCGACGAGGTCGATCGCTTCCCGGAGAGCGCCGGCACCGAAGGCGATCCGGTCAAGCTGGCCCGGCAGCGCACCTCGAACTTCCACAACCGGAAGATCGTGCTCGTCTCGACGCCCACCATCGACGGGCTGTCGAAGATCCAGCACTGGCACGGGCAGGGCGACCAGCGGCAGTACCTCGTGCCGTGTCCCCACTGCGGTGTCCGGCAGGTACTGCGCTGGGAGCGCACCTGCTACAAGAACGCCGCCGGCGAGCGGGACTTCGAGCACGTGCACTACCTCTGCGGGGCGTGCGAGCGCCCGATCGAGGAGCGGCACAAGCCGGCGATGCTGGCGGCCGGCGAGTGGGTGGCGCAGCAGCCGGGCGGGCACGTCGCTTCGTTCGGTGACCTGTCCGCGCTCTGCTCGCCGTGGGTGAAGTGGTCGACGCTCGCCGAGGAGTGGTGCAAGGCCCAGGACGACAAGGACCGGCGGGGCCTGCAGGAGTTCGTGAACCTGCGGCTCGGCCAACCCTGGGTCGAGCACCAGCAGACCATCGCGGTCGAGTACCTCGAGCGGCGCCGGGAGTACTACGGCCCGACGCTGCCGGCTGGCATCGTGCTGCTCACCGCCGGCGTCGACGTCCAGGACAACCGGCTCGAGGCGGAGATCCTCGGGTGGGGCCCGGGCAAGGAGAGCTGGGGCGTCCAGTACCTGCGGCTGATGGGCGACCCCACGCAACCGTCGGTCTGGCAGCTGCTCGACAGCCACCTGACGGCGACCTGGCAGACCGCGGACGGTCGCCGGCTCGTGGTGGCGTGCGTCGCGGTGGACAGCGGCGGCCACTGCACCTCCGAGGTCTACGATTTCTGCCGAGCGCGGGAGGCCCGCCGGGTCTTCGCCATCAAGGGGCAGGGCGGCCAGGGCACTCCGCTCATCGGCAAGCCCAGCCGGAACAACCGGCAGCGGGCCGTGCTGTTCCACATCGGCGTCGACGACGCCAAGGGCACGGTCTTCTCCCGGCTGCTGCTCGACCACGAGGGCGCGGGCTACTGCCACTTCCCCCGGGAAGGGCCGCGCAACTACGACGCCGACTACTTCAAGGGGCTGCTCTCCGAGAAGCGGGTCGTGGTGCAGCGGGCCGGCCTGAAGAAGGTCGAGTGGAAGAAGACCGCGGACCGCAACGAGCCGCTGGACTGCCGGGTGTACGCCACCGCGGCGCTGGAGATCCTCTCGCCGAACCTGGAGACGCTGGCCGGCTCCGCGGGTCGGGGTGAGCCGAAGCGACCCGCGCCGGCGCCTGGGGGCCGGCGGATCCTGAGCAGAGGTGTGAGCTGATGGCCTGGACGACCCTCGCAGTGGCCCGGGAGCACCTGGCCGCCTGGCTCGCGGCCGACGCCGCGGTGGCGACCGGCCAGTCCTACACCATCGGCTCCCGCACCCTGACCCGGGCGGACGCCGGCCGGATCGCCGAGCGGATCGCCTTCTGGCGGCGGCAGGTCGAGCAGCTGGAGTCGGGGCGCAGCGGCGTGCGGGTCGTGCGCGCCGTGCCCCGGGACGTCTGACCGTGGGGCTGCTGGCACGGATCGCGCCGCGCTGGAGCCTGCTCCGGGAGCAGGCCCGACGCCGGCTGGAGATCCTCAACTCGGGCTACTCCCGTCACGGGGCCAGCCGGACGAAGAAGTCGCTGCTGGGCTGGCTGACCGAGGGCGGCAGCCCGGACCAGGACGTCACCGAGAACCTGGTCACCCTGCGGGAGCGGTCGCGTGACCTGTACATGGGCACGCCGCTCGCCACCGGCGCGCTGAAGACCTTGCGCACGAACATCGTCGGCCAGGGACTGCGGCTCAACGCCCAGGTCGACGCCGCCTCGCTCGGCCTGACGCAGGACGAGGCCGACG
>JAVEVO010000155.1:0-16378 GCA_034005005.1 Myxococcota bacterium
GGGGGTCGGCGATGGGGTTGGGGTTGGCGTTGGGGATGGGGTGGGGGTGGGCGATGGGGTGGGCGTGGGCGTTGGCGAGGGCGAGGGCGATGGGGACGGGGAGGGCGAGGGCGATGGGGAGGGCGATGGCGATGGGGAGGGCGAGGGCGAAGGGGAGGGCGAGGGCGAAGGCGAAGGGGAGGGCGAGGGCGAAGGCGAAGGGGAGGGCGAAGGCGAAGGGGAGGGCGAGGGCGAAGGGGAAGGCGAGGGGACCGAGGGGGAGGGCGAAGGGACCGAGGGGGAGGGCGAAGGGGCCGAAGGAGAGGGCGAAGGGACCGAGGGGGAGGGCGAAGGGGCCGAAGGAGAGGGCGAAGGGACCGAGGGGGAGGGCGAAGGGACCGAAGGGGAGGGCGAAGGGACCGAAGGGGAGGGCGAGGAGCTCCTCGGGGAGGAGGTGCTGGAAGGGGGGGGCTGTGCCCTGGGCCGTGGGGCGCCGTCCCCGGCGGGCGGCCTGCTCTGGCTGGCCCTGCTCGGGGCGCTGCTCTGGCTCGGCAGGGCGCGGCAGCGACGTCCCGGAGGCGCCCACCGTCGGCTCGGCGGTCTCGTCGCCGTGCTGCTGGGCTGGTCGCTGCTCGTGGCCGGGAGCTCGTCCGTGCTGGCCGCGGACCCCTCCTTGGACCTGAACCACTTCGACAGTTCCCCCTTCGCGGACGATCCCTTCGTCGTGCACGGGGGGCAGGCGCTCGGTGGGGGGCGCTACGACCTGGGGCTGTTCTTCGACTACCAGGACGACCCCCTGCACGTGCGCAACACCCTGCGCGACGAGGTCACCCGCCGGATCCTCGAGCGACAGGTGACGGCCCAGCTCTTCGGCGCGGTGGGGCTGTTCGACTGGCTGGACCTGGGGCTGAGCCTGCCCGTGGTCCTCTATCAGCAGGGCGAGGGCTTCGCGGGTGGGTCCGCGCCGGCCACCGCGGGTCCCGGCGATCTCCGGCTGGTGCCCCGGCTACGGCTCCTCGGGCAGGGCGCCGCAGGCTCGCCGGGGTGGGGCCTGGCTCTGATCCCCGAGCTGAGCCTGCCCTCGGGCTCCCTGGTCGACCCCTTCCTCGGGGCTGCGTCCGTGACCTTCACGCCGCAGCTCGCGGTGAGCATCGCCCGGGAGCGCCTGGGGGCCGCCTTCGATCTCGGCTACACCTTCCTCGAGGACCAGGCGCTCCCCGGCGGCGCCGAGCTCACGGACAGCTTGCTGCTGCGGGGCGCGGTGTGGTTCTCCGCCATCCCCCGGCTGCTGACCCTCGACGCGGAGCTGCTCGCCGGCGCCAACCCTCGCGATCTCTTCGCCGAGTCCACCGAGACTCCCCTGGAGGCCTTGCTCGGCGCCCGGTTCGACCTGGGCCGCGGCCTGCGCTGGGACCTCGGCGGTGGGCTGGGCCTCGGCCAGGGGCTCGCGGTGCCGGCCTTCCGGGTCTTCACGGGCCTGCGCTGGTCCCCCGCGGCGGACCGACCGCAGCCCGCGGCCCCACCACCACCTCCGCCCGCGGTGACCGATCGGGACGGGGACGGGGTGGTCGACTCCGTGGACCGCTGCCCCGACCAGCCCGAGGACCGCGACGGCTTCGAGGACGAGGACGGCTGTCCGGAGCCGGATCCCGACCAGGATGGCGACGGCCTCCCGGACACCACGGACCAGTGCCCGCAGCAGGCCGAGGATCGGGACGGCTTCGCGGACGAAGACGGTTGCCCCGATCCCGACAACGACGCGGACCGGATCTGCGAGCCCTGGGTGACCGAGCAGGGCCTGGCCAAGACCTTCCAGGCGGTCTGCCAGCACGTCGACGGGTGCCCCACCGAGCCGGAGACCTACAACGGGGTGGACGACACCGACGGCTGCCCCGACTCTCTGCCCGACAAGCCGGTGCTCGAGCCGACCCGGATCGTCATCCCCCAGCTCTACTTCTTCTTCGACCGCACGGAGCTGAAGCCGGAGAGCCAGCCAGTGCTCGACGACATCGCCAAGCTGATCCTCGCGCACGCGGAGCTGAAGAAGATCCGGATCGTCGGCCACGCGGACAGCCACGGCGAGGAGGCCTACAACGACGACCTCTCCAGCCGCCGGGCCGGGACCGTGTTGCAGGAGCTCGTCCGCCGGGGGGTCGCGGCCCAGCGCCTGGAGTCCCTCGGCAAGGGCGAGCGGGAGCCCCTGGTCTCTCCCGAGCGCACCGAGCAGGACGCCCAGGCCAACCGTCGGGTCGAGTTCCTGATCCTGGAGCGCGTGGACTGAGCCGGGCACCCGCGCTCCCCGGAAACGGTCGCATCCTGCACGGCTGAACGGTGTCGACCGGGACGAGCCCGACTCGCTCCCGTGGGCAGCCCGGCCTGAAACCGGTCGCGGCCAGCCGCGGGCTCACCGAAACAGACGAAGAGCCTCCGACGGTCGTCCACGGACGAGGACGGTCGCTCACGGGGTCTGGATGCGCCGCAGAAGCTCAGGGGAGGTCGTCCAGGCAGCCATCCTCCCAGTTGCCCGTGCAGTCGTGATCCTCGTCCACGACCTCGATCACCCCCCCGGGGAAGGTGATCCGCGCCACGGTGCGCACGTGCTGGGGCGCGAGGTCGACGATCGGGATCATCACGGTGTCGTCCGCGACGTTGAGGGTGACCTGCCCGTCGGACCCCGGATCGCCGCTGTCCCAGTGCTCCAGCAGCACGGTGTAGGTCCCGGCCTCCGGGCCGGCGAGCCAGATGTTCTCGGGACCGAAGGCGTCGAGGTCGTCCACGTCCTTGTGCGGGTCGTCCGCGGGGTCGCCGAGCACGCCCCAGTCCGGGGACACCCCGATGCAGGACGTCCAGGTGCAATCCGTGGCGTCGTCGTTGATCCGCCCTCCGGGCCGGATCAGGTGCAGCTCCCAGTCATCGCCCAGGTCGTCCCAGGTGACCGTGATGCGCAGGTCGGCCACGACGCACTGCGAGGTGGTGAGACGCAGCACGACGACCAGCGGGCAGTCCTGCCCGGGCCAGACCGCCTTGAGGAGCTGCTCCCCGCAGAACAAGGGCAGCGTCACCGCGAATTCGCCCACCCCCGGGGTCGTGGGGATCGGGCCAGCGAGCCGCTGACCCTCGTTGCTCTGGAGGAAGAAGGTCCCGTTGCCCGTGGTCCCTTCGACCACGCCGGCCAGCACGAAGGTGGTCGCTTGGCCCATCTCTAGTACGAAGGTCTCGAGATCGCTGTCCGGGCCGCTGTCGCAGCGGTGCTCGCCCGGCTCGACGACGTCCGGCGCAGGATCCACGACCTCGCCCGCGCCTTCGCCCTCGCCCTCTCCTTCGCCCTCTCCTTCGCCCTCTCCTTCGCCCTCTCCTTCGCCCTCTCCTTCGCCCTCTCCTTCGCCCTCTCCTTCGCCCTCTCCTTCGCCCTCTCCTTCGCCCTCTCCTTCGCCCTCGCCCTCGCCCTCGCCCTCGCCAACTCCTTCGCCTTCGCCCTCGCCCCCGCTCCGGCCCCCATCGTCGGTTTCACACGCGCCGAGTCCCCCGGACAGCGCGACGGCCAGCACCAGCGCAAGCTTCCTGTGCCTCATCGGTCCCTCCTGCTCTGGAATAGTACCAAAGTTCGTCTTCGTCTCCCCCGTCGGCGCCGCGTGTGCGGGTGGAGCCCAGGTCGGGGCCCTGCCCGCGCGGCGCTGCAGGATCTGAAGTACCGGCGGATCGTCGCTCGCGCCGGTCGATCTTCAGGAGCATGGACGAGCGTGTCTTCATGGGGTCCCGGAGGTCGCTTGGGGCTTCGCTCCTGGCTGCTTGGATTTCGGTGGGATCATCTGCGCCAATGCGGGTCGATTGAGCAAGCCCGATTTCGGATCGAGCACGTAGCCTGCGTTGCGAAGCGCGATGAGGACGTCCCCAAGATGGAGGTGCTCGACAGCCTCGTGTCGGCGGATCGCTTCCCGCACCGTCGCGGCATATACATAGCTCGGGTTCTTCGCCTTGTCCTCAGGCAGACTGCACAGGGCGGCCTCGAGCAGCTCCCTCGGGTTCCCTTGCCCGGACACGCCAATCGCCTTCGCCGCCTTTGTGTCGACAGGCTTCTGCACGGTCAGGACGAGGTCCACGGTGACGACTCCCTCGGAACCAGAGTTTAGCCCTTTCACTGAGCGCTGGCCCTTGTCGAGAATCGCCACATGAATCGGCACGGATTCGAATCCGGCGTCTCGCAGAGCACGCTGGACGAGATTCCAAATAGCGCCATTGCTGTTACCAAATACTACTGACATGCAGGCGCCAGGCTTGAGGACTCGAAATGCCTCTTCGAAAGCGCCGCGAAGAAGCGTTTCGTATCGCTCGGCCGCGCCGTTCTTTTTTTTGCCGGTGGTGTGCATGACGGCTTCCCGAGCGTTTGCGGTCGCCTTCCCAAGCCATGCTTCTTGGAAGAGGTTCATGTCGCTGTAAAAGATGTTGCTGCCGAACGGTGGATCGGTGAACACGTAGTCCACTGACGCATCATTGAGGTGATCGAGTGCATCAGCTGAAGCGATCGAGTAGTTGACGTTGCTCGCGACCTCTTTGGCGAAGAGCGGCATGGCTCGGAAGATCACCTCGTCACTCCTCACTGCCGCTTCGACCTTTCTGTCGAATAGCTCGAACACGTTCCATTCGAAGTAGACTGGGGCGATGTAGTAGGTCTGGTTCTGCGCGTTGAGCGGACGCAGCGGTCCCCACTGGTAGCGGCGAGAAGCACGCGGCAAGATGGCGGTGAAGGCGAAGCGGAGCTTCCGTTGGATGCACTCGTCTTCGATATGGTCGATGGCCTGCCAGAGTTCCAGGAGCGCGATGGCATTTCGTGGCGAGAAGAACCTCTTCGTCTCGGTGAGATCGTGCTTCCCGAGCGCAGAACGTCCATACATCTCCCGAGTGGCGTCGATCTCGAGGCTGGGAACCACCTCCTGCCGCTCGTCGTGCCGCGCACGTTCGATCGTCATCAGGTCCAGATCGGCCGGCGGTTGCTCGACCTGCTTGCCGTTCACGCCGTCGACCACGACCTGGACGGGGACGTCTTCACCGCGCGGCCAGGACCGTCGCACGAAGGCCTCACTGCACTCGGGGCAGGTCTTGGGCTGCTGCTTCCCGTCCTCCCCGAGATGTCTGAAGTAGACGAGTTTGAACTGGCACTTGGGGCACACATAGGTGAATGACCAGACTGTCCGCACCATTTCGACGGTGGCACCATCTTCTGCCCTTACCGTCCGATAGAAGTCACCGATCGCCTTGCGTGCCACCGAGACAACCGTCTTGGCTGCCTCACGCAGTCGGGCAGGACCTACCTCGGTGAGATAGCCGAGCGCGATGTGCTGCCCCAGAACCGAGATGTCGGACAGGTGTGCGCGGCGTCCCTGCATGGCTGCCGCGATTCCGGTCATCCCTGAGCCAGCGAAGATGTCGACGACCAGATCACCTGGCTTGGTGAATTCGTCGATGAAGGGCAGGATGGCCGCGACCGGTACCTTCGTCAGGTAGGCGTGGCAGTTGTAGATCGGATCGGTCCGTGGCGCGGCGATGACGTCCGGGATGCTGATGGCATCCTTTATTTTTGAAATTTCCATACTTCGGACCTCCTCGCTCATGATCTAGGGCCAGATGCGTAACTTATAGTCTGTAGACGCAAAGTCGTCAAGTCTCTACTCTCGTCCCCGGATATCTACCGAAGGACACGCAGAGTTGCCACCTGATCCAAAGATCGTCTTCGCCCGCAACGTCAAGCGGCTACGTAGCGCGGCGGGGCTCTCTCAGGAAGAGCTTGCCGCGCGAGCGGGGCTCCATCGGACCTACATCAGCTCCGTGGAACGCGGCCAGCGCAACATCTCCCTCGAGAACATCTGCGCCTTGGCGGCCGCCCTCGGTTCCGACCCGCGCGACCTGTTGGCGCCGGATGCCGATGAGGGGAGGACCTGATGGGCTTCAAGACGGACACCAGCTTCCTGAAGTTCTTGACGATGGGTGCTACGGGTGTCCGCAGCACCTTGAATGTCATGACCGAAGTGGGGTTCCAGCCCATCGAGTTGGAACGCTACTGCGCATCGAACAAGATCTGGTCGACGAAGGTGAAGCGGCTCCGTCTGCCTGACATCCTTTGCGTTCGCACCGGAGTAAGGGTCGAGGTTCGCGCTAAATCCGATCTGAGGGTCCGGATGAGCGATTCCCCGGACAATCCTGACCGGCGATGGGACATGGGGCTGCGCGATGATGACCTCGTGGCGTTCGTTGCCTGCGCCACTGGCGAGGGGAAGGTTTCAGTCGTCGGTCCCCCAGTGTTCTTCGCGGCGGCAGACCTTCGCGCCTCGGTCGACTCGACGAAGCTCGGACCTCCGAAGTCAGCTTCGGAAGGAGCTGAGCGGGATCGGGAGTGGCCGTCGACGGTGCCATCCGAGAACGGCAAGGTGATCTCTGTCGGCGATGGCAAGATCTGCACTCTCCTCGCGTCCGGACGGCGGCAGTCGTATCAGTTCAAGGGGAAGCACCCGTACGTCGTCGCGGGGGATGAGTTCGTCGGTGGGGCTAGCATCATCGCGGGCACCGTTCCTCGAATCGCACCCCTCGTGACGCTTCGCAATCGAAAGTGGGACTGCAGGAAGGCGCTCGGAGCGGAAGACCCGGTAGATCGGTATGCCGCCGCGAAGGCCTTGCCGCACACATCCGGTGTCAACACGTGGGGCTCGGCTGCGCTCGCACGCGCCTTGAAGAAGGAGTCGGAAGATCGGGTCGCTCTGGAGCTGGCCGCGTCGGCAGCGCGCCTCGGCGCGACGTTCGGCATCGATGGCGTCTCCAAGACGATCTGGAATCACGAGCGAGCGGACCTGCGCATGGAGGGCGTGCTGATCCTCACCGAGCTCGCGACTGGACCGGCAACGGCGGAACTCGTACGCGTTGCTCGAGCAGAGAAGTTCGCAGGCAGCGAGATTCGCCAGGCGGCCGTTTGGGGGCTCGGCAAGGCGGGCGCGCGGTCCTACAAGAATCTCCTACACTTCCTCGCGGACGAGGACGAGGGCGTTGCGCTGCACGCGATCGGGGCCTTCGGAGCCGATACCCCCGCGGACGTCGTCGATGCGCTCGTGTCCCTGCTGATCACTGGTGCTCCCCGTGTCCGGGCGGCAGCGTCGGCAGCCTTGAAGGCCATCCAGTCCGACGAGGCGATCGAGGCGGTCGCTCGAGCCGCGAAGCATTGCAGTGGCGACGAGACGTGGGTGCTCGCGACCCTCGGTCGGTTCCCATCTTCGCGCGTTCGCACGTTGTTGGCAGGAGACCTTCTGCTCACCAAGGTGGCACCGTTGCTGGCCCTTGGCCCCGAGGAGAACTGGCTGGCCAACCCTGCTGTCGCCAGCGATCTCGGTTTCCTCCTCTTGCAGGATCTCTAGCCCATCTGGCCTTCGCTGCGGAGTGCGAGGTCACCCCATCTTCTATCCATCCCGCCGACGATATCGCCCAGAGCCCCCGGGGAAGCGGCGCCGTCCGCACCGCCCACCCCCGGCGCGCTGGACGATCTGCACGAGTACGGGCTGCGGTGACCGACGACGAGGGACCGGGTGGTCCGGGGCTGGCTGGTTCTTTCGTACCATATGGCCTCACCGGGCCTGATCGACCTGCATCCCCTGGACCTGGCGGGCCTTCTCGAAGAAGCCGCGCGCGCCGGCCTGGTCCTGGCGGGAGCGGATCAGGGCCCCCTCGACGTTGTCCTCCTCGAAGTCGTAGGACTGCTTCTTCTGGTAGGCTTTGGACGCGGCGGGGCGGGGCTTGCTGGCCCTTGACGAGGGGGGGCGATCCTCCTCGGGCTCGACGATCAGGCCGTAGCGCCCGTTCGCGGTCGCCAGCACGGTCAGCCGGCCCTCGGCCGCCGGGGCGATGAACAGGCCCCGCAGGTCGGTCTTGCCCGCGGTGAAGTCGTCGTCGTCCTCGCCCTTGAGCTGCACCCGCGCGTCGGGGACGGGCCGGCCGGCCCGGTCGCGCACCGCGACCCGCACGCGATCCGCCGCGGGGTGGTTGACCTCCAGCCGCAGGTGATCGACCAGCACGAGGCTGCGTGCGGTCTGCCCGCCGAGGCGGGCCAGGGCCAAGAACGCGCCCCGTCCGGGCAGGCCGTTGAGCAGCAGCGGTCGGCTGGAGGGTCCGGTACTTTGGCTCTGGGTGGCGGGGAACACCCGCGCCAGGGCTGGCTTCACCCCGGACAGGTTGATCTCGCCGAGGTCCGCGAGGGAGCCCTCGAGCAGGTAGAGCTTGAGCAGGTCGATGTCGTAGACCCGCACCTCGATGGGCCCGTCGCCGCGCACCACGGCCGGCAGCGTGGGGAACTGGCCCGCCTCGACCTCCACCACCTCGGGCAGCCGGAGCTCCTCCCGCTCCAGCTCCTCCACCGTCTCGGCCGCGTCCGGGAAGTCGTCGGCGACCTGTCGGTACAGCTCCCGGGCCCGGTCGATCTCGCCCCGGGCGTGGTGGAGCTGGGCGAGGACGTAGATCGCCATCTGGCGGCTCTCGTCCTGCGCGTCCGGGGAATCCACGAGGCGCCGGCACAGCTCCATGGTCCGCCGCTGGTTGCCGGCCTTGAAGTGCGCGAGCGCGGTGAGGTAGGTCAGGGCCGGCCCGAGCTCCGTGCGGCCGTGGCGCCGCAGACCTTGCTCGCCCCAGCGGGCGGCGTCGGCGTTGCGGGCGAGCTCGAGCAGGGCGGAGCCGAGCGCGAAGACGGCCGCGGGAGCCTGGGGATGATCGGGGAAGCGGGCCGCGAAGCTCCCGTAGAGGTGGGCCGCCTCCTCGATCAGCCGGTCACGGTCGAGGCCACCCTCGGGAGCATCGCCCTGGGCGGCCTCGTCGGCCCGGAGGTGGAGCACCCCCGCGAAGTTGTAGGCCGCATCGGCCACGAGCTGGCTGTCGGGGTACTCATCCTGCAGGAGGTCGAGCAGGCGGATGGCCTCGGTGGGCTCCTCCTCCTCCTCGAGCAGGCCGACGCTCCGGACCTCGCCGAGGAAGCGGGCATCCGCGATCCCCCGGGCCAGGTGCAGCCCGGCCTCGTGCAGGCCGAGCGCACGGTAGGCCGCCTGCAGCGGGCCGATCTTGTCGAAGGGGATGACCAGGGAGGGGTCCTTCTCCTTGGCCAGCTCGAAGTACTTGACGATCCGGCCCTGATCGTTGGCGTCGAGGGCCGCGAAGAGCAGCACCGGCAGCAACTTGGCCGCGACCCCCTCCTGGACCGGGTGCTCCAGCAGCAGCTTCTCGAGGAGCTGCAAGGCGAGGGCCGGCTCGTGCTCCGTCACGGCCGCCCGGCCCTGCGCGTGCAGCTCGTCGGGGCTCGGCCCCCGGACCGGCGGTGGCTCGTCCGCGGGCACGACGCGCAGGGGCCGGCCGCCGCCGCTGAGGGCCCGGTGCAGGCTGTCCACGGGGGCGAGGCGCGCCGGTGTGAAGCGCGTCGTCGCCGGGGAGGTCGCGAGCACCCGGTACTGGACCAGGGCCTTCCCCGAGAACGCGGGCAGCAGCACCGCGATCCGGGAACCCGCCTGCCGGACGGTGAGCCCGTGGGTGCCCGTGGTGCGGCGGGGGCTGGCGAGGCCGTCCCCGGGCAAGAGCTGCAGCCCGGGGGGGAGCTGGTCCTCGACCCACCAGGGGCCGGCCGCTGCGGCCGCGTCCGGGGCGGTCAGGGCCAGGGTCACCAGCCCCTCTCGGCCCACGGGGAGCCGGTCGACGTCCGCGAAGGGCTCGGGCGCGCCCGGCTCCAGGATCCGGAATCCGGCCGGGAGCGGCTGGCCCCGGTAGGGCGCGGGGAGCAGCTCGAGGTGGCGGACGAGCGCGGGCCCGGCCGGCTCGGCCGGCTCGGCCAGGGGCTGGTGGCCCTGCAAGCGGACGGCGACGAACAGCCGGCCGTCCCCGCTCCCCCGCAGCCGCACCCGGCTGCCCGTGGCGGCCAGCCGGGCGGGGTCCACCGTCAGGGTCACCTCGGGCGGTCGGGCGTGGGACCCGGCCTCTCCGCCGGTGGCCGCCTTCGCCGGGAGCCGCAGCCGTCCCGCCTCCTGGCCGTCGACCTCCACGATCAGTTCCGCCTCCCGCGCGGCCCGGCCCGGGCCGTGCAAGGCGACGAGGCACTCGGCCGCGGCCTCGGCGAGCCGCGGGAGGCTCCAGCGGTCGACGTGCGCCCGACCCAGCAGCCAGGCGCGGCCCTCGGCCACCAGGGGCAGGTCCGGGCGCGTGCGAGCCAGCAAGGTCAGCGCGTGCAGCCGATCCAGCTCGGTGGTGGCGGTTGGGCCGTCGCTCGCGGCCGCCCGCTCCTCGGCGGCGGGCGGGCTCTCGGGGAAGGTCAGGCGCTGCCGCACGGTCTCGGCGGCCTCGGCGGCCAGCTCGGGGCGCCCCTGCTGCAGCCAGGTCAGGCCGAGCGCGGCGACCACCCCGGGGGTCAACTCTGCGCGCAGCCGGTGCAGTCGCAGGAGCTGGACCGACGGCGCCCGGCCCTCGCCGACCTCGGTCAGCGCGCGCAGCACCAGCGCCCGGCGCCGGCTCTCCTCCGCAGGCAGGGCCGCGAGGGCGGCCTCCAGCCGGGTGGTGGCGCGCTGGAAGGCTCCCTCGGGGAGCGTCCAGTCGGCGGTGACGGTCTGGAGGCGGGCGCGCGCCAGGGCCCGCACCGCGAGGGCCGTCCGCTCGAGATCGGCGCCCGTCGGGTCCGTGGCCAGGCCGAACCCGCCGTCGGGGCGCTGCGTCGCCAGCAACCGGAGCAGGCTCTCCCGTTGCTGCTGGCGCACCGCGGCGAGGGCCTCGGCTCCCGGCTCCGGCCCGAGGAGCTGCTCGGCGTGTAGCGCGAGCAAGGCCGGTTCGGGGCGGCCCTCGGCCACCAGCGGGTCGAGCCAGGTCGCGACCAGGGCCGCCGGGTCGGACCCCGCCCGCACCTCCAGGCCGGTTGGCTGGACACCGGGCGAGAGACCGAGGGTCAGGTCGACCTCCTCGCCGCCTTCCAGCACGCGCACCAGGGTCGCGGCCTCGGCCAGACCGGCGGGGCGCTGACGGATCATGACTTTGGTGCTAATGGTGCTGTCCAGGGGGCCCGGCGAGGCCGCCTCGGTCGCGGCGGAGGTGTGCGCGCCCCCGCGGACGCTGGCCACCAGGCCGAGCTCCAGGGGGTGGCCGAGGGTTGCGGTCGGCATCTCCAGCTCCGGGCCGACCACCTCGGCGCTCCCCAGGGGGGGCAAGGACACCGGGGCGCCGGGCGTGGCCGGGCGGCCGGGCCAGTCGAACGTGACCGTGGCCTGCAGGGGCTGGCGGGTCTCGTTGGTGAGCTGGGCCACGGGCCGCAGCCGGTCGCCGGAGGCGGCCTCCTCGGCGACGATCAACCGGAGGTCGCAAGGACGCGACGCCGTGAAGGACAGCTCGGCCTCGCCCGCGCGGGAGTCGCCGGTCACGGCCCAGGCTTGCACCCGCCAGCGCTGGGAGGTGGCCGGCAGCCGGAAGCTGGCGCTGGTCCACCCGTCCCGGCCAGTCGCCAGGGCCGGGAAGAAGGCCGCGGTCGCGGCCCGGTAGCCCAGCTTGCCCTGGGCCGCCGCGCCCAGGCGATCGATCGTCCCGTGCCGGATGGCCTTGCCGAGTCTGACCTGGTCATGGCCACTTCCCCCGCCGCCCATGCCGGTGCCGCGCAGGCCCAGGCTACCCACCCCTCGCCCGTAGCCCATGCCCAGGTCCGCGAGCCCGGCCGCGGAGGGCTCGGTCACGACGCGGCGGCGCTCCCGCAGGGCGGCCATGGCCGCGGAGCCCTCCGTCTCCCGCACCCGGGCCTCGGCCACCGCGGTCCCGTCGGCCGCGGGGAAGCGGCTCTGGTTGGAGGCGACGGTGAGCACCTCGCCCGGCACGAGCGGCCCGTAGAAGGCCTCGACGAGGGGCTCCCAGCTCACGGGGTGCTGCAGGAGCAGCAGCTCGTCGACCACCGCCACGCGCACCCCGGCCTCCACCGGTCGCCCCGCCTCGTCCCGCGCCTGCACGCGCAGCCGGACCTCGTCGCCCGGCCCCGGCTGCGGCGGCTGCAGCTCGACGGTCAAGGCGAGCTGGCGGGAGACGGCCACCTCCCGCTGCGCGGACCACCGCTCGTCCCCGACCAGCAGACTGGCGGCCAGCAAAGCGCCCGGCGCCAGCTCCTCGTCGATGGGCAGGCTCACGGTCGTGGCGCCGGGGGGCAGCGCCACCACCCGGTGGCCGACCACCCGGTCCCGCTCCCAGGTGAGCAGGGCCAGGCCGCGCTCGCCCGGGTTGCGCAGCCGGACCTGGGCGGGAGTCCCCACCAGTTGCGTGGGGGCGACGTCGAGGTGGAGGGCCCGGCCGCGGGGATCCTCCACCGCCAGCGGGAGCTCCGCGGTGGTCGGGTGGCGGGCGGGGTCCCAGCCGAGCAGCCGGAGGACGTGGCTCCCGGGGCGCGGCACGGTCACCGGGAGCTGCACCTCGCCCGTCGGCGGGACCGCCAGCTCCTGCCGCAGCAGCCGCACCTCGCGTGGCGGGGTCGCGGCCTCCCGGCGGACCAGCTCGACGAGGACGGTGCCCGCGACTGCGGCCCCGTCCGCACCGGTCAGGCGGACGGTCACCGGGAACGACTCCCCGGCGAAGAGCGTCTGGGGTGGGATCCCGAGCTCGCCGTGCAAGGCCTGGGCGGTGACGAGCACCCGGCCGCGGGCGGCCAGCTTGCCGCCCGGGAAGTTGGCGAGGATCTCCAGCGGCCCGCTCTGTTCGATGCCCGCCGTGGGGAGGGTGAAGGCCAGCAGGCCCTGGGAGTCCGTGCGGCCGGTCTGCCACGTGGTGTCCCGGACATGGCGATACTGCAGGGTCTGATCCGGGGCCGGCCGGCCTGCGGGATCGCGGACCCGCAGCACTCCCTGGACCGGCTCGCCGGCCGCCACCGTCGGGCGGTCGAGGAGCAGTTGCAGGGACCAGGCCGCGGGGTCCGGCCGCTCCACCGTGAACCCGCAGGAGAAGGCCCGGGCGTCGCCGCCACCCGTGCGCTGCAGCGTCAGGCGGTACTCGCCCGGTGGCGACAGCGGGTCGAGGAGGACGGGCCGGTGGAAGCTGCCGAGCCGATCGCTGGCCACGGGCCATTGACCGCGCGGGAGGTCGCCCGGTCCCTGCAGCCGCAGGGTCCAGGAGCCTTCCCGGGGGACCCGGAGGGCCGCGCCGTTGGTGTCGCGCAGGTAGCCCATGACCTCCGCCCGGTCCCCGGGCACGTAGACCGGCCGGTCCGTCAGGAGCAGGCCCCGCTCCCGGGCGACCGTCGCGGCGGCCGCCGCCGGCTCCAGTCCCACCCACGCGACGTGGTCGCCGCGGACCGCGAGCAGCCGCAGGGGGGCCTCCTCCTCCTCGTTGGTCGCGGGCCGGGCCGTCCGGAGGATCCCCTCCCGGTCCGTCTCGCCCTGGGCCAAGATCTTCCCCTCCTGGGCCACGGCGATGCGGGCGTCGGGCCAAGGCTGTCGGCGCCGCAGGTCCTCGGCGAAGACGAAGAGCCCGCCCGGTCCGTTCTTGACGATGACCTCGAGGTCGCTCACCCGCACCGCGGTCGTCGCCTCGAGCTTGTCCGCGAGCAGGTGGACGAGGTACAGGCCCGGTCGGTCGATGGGCAGGGGGACCTCCTGGCGGATCCTTTGGTACTTTCGGTATTCCTGGACGGGCACCTGCCAGGTGCGATCGGGGGTGCAGAGCGCGATGTCCACGGCCGTGGCCTCGTCGAGGCTCGTCCGGTCCCGGAAGAAGTCCTCGGCCTGGAGCCGGTACAGGCTCACCGTCACCGACTCCAGGTTGCGGGTGCGCCACACGAGGTGCGGTCGGGCGTCGGTGCGGAAGGTCGGCGGCGACTCCACGGTCAGGGAGGGGAGGTCGAGCGCCGCGAGCCGGGCCCGGGCCTCGCCGAGGCGGGGGCCCTGGGTGATGCGGCCGTAGGCCTCCCGCGCCTTGGCCGGCTCCCGCCGCTCCTCCTCCTGCAGCTCGCCGGTGAGCAGCCAGCCGTCCGCGGCCGGCAGGCTCGTCGGGTACTTCGCGGTGAGCTGGGTCAAGAGCCGCAAGGCCTCGTCGATCTCGTGGGCCGCGACGCGGGCCCGGGCCGCGCGGAGGAGCGCCTCGGGGGCCCGGGGAGAGCCGGGGTGAGCCTCCGCGAGCCCGGCGAAGCGTTCGGCGGCCGCGGCCGGCTGGCTGGCGCGCAGCCGCTCCTCCGCCTCCTGCCAGGCGCACTCCTCGATCCCCTGCCGGGCCTCGGTCCAGTGTCCGCCCGCGGGGTGGGCCTGCAGGTAGGCGGTGTAGGCCGCGGCCGCCTCCGGCCAGCGCCCCTGGCCGGCGAGGGCCAGGCCGAGCCCGTAGCGGGCCTCCTCCAGGGACTCCTCGGGCAGCTCCCGGCTCAGCAGCTCCCGCAGGTCCTCCTCGGCCAGGGCGAAGCGACCGAGCTTCAGCGGCGCGAGCGCGAGCTCGAGGCGGGCGCGTCCGGCCCGGGGGTGGGTGGGGGCCAGGGCGAGGAAGCGGCGCAGGGCCTCCTGCCCGAGGACCAGCTCCTGGTCGGTCCGGGGCGAGGGCATCCCCTGAGTGCGGGCCAGCAGGAGCAGCGCCCGGGCGTGGTAGTCCCCGGCCGCGGGATCCTCGAGCAGGTGCCGGATCTCCTGCCGGGCGCGGCTCATCTCCTTGCCCTTCCAGAGGAGCCGGGCGGCGCGGTAGCGCAAGGCGGTCGGCGTGGGGGGAGCGGGCGTGGTCGCCAGCAGGCCCAGGAGCTGGTTCGCCGCCTGTGCGAAGACCTTCTGGCGGGCCAGGGCGCGTGCCAGGTCCACGGTCAGCTCGGCCCGCAAGGGCCCCTCGCCGGCGGCGTCGAGGGCCTCCTGGAAGAGCCGCGCCGCGCGTGCCGGGTCGGGGGCGCGGCTGCTGCCGGGCGGCTTCAGGTACTCTCGGCCTAGTTTTTGTAGCAATTTGGGCAATAAGTCTTGACGTGGAGAGGCTACCAGCTCCTGCAGCCCCTGGGCGAACAGCTCCTCGGCCTGGGCGAAGCGGCCCTCCCGCGCCCGGCACTCGGCCAGGCCGAAGGCCGCCTTGCGGGCCGCGGCGGTCCCGGGGCGCTGCGCGCGGAGCTGCTCGTACTGGCGCGCGGCCTCGGCCGTGCGGCCCGCGTTCAGCAGGGCCCGGGCCCTCAGCAGCAAGGCCTCGTCGCGGGCCGCCGCGGGCTCGGCCCGGGCGAGCGCGCCGAGCTCGGCCAGGGCTTGGCCAGTGTCTCCGGTGGCCATGGGTAGGGCCGCGGGGGGCAGCGGCTGGCCCGCCGCCGGCGCCGTTTGTGGGGCGAGCCCGATGCCGGACGAGAGGGTCAGCAGGACGACGAGTCGCAGAGGTGCGGGGTGGCTCATGCCAGACTCCTCGGGTGACGGTCCCGGGCTGCAGACCCGGGCATCATACGATCAGGACACCGGATCGGTCTCGGTCGCGCGCGGAATCGGTCGCGACCCGCGTCGCCGGTCGCAGATTTCCTTCCTTCGGGCGGGAGCGCTCGCCGATCCGGTCGGTCACCTGCCCCGCATGGCGGTCGCGCAGCGGCCCTGAACGAAGAGCTCGACGTTTTCGGGTAGTTGTGGATCTCGTGGAGCCAGGGTGCCTCGGGGTGAGCGGCCCCCGATTGATCTCGACCGGGTGGCGAGCTACCAATGGGGTGGTGCCCACGCCACGAAAGGGAGACCATGAGCTCATCGAAGATCCTGTCCGTCGCCTGGTTCTGCCTGCTGCTGCCTGCCTGCTCGCTCATCGTCGATCCCCTGGTGGACGGGCGAGAAGGCGAGGGGGAGGGTGAGGGGTCCGAGGGGGAGGGTGAAGGGTCCGAGGGGGAGGGTGAGGGGTCCGAGGGGGAGGGTGAAGGGTCCGAGGGGGAGGGCGAAGGGTCCGAGGGCGAGGGCGAAGGCGCAGAGGGTGAGGGTGAAGGCGCGGAGGGCGAGGGCGAAGGCGCGGAGGGCGAGGGCGAAGGCGCGGAGGGCGAGGGCGAAGGCGCAGAGGGTGAGGGCGTAGGCGCAGAGGGTGAGGGTGAAGGCGCGGAGGGCGAGGGCGAAGGCGCGGAGGGGGAGGGCGAAGGCGCGGAGGGTGAGGGCGAAGGCGCGGTGGGTGGGGGCGAAGGGGAAGGGGAGGGCGAAGGCGCGGAGGGTGAGGGCGAAGGGGAAGGGGAGGGCGAGGGCGAGGGTGCGGAGGGTGAAGGCGAAGGGGAAGGGGAGGGTGAGGGCGAGGGCGCGGAGGGTGAGGGCGAAGGCGAAGGTGAGGAGGGTGTCGACGAAGTGGAAGGGGAGGGCGAGGGCGAAGGGGAAGGGGAGGGCGAGGGCGAAGGTGCGGAGGGTGAGGGCGAAGGGGATGCCTGCGTCGCGGGCACCACCCTCCCTTGTGGGACGGACACGGGCGAGTGCCAGGCCGG
>JAVEVO010000017.1:0-69947 GCA_034005005.1 Myxococcota bacterium
CTCGCCCTCGCCCCCTTCGCCCTCGCCCTCGCCCCCTTCGCCCTCGCCCTCGCCCCCTTCGCCCTCGCCCCCTTCGCCCTCGCCCTCGCCCTCGCCCTCGCCCTCGCCCCCGCGCCGGGGTGAGTCGTCGCACGCCGCCCCGAGGGAGAGCGCCAGCAGCAGTGCCAGCAACGGCGGAGTGGGGCGGCGGTATCCGATGATCTGCATGGGGCTCGCTCCTCGTCGATTCACGACGACGACAGTATAGCAGGGCCGCGGCGGGTTGCAGCCGGAGAGCGCTCGGCGTGGGTCCGAGCCCCCGCAGCTGTCGAGGCTCCCCCGGCGACCGCGCCCAAATGCCCGCCGCGGGGTCCGCCGAGATGCGCCATTTTTTTGTCAACTTATTGATCTGGTTGGTGGATTTCGATCTCCGCGGCCCCTCACTCCGTCCGCACGTGAGTGACCCGCATCCGCACCGCGACCAGGTCGCCCTCCGGCAGGTGCCAGACCGACTCCCAGCTCGTGGGGAACATCCGCCCGTCGAGCAGCCGCCAGTCCCGGCTGTGGCCCGACCACGGGGTCAGCACCGACCTCCCGGCGACGTCCCGGTAGCGCGGCGCGTGCACGGCGACCGGGTAGCCGGCCTCGTCGAAATCGACCGTCGCGGTCATCTCGAGCTCGCCCTGGCGGACGTGGACCCGGGCCTGCCGATCGCTCACGTGCTCCCAGGTGAGGTAGGGGCTGCGGACGGTCTCGGGGAAGGCGATGATCTCGCCCCAGTAGCGCAGCCCCGCCCCCAGATCGAGCTCGGGGCCGGTGGCGTCGGCGAGGCTCACCAGGCCGAGCAGGCGGATGATCATGCTCCCCCGGCCGCCGACGAACGCGTCGCGCGCCAGGATGTGTACTCCCGGCGCGACCCGGGCCCGGGCGAACCAGACGAAGCCCGGCGGCTCGGTCGCGTAGAGCTGCTCGGACTCGAACGGCATCCAGGCCTGGTCGGCCGCGGCCCGGAGAGAGCCCGTCTGGCGCAGCGCGGCGAGCCGCAGGGGCGGACGCCGCGCCGCATCCGTGACCTCGAGGTAGCGTCGCACCGTCGCCGGGAGGTCCCGCACCTCGGCGGGCGTGCTCCCGGGGGCGGTCCGACCGGCGAGGCCCTGGCGACGTAGCTCGGCCTCCTCCGCGGCGTAGCGGGCCTCGAACCGGTGGCCGGCGATCGTCGCGGCGACGCCGAGCACGGCCAGCGCCCCGAGGAGCGCCCCGGCGAGGAGGAGCAGGATGACCAGCAGCTTGCGTCTCATCGGTATCCTTTGCGCCGGCGTCACGGCGTGCCCGCCGGGGGGCCGCGTTTCGACCGGTCCCGCAGACCGGCCCGGCGAGGAGCGCGGCCGCGCGGCCGGCCAACGTGCGCGCGCCCGCCGCCTCCGTCAAGGCCGGAGAACACGACCCGCCGGGGCCCGCGACCGGGCCCGGCGCCGCGTCCGACCAGCCCGCGACCAGGACGACGAGGACTGCGGGCGGGGATCGACACCTCGGCCCCGCTGTACTAGGATGCGGCTCCCTGCGGGGGATGGAGGACGCATGCAGGTCGCGGTCATCGGCACGGGGTACGTCGGGCTCGTGGTGGGGTGCTGCCTCGCGGAGTTCGGCAACGACGTCTGCGGGGTCGACAAGGATCAGGGCAAGCTGCAGCGGCTCGCCCGGGGCGAGGTCCCGTTCTTCGAGCCGGGGCTGCAGCCCCTGCTGATGCGCAATCAGCAGGGCGGGCGCCTGACGTTCACCGACGACCTGGCGGCCGCGGTGAAGCGGGCCGAGGTGATCTTCGTGGCGGTGGGCACGCCCCCCGGGGAGGACGGCGCCGCGGACCTCCGGCACGTCCTCGAGGTCGCCCGGGCGATCGGGGAGGCCCTCGACCGGGACGGGACCCTGATCTGCCTGAAGTCCACCGTCCCCGTGGGCACCGCGGCCCGGGTGACCGCCGCCCTCGCGGAGCTGACGGGCCACGCCTTCACCGTCGTCTCCAACCCCGAGTTCCTCAAGGAGGGCAACGCGGTCAACGATTTCCTCAAGCCGGACCGGGTCGTCGTCGGCACCGACGATCCCCGGGCCCGGGGGATCATGGAGGAGCTGTACGCCCCCTACATGCGCACCCGGGAGCGGATCCTCTTCATGGACAACGAGTCCGCGGAGATGACCAAGTACACCGCCAACGCCCTGCTCGCCTGCCGCATCTCCTTCATGAACGAGATCGCCAACCTCTGCGAGGTGGTGGGCGCGGACGTCAACCTCGTGCGTCAGGGCGTGGGCGCGGACAGCCGGATCGGCTCGTCCTTCCTCTTCCCCGGGGTGGGCTACGGCGGCTCCTGCTTCCCCAAGGACGTCGACGCCCTGATCCGCACCGCCCGTCAGGTCGGGCGGCCGCTGCAGATCCTCGACGCGGTGGCCGAGGTCAACCGGCGCCAGAAGGAGGTGCTCGTCCACAAGGTCGTGCGGCGCTTCGGCGAGGACCTCACGGGGCGCCGGTTCGGGATCTGGGGCCTCAGCTTCAAGCCCGCGACCGACGACATGCGCGAGGCGCCCTCGTTGACGATCATCGAAGGGCTGTTGGCCCGTGGCGCCGAGGTCGTCGCCCACGATCCGGAGGCCCGGACGGTGGCCCAGAGCCTCCTCGGCGACACGGTGACGCTGGTGGACACGCCCTACGCCGCGTGCGCGGGGGCCGACGCCCTGCTCGTGGTCACCGAGTGGAACCTCTACCGCAACCCCGATTTCCCCCGGATCAAGGGCTTGCTGCGGCTCCCGGTGGTCTTCGACGGCCGCAACCTCTACCGGCCGGCCTTGCTCGCGGAGCTGGGCTTCGAGCACTATTCCATCGGGCGCCCGGCCCAGGATCCGGGTCTTTCGGTCTAGTTGTCTGGTACCATGGAGCTGCTCCTGCCCGGCCCGGACCTCCTGCTCCGGGTTCTGGGCAGCGTGCTCTGCCACCAGTTGCCGGAGCGCTCCCTCGCCCTCGGGGGCGTCGCCCTGCCCCTCTGCGCCCGCTGCACCGGGCTGTACCTCGGCGCCTGGGGGGCCGGGCTCGGGTTGCTGATTGGCCGCCCGCGCCCCCGGGCCGGCCGGCGCGGGTGGGCGGCCTGGGGAGTCGCCCTGGCCCTGCTGCTCCTCACCCTGGGGGACGGCAGTCTGGTCCACTACCTGGGCCGCGGGCTCGGCGAGGAGGGGCGGGCCTTGCTGGCCGCGGGCGCCGGTGCCGGCCTGGTCGCCCTGCTCGCGGCCCTGCTGGCCTGGCGGTCTCCCGCGGCGCTCTCTGCCCCTGGTTCGCGGCCCGCCCCGTCCTGGCCGGCCCTGGCCCTGGGCGTCCTGGCCGGGCCGCTCTTGCTGGGCCTGGTCCACCTCGGCCCCGGGCTCCCGGCCCCGCTGGTGCCCCCGCTGCGCTGGCTGGTCGGCGCGGGCAGCTTGCTCGGCTGCCTCCTGCTCATGGCCGGGGTCTGCCTGCTGGTCGCCGGCCTCGTGCTCCCCCGGCGGCTGCGGCAGCGGCCCTGGCTCTGGGGGGGGCTCGGCCTCGCCGGGGTGCTCGGCTGGGTCCTGGTCCTGGTCTGGCTGCCGGCCCCCCTGCGCAGCCCCTTCGTCGTGCTGGGGCGGCTGGCCCACCTGCTCGGCCTCGGCGGGTCCTGAGCCGCGTCCCGCGCGTCCCTGCCTGGACAGCCCCCCGTTCGCTCCCTAGGATGGGGGGACGCCGGCCCGGGTCGGTCGGCCGAGGAACTGCCCATGCTGCGACAGCCCCCGCTCCTGCTCGTTGGTTTCTTCCTGCTCGGAGCGCCTCTGCTCGGCGGAGTGGTCGGCTGCTCCGGCGACGACGCCGGCGCGGGCGAGGGCGAGGGCGAGGGCGAGGGGGGCGGCGAGGGCGAGGGCGAGGGGGGGGAGGGCGAGGGCGAGGGCGAGCTGCCTCCCGTGAGCTGTGCGCCGGCCTTGCCGCCGCTGCTGGGGGACGACGTCTGCCAGGTGCAGGCGGGCAACGACTGGCTGCTCCTCGAGGGTGTCGTGCTCGGCAGCGACCGGATCTACGAGCACGGGCGGGTGCTCCTCGCTCCCGACGGGGGCATCCGCTGCGTCGGCTGCGACTGCCGCGACGCCGACGCCGAGGCCGCCACCCGCGTCTCCTGCCCCGCGGGCGTGATCTCGCCGGCCCTCATCAACCCCCACGAGCATCTCGGCTGGGCCCACAACTCGCCCCAGCCCGTCGCGCAGCGCTGCGGCCACCGTCACGACTGGCGGCTGGGTGAGGGGGGCTGCGACAAGAAGGCGACCCGCGGCGGCGCCAGCGCCGAGCAGAAGGCCTGGGGCGAGCTGCGCCACCTGCTCGGCGGGGCCGTCACCCTGGCGGGCGCGGGCAGCGCCACGGGCTTGCTGCGCAACGTCGAGGAGGGGGAGGCCGACGGTCGCACCGTGCTGCTGTCCACCTTCCCCCTCGGCGACTCGGGGGGTGAGACCCTGGCCGCGGGCTGCAGCTACCCCGCGATCGACCGGGCCGAGTCCGTGCTCGGCAGTGACGCCTACGTCGCCCACGTCGCCGAGGGGATCACCGTCGAGGCCCGCAACGAGTTTTTATGCCTCAGCCGCACCACCGAAGGCGGCGAGGACCTGACCGAGCCGCGCTCGGCCTTCATCCACGGGGTCGGGCTCACCGCGCCGGACTACCGGGAGCTGGTCGCCAACCGCACCGTGCTGGTCTGGTCGCCCCGCACCAACCTCGATCTGTACGGGGACACCGCCCTGGTGACGACGATGAAGCACCTCGGCGGGCTGATCGCGCTCGGCACCGACTGGACCCCCACCGGCTCCATGAACATGCTGCGGGAGCTCGCCTGCGCGGACTACCTCAACCAGGTCCACTACGACCACACCTTCACCGACCGAGAGCTGTGGCTGATGGCCACGGACTGGGCCGCCCGCAGCCTCGGCCTGCAGCGCTGGACCGGCTCCTTGCTGCCCGGGACCACCGGCGACGTGGCCGTCTTCGACGGTCGGGAGCGCCCCGGCTACCGGGCGGTCGTCGCCGCGGGGGTCCGGGACGTCCGGCTGGTGCTGCGCTCCGGCAAGGTGCTCTACGGCGACGCCGCCCTGGTGGCCGCCCTGCCCGAGGGGGCGGAGTGCGAGGAGCTCCCGGGCGGCGTCTGCGGGGTGGCGCGGCGCGTCTGCGCCCAGCGTGAGACGGGCAAGAGCCTCGCCGAGTTGACCGCGGCCAACGTCGACTCCTACGACCTGTTCTTCTGCGAGCTGCCCCGGGACGAGCCCTCCTGTCAGCCCCTGCGGAGTCAGCCCGTGGCCTACGGCCCGGTGCCCGCGCCCGGCGACGAGGACGGCGACTCGGTCCCCGACGCGCAGGATAGCTGCCCGCGGATCTTCAACCCCCCCCGGCCGGTGGACGGCCTCGTGCAGGCCGACGCGGACGAGGACGGCCTCGGTGACGCCTGCGACCCGTGCCCCCTCGACCCCGGGAGCACCTGCACCGTCGCGGACCCCTTCGACGAGGACGGGGACGGCGTGGACAACCTGCACGACAACTGCCCCGGGGAGCCCAACGCCGCGCAGCTCGACTCGGACGAGGACGGCCGGGGGGATCTGTGCGACGCCTGCCCCTTCGAGGCCAACCCCGGGCTCGCCCCCTGCCCCGCGACGATCCCCGAGATCCGCCAGGGGATCTTCCCGCCGGGTCACCGGGTGAGGGTGCACGGGGCGCTGGTGATCGCCCACAACGCCTCGGGCTTCTTCCTCAACGCGGCCGAGGGGACGGGGGAGCCGGTCCCGGCCGAGTCGGGGATCTGGGTCTACCACCCGGAGGACCCGGCCGATCAGCCGCCGGTCGGTCGCCGGGTCGCGCTGGAGGGCAAGGTCAACGACTACTACGGCCAGCTCCAGCTCGACCAGGTCACGGTCACGCTGCTGCCGGGGGAGGTCGAGCCGGTCCCGGCCGCCACTGCCCTCAACTGCCGGGAGCTCATCGCCAACCCGGCCTGGGCCATGACCTACGAGGGGGTGCTGATCCGCATCCCCGCGGCCACGGTCCTCGATCCGGCGCCGGACCCCGGCGCGGGCGACCGGGCGCCGATCAACGAGTTCACCCTCGACTGCGGGATGCGGGTCGACGATTTCCTGTACCTGCTCGATCCCTGGCCCGTCCGGGGGGAGCGCTTCTCCTCCCTGACCGGCGTGCTCCGCTGGGCCAACGGCGCGTTCAAGCTCGAGCCCCGCACCGCGGCCGACCTGCCCGGGGTGCCGAGCCTCGCGGCCCTGGCCCCGGCCGACCTCGTCGTGCAGCTCGGGGCGGCGGCCGAACCGCCCCTGCCCGGCCCGCTCACGGTCAGCTTGCGGCGGGCGGTGGCCGAGCCCGTGACCGTGACCGTGACCTCGGCCGCGCCCGCGGTGCTCGCGGTCGAGGCGGTGACCCTCCCCGCGGGCAGCACCCAGGGGATCATCCCCCTGCGCGGGCTGCAGGCCCGGGACGAACCGGTGGTCGTCACCGCCACCCTGGGCGAGCAGACCCTCACCGCGGCGGTGCGGGTGGTGGACCCCGCCGCGCCGCCCGCGCTCCTCGCCCTGCAGCCCGCCACCCTCGCCCTGCCGGCCGGCGGCCACGGTGAGCTGCTCGTCGTCCTCGACCGGCCGGTGCTGCAAGGCGCGCTCACGGTCGCGCTGACGGCCCGCCCCGCGGGCCTGCTCACCCTGCCCGCGACGGTCGAGGTCGCGCGGGGCCAGTCCCAGTCCGTGGTCCCGGTCGCGGCGGTGGGGGAGCCGGGGTCCCGGGTGACGGTCACGGCCACCCTCGCGGGGGTCGCGCGGGAGGCCACGGTCGAGGTCCTCGAGGCCTTCCCCGGCGGCCTGGTGATCAACGAGGTCGACTACGACCAGCCCTCGGAGGACACCGCGGAGTTCATCGAGCTGTACAACGCCGGCGCCAGCCCGCTCTCCCTGGCCGGGCTGGCCCTGTACCTCGTCAACGGCGGCGACGGGAAGTCCTACGCCCGGGTCGCGCTCGGGGACGCCGGTGCGGAGCTGGCCCCCGGAGCATTCTTGCTGCTGCACGGCGCGCAGGGCGCGCCCGCGGGCTGCGCGCCGGCCCTCCGGCTGCCCGTCGCGGTCCAGAACGGGCCCGACGCGATCGTCCTGTTCGACGAGCTGGGGGGGGAGGTGCTCGACGCGTTCAGCTACGAGGCCTGCCTCGACCCCGCCGCGCTCGGCGAGCACGAAGGACCCTACCCCGTCTGCGAGGGCGCGGGCGGCGGCGAGGATCGGGGGGCCGGCTCCTTCGTCCGGTTGCCCGATGGCCAGGACAGCGACCGCAACGAGGTCGACTTCGTCCCCGGGCTCCCCACGCCCTGCGCGGCGAACCGGCCGCTGGAGTAGGTCGTTGGTACCATGATCCGGTCGTTCAGGAGTGTCCGATGCCAGTCTACGAGTACGAGTGCGCCGGCTGCGGCGCGACCTTCGAGAAGTTGGTGCGGCTGAGCCAGCCCCCCGTGATCCGCTGCCCCACCTGTCAGGGCGAGCAGGTCCGGCGGCTGCTGAGCGTCTGCGGGTTCACGGGCCAGGGCCTCCAGACGCGGACCGCCAGCGGCGGCAGCTCCTGCGGCTCCTGCACGAGCCATAGCTGCGGAAGCTGCCACTGTGGGGGCTGAGACCCGTCCGGATGCAGGCCCAGACGGGGGGGCGGGGCTGGTGCGCGTCACGGTGGAGCTTGTCGGGCCGCTGCGGCGCAAGCCCAGCCCCAACCCGGGGGAGGTGCTGCTGCCGGCGGGCAGCACCCTCGACGACCTCATGAGCCGGCTCGGCTACACGCCCGAGGAGAGCCGGCACCTGATCTTCCTGCGCGGCGAGGAGCGGCTGCCGCCGGGCGCCGCGCTCGCCGACGGCGATCGGATCGAGGGGGTCCTCCACGTCGGTGGTGGCTGAGCCCTCTCCCCTTCCCAGCGGACCGGGGATCGAGGTAAAGAAGAGAGGGTGCGGGGCAGCCGCGCGCACGAGCCACGGACGGAGGAGGAGCATGGGCAGCCTGCAGTTCAACCTGGACGAGATCTTCGAGCTGGCCGAGCAGATCGAGCGCAACGGCGCCCGCTTCTACCGCCGCGCGGCCGAGATCCTCGTCGACGAGCAGGCGGTCCGCCTGCTGACCGATCTGGCCGCGATGGAAGACGAGCACGAGCAGACCTTCCAGAGTCTCCGGGCCAACCTCGTCAAGGAGGAGTGGCGGGAGGAGCGGGCCTGGGAGACGGACGAGCACGCCCTGTACCTCCAGGCCATGGGCGACCAGGCGGTCTTCGACGTGCGCGTCGACCCGCTGCAGCGGCTCACGGGCGTCACCTCCCTGCAGGAAGTGCTCACCCTGGCCATCGGCCTCGAGAAGGAGTCCATCGCCTTCTACGTCGGCCTGCAGAAGCTGACCCGACCCCAGCGGGGCCGGGAAGAGATCGACCGCATCCTCGAGGAGGAGATCAAGCACGTCGTCACCCTCAACCGGGTGCGGGCGCTCCTCGGGGAGGCCAAGGCCTGAGCCGGGCGGGGGGGCTCAGTCCGCGGCGGCCGGGGCGCCGAGCCGCACGAGCTGCGGGGTGAGGTGCGTGCCGAGCTCCAGCAGGCAGTAGGAGCAGTAGGGCGCGTAGCGCCGATCGGTGGGGCTGCCTGGGTTGATCAGCAGCACGCCGGCCTGCTCCTCGATGCCGGGCTGGTGCGAGTGGCCGAAGACGATGGCGTCGACCCCCTCGGGGACGGTCGCGAACTGGCGCCGTACGCGGCCGGGGAGCCCGAGGGGCGGCCCGCTGCCGTGGGTCAGGCCGATCCGGAACCGGCCGAACTCCAGCAAGCGCTCCGTCGGCCACCGCCGGCGCACCGCGGGGCCGTCCATGTTGCCGGCCACCCCGTAGACCGGGGCGATGCGCTCCAGCAGGTCGATGACCTCCTCCGTCACCACGTCCCCCGCGTGGAGGATCGCGTCGACTCCGTACAGGTGGCCCCAGAGCAGCTCCTCGGCCTGCGCGGCGTCCTGGAGGTGGGTGTCGGAGATCACGGCGATGCGCACGGGCACCCCGCCGGGCTGGCGGGGGGATTGTGCCACCCCGGCGGGGGGGCGGGGCAAGAAATGCGAACGGCCTCCGCGGAGGCCTTTCGCCTGTCGGAGCGGGGGGGGGGACTCCGACAGCGAGGATCAACATAGGCCAAGGGGTCGGACCGCGTCAACTCCAAAAAGATCCACCCTCGCTAGACATCGTCCGGGCCGGGCCGGTCGTGGTGCGCCCCGCTCCCCGGGCTCGGCGGTCGGGTTGCTGACCTCACCTCCCGGCTGTGCTACGTTGGACACCCCCGCAACCAGGGGGCCGGAGCCCGGGCTCCGGCGCTCCACAGCCAGGGGAGGAGCGATCGTGCAGCTCATGAGGAGTCTCGGAATGGCCATGATCTTGTTCACCACCTCGTGCACCCCCCCGGCGAGTCCGCCGGCCGCCGGCGGCGGATCCGGGACAGCCACGCCCCCGGCTGCCCCGGCCTCGGCCTCGGCGGCCGCTCCGGCTGCCGCCACGGCGACGGCGGCCGAGAAGGTGACCGTCGCAGAGCGGGCGGACCTCGATCCCCGCTACCAGTGGCGGACCGCGGACCTCTACGCGGACGACGCGGCCTGGCAGGCGGCCCACGCGGCCCTGAAGGCCCGCTTCCCCGAGGCGAGCCTCTTCGTGGGCAAGCTCGGGGAGGCCGCGGTCCTCGAGCAGGCCCTCGACACCCTCTTCGGCATCTCCCAGCAGCTCCAGAAGCTCAGCAGCTACGCCAACCGGGTCGCGGACCAGGACACCCGGGTCGCGGCCCGGGCCGCCCTGAAGGGCGAGATCCAGGCCACCGCGTCCGAGTTCGGGCGGCAGGTCGCCTACGTGGAGCCCGAGCTGCTGCTCCTCCCCGCGGCGACGTTCGACGGGCTGATCCAGGACCCGCGGCTCGCGCGCTACCGGCACTACCTCGAGGACGTCGCGCGCAAGCGCCCCCACACCCTCAGCGGCCCCGAGGAAGAGCTCCTGGCCCAGGCGGAGCTCCTCGGCCGGGCGCCGGAGAACGTCTACGACATCCTCACCGGCTCCGATCTGAAGTTCGGCAAGATGACCGACTCGGCCGGCCGGGAGGTGGACATCGGCATCCCGATGTACATGCGGTACCGGGCCTCGGCCGACCGCAGCGACCGGGAGAAGATCTTCGACGGGTTCTGGATGGTCTACAAGGACTACCAGAACACGTTTGCGACCCTCCTTTCCTCCCAGCTCAACGCCGACGTCTTCCGGTCCAAGGCCCGCAAGTACGAGAACAGCCTGCAGGCCTCCCTGGACTCGGAGAACATCCCGTCGGTGGTCTACACGACCATGATCGAGGCGGTGAACCAGCACCTGCCCCTGCTGCACCGGTACCTCGCCTTGCGCAAGAAGCTGCTGGGGCTCGACCAGCTCTACTACCACGACCTGTACCCGTCGCTCTTGCCCGCGGTGGAGCTGCGCTATGGCTACGACGAGGCGGTCCAGGAGATCGCCGCGGCCGTCGCCCCCCTCGGCCCCGAGTACGTCCAGCAGCTCACCGCGGGCATGGCCCCCGGCTCGGGCTGGATCGACGTCTACCCCAGCAAGGGCAAACGGACCGGGGCCTACATGTCGGGGGAGGCCTACGACGTGCACCCCTTCGTGCTGCTCAACTACGACGGCAGCTACGACGACATGTCCACCCTGGCGCACGAGATGGGCCACGCTCTGCACAGCCACCTCACCAACACCACCCAGCCCTTCCAGTACGCCAACTACTCGACCTTCATCGCGGAGATCGCCTCGACGTTCAACGAGGCCCTGCTGAGCCGCCACGTCCTCGGCAAGACCACCGACCGGCAGCAGCGGCTCTACCTGCTCGGCGAGACCCTGGAGAGCTACCGCACCGTGGTCTTCCGTCAGTCCATGTTCGCCGAGTTCGAACTCCTCGCGCACCAGCTCGTCGAGGCGGGCGGCTCCCCGACGGCCGAGGATTTCAATCGGATCTACCGTTCCCTGCTCAACAAGTACTATGGTCACGACCAGGGAGTGACGGTGATCCAGGACCGGGACCAGGTCGAGTGGGCCTTCATCCCGCATTTCTATTACAACTACTACGTCTACGCGTACGTCACCGGCTTCATCTCGGCCAACGCGCTGGCCGCGCGGGTGCTCGAGCAGGGTGCGCCCGCGGTGCAGGCCTACCTCGGCATGCTCCGGGGTGGGTCCAGTAAGTATCCCCTGGAGCTGCTCCAGGGGGCCGGGGTCGACATGACCACGGTCCAGCCCTACCAGGTGGCCCTGCAGCAGTTCGCGCAGGCCCTCGACGAGGTGGAGCGGCTCACGGCCACTCCCTGAGGTCACGCGGTCGTCTCCCCCGCCAGCAGCTCGGCGAGCTCCGCCAAGCACCGGGTCCCGATCCCCGGGAACTCCTCCACGTCGCCGAGGGCCTGGGCCGCGAGGAAGACTGCCCGGATGCCGGCGGCGGCCTCGGCCGGGGTGACCTCCGGGCCGCCGCGCGCCGCGGCCTGCCGGCTCGCCTCCTGGTGCGCGAGGAGGGTCAGCAGCCCGAGCAGGGCAGCGCCCGCCGCGAGTCCGAAGCGGAAGAGATGGAAGCGGGTGAACAGCAAGCCGCGCAGGGTGCGGCGCAGCAGCCCGTCGGCTTCGGGGTCCAGGGGCCGCAAGGCCGTGACGGGTGTCAGCCCGGTGCGGCGGGCCGCATCGAGCAGCCGGACGAGCTCGGCGACCTGCGCCCGGGCGAACGCGGGGAGCTCCTCGGTGAGCTGCGCCGTGCAGTGGCGGGCGAGGGCCGCGAGCAAGGCCGCCGCGGACTCGCCCGGCCCCAGGCCGGGGCGGCCGGCCTGCGCGACCCGGCCGAGCATCCGGCCCAGGGCGCCTGCGCCGTCGGGGCCCTGGTCCGCGAGCCCGGCGAGCAGCTCCGCCTCGAAGGCGGCGAGGGGGTCGGGAGCGTCCCCGAGGGTCGGGCCCCGTGCGTCGGCGCGACCCGGCCCCCGAGCTCGGCGCTCGCCATGCAGGGTCAGGCGCGGGGCCTGCAGCCGGGAGAGGTACAGCAGCTCCCCCAGGGTCGCGGCCTCCCGAGCGACGGTCTGCGCCGCGGTGGCCGCGGCCTGGCCCGGGCAGGAGGGGGCCGCGGCCACCCGCAGCTCGCCGGGCAGCCGGACCGCGTACAGCGAGAAGGTGCGGCAGATCACCGGCTTCGCGTCGAAGCCGAACAGGCGGTGGAGCTGGCAGCGGTTGTCCGCCTCGAGGAAGCAGCAGGCCGAGTCCGCGCGCTGGCGCAAGAAGAGCGCCCGCTCCCCGGGCTCGGGGCCGGCCGCGGCCAGCTCGGCGGGCGTGCACCCCACGCCGTGCTCGTCCACCAGCCAGTCCGGGGGTGGCGCCTCGCCCGTCGTGGCCCAGGGCAGGCTGAGCAGCCGCTGGACCTCGAAGGGTTCGAGGGGCCCAACTGCGAGGTGGCAGCAGTTGCCGCAGCCGACGCAGTGCGCGCGGTCCTCGGGGAGCCAGTGGATCGCGGGCAGCACGGGCAGCCGCACGAGGTCGAGCGCCGCGAGCCGCTGGATCAGGGCCTGCAGCTTCTCGGGGGGCAAGGCACGGCCCGTGAGCAGGGTGGCGAGGCGGGCCAGCTCGGTCGGCGGGGTCTGGCCGTCGAGCGCGGTCACCAGGCGCAGCTCCAGGGGGCCGAGGCGCACCGCGGCGCTCGAATCGGGGCGGGCCAGCAGGAAGCGGCCGTCGGGCTGCGGGGTGATCTGCACGTCGAGGCAGAGCTCGGGATAGTCGTTCATCCGGTCAGGGTAGCCCAGCCGGTCCGGGATGGCGAGGTCCCTTGATCCTCCCAGCCGGTCCTCTACACTGGGAGGACGTCGGGAGGAGGTCGGGTGGTGACGAGCTACCGGAAGTGGATCGCGGTCCTGGCCCTGGCCAGCCTGGTGCTCGGCGCCTTCGCGTGCGACGAGCCCCGGCGCCGGGGGGCGAGCGGCAACAGTGGGGAGGGTGAGGGCGAGGGGGAGGGCGCAGAGGGCGAGGGGGAGGGCGCGGAGGGCGAGGGGGAGGGCGCGGAGGGTGAGGGGGAGGGCGCGGAGGGCGAGGGAGAAGGGTCCGAGGGCGAGGGAGAGGGCCTGGAGGGCGAGGGCGATGGGTCCGAGGGCGAGGGCGAAGTGTCCGAGGGCGAGGGCGAAGGGGCGGAGGGCGAGGGCGAGGGCGCGGAAGGCGAAGGCGAGGGTGCGGAGGGCGAGGGAGATGGTGCAGAGGGTGAGGGGGAGGGGTGCGCCGATTTCGACCGGGACGGGTCCTGTCCGCCCGCGGACTGCAACGACGACGACTTCCAGATCAAGCCGGGTGCACCCGAGCTCTGCGACGACGGGATCGACAACGACTGCGACCGGATCGTGGACGAGGGCTGCGGGGGTGAGGGAGAGGGGGAGGGCGCGGAGGGCGAGGGCGAGGGGACGACCTGCGTCGAGGCCCTCGAGTGTGTCGCCGGCTGCGGCATGGACATCGCGTGCGTGACGGGTTGCACCACGAACACGCGGGCCGAGGAGCAGGCGACCGTGACCGCCCTGTTCACCTGCGCTGCCGGGGCCTGCTTGTCCCAGTTCTTGATGGGGGATCTGGAGGCGTTGCAGGTGTGTCTCGCGGAGTCGTGTCCCGTCGACTACGAGGCCTGCCTCTCGGGCCAGCCGGCCGAGGGCGAAGGGGAGGGTGAGGGCGAGGGCTGCGCCGGGGTCTCGCCGCCGGGGTCGGGCTGCGTCTGCGACTGCGACTGCGCCCCCGCGTCGCCCGAGCACCCGGGGATCTGCGTCGTCGGCATCTGCATGACCGCGGGGACCGCGTCCTGCTCCGTCAACGGCTCCGCGACCGGCTGCGCCCAGGGCAGCCGCTGCTGGGTGATCAACGGCTGGCGGATCTGCTACCCCGACTGCGTCACCTACGCCTGTGCCGGGACGTGCGACAGCGACGACTCCTGCGTCGCGACCCAGCGCACCTGCGACCCGTCGTGCAGCGACTACTGCACGGATTTCTGAGCGGGAGCCCGGCCCCCCAGGAGGTCCCCTGATCCTGCGCCCCCCGGACACCGGCCGTCCCGGCCCCCGCCTGCGCGCCGCGCTCGCCCGGCGGGGGGCGGACCCGCAGGCTCCGACCGGGCCCCTCGCGGGGCTGCTCCTCGCGACCGCGGCCCTCACCCGGGCCGAGGCGGAGCTCTGGGCCACGGCCCGGGCGCTCCGGGAAGGTCCTCCCTCGCGGGAGGACGTGCGCCCCGCGTTCCACGACCCCTCGCCGGGACTCGCGTCTCCCGCGGAGCACCGCTTCCTGGACCTGCTGCGGGTCTCCGGTGGGCCGACTTTGCTGCTGACCTACCGGGCCGAGCCCGAACATCGGCTGCGTCGGGTCTACAGCAGCAGCGGGTTCTTGCGGCCGGGGCCGCCGGGCGAGGCCACCCTGGCCCGCCTGCGGGCCGGCGATCCCGTGCTCGCCCACCGCGCCGGCTGCCTCGCGGACCTGCCGTTTTCACCCCTGGCGACCTGCGCGGCGGAGCTCGCGGCCGCGCGGGACACGGTCGAGCGGGTGTTCCGGCTGGCCGGCCCCGGGCTCGAGCGGGTGCGGCTGTACGCCGCGGCCGCACACTCCTGCTCCGTGACGAGCTGGGCCGCGCACACCCGGGAGCGCTCCGCTGCGGAGGAGCAGCCCTACGACGAGCTCGTCACGGCCTTGCTGGACCTCGCGGGCGTCGGTGACCAGCCCGGGCTGACCCTGCACGACCCGGCCTGCCACCACGGCACCACCCTCGCCACCCTGGCCGGGGCCTTCCCGAGGCTACAGCTCGGGGCCGGGGACCGCGACCCGGCCTGGATCGCGGCTGCGTGCGCGGCGGTGGCCCACCGGGGCGGCTGTTGCCGGCCCTCTCTCCCCGGCTCCGTGGCAGACCTCCCCGGCTGCGCCCCGGCCTCCGTCGACGTGCTCTTGCTGCGGGCCCTCAACCGGGGCGTGGTGTCCTTCTCCGAAGCCTGCCGTGCCCTGACCCGGGCCGTGGAGGTCGTCCGGTCGGGGGGCCTGATCTTCCTGTACGGCTACAGCCATCCGCTGGTCAATTCGTACCATCTGGAGCGGCTGGGCCTGGATGTCCTGGTCCAGACGGTCTACCTGCAGCCGAGCCCCCTGCACACCCGGGGGCCCGTGCCGTTCTACGTCGCCGCGAGGGGGTGAGCCGCGGGCGCGGACCTCGGCCCGAGTACCGGGAGCGGCTGCTGTTGCTCTGAGCCCTACCAGCGCCAGGTCGCGTCTAGTACCTCGACACAGCGAAGATGACCGGTTGAGCTTCGGGTGGCGACCGGCCTCCGCGCCGGTCGCGCAGGTGCTGGCGCGGAGGCCGGCACCCACCAGAGCAACTGATCAGAATCCCTGTGACGGGGTACTAGCTGCCCCAGCAGGGCCGCGTCGAGCAGGCTGCCGTTCTCGTCGTCGGCGCCCTGATCGAGCAGCACGTCGAGCCGGGCTCCGACCTCGAGCCGCGCGGCGTGCTCGCCTCGCAGCCGCACCTCGCCGAGGTGCGTGACCTGGGGCTTGGCCGAGCCCGCGGGGATCAGCGCGAGGGTGCGCAGCCCGGCGGAGAGCACCCCGCGCTCGCCCACGGGCCGGGAGCAGTCGGCCAGCAGCTCGATCCGTCGGTGCGGCCCCTGCGCGTAGTCCGCGCCGAACGTCCAGGCGAGGCCGCCAGTCGAGTCCGGCCCTCGCTCCCAGGTGAGGCCGCCGCCGGCCAGGGTGTCCTGTCTGGGAACGCCCCGCAGCCAGAGCCCGTAGGCCCGCAGGCGCCGGCCCGGGACGTAGTCGAGGTCGACGCCGGCCTGGGCACGATCGTTGGTCGTACCCGCGAGCGCCTGGGCGAAGGCCGGGGGCAACGCCGCGGCCTCGTCGGGCAAGAGGGAGAGCTCCTGGTGACGACCCTCCACGGTGAGCTCGACCCCCCGGCCGACGCGCTGGCGGGCGCGCAAGGAGGCGTCGGCCAGCGTCGGGCCGCGGTTCGTCCCCCGGACGTCCTGGCGCACCAGGTCGAGCGCGGCGGTCTGGTCCAGCAGCAGTCCCCCCGGGCCGGTGAAGCGGTTGTCCACGGTGAGCCCCTGGCGCTGCCAGCCGCCGGTCCAGCGCTCCCCCCGGGCGCCGAGCCGCCCCTCCCAGAGCAGGCCGCCGCCCGCGGCGCTGCCCCGGCGCACCGTGCCGAGGATGCCGAACGCGGAGCTGTCGGTGCGCACGGCGAGGTCCACCGGCCCGGGCCGCAGCCCGCCCACCGCCTGCAGCGACCAGCTCTCCGACCGCCAGCCCAGGGCCGCGCCGTCGAGCGGGCCCGGGAGCACGGGCTGCTGGAAGCGGCCACCGCGTGCGGTCAGGCCGCGCGTCCCCGGCGACCAGCCGAGGAGCCCCTCCCGGACCCGGAACAGGAGCGAGTCGCCGGGGAGGGTGCGGGGGGAGTCCGCGCGGATCCGCCAGTCGCCGTCCGCGGCCAGCCGCAGGTGCAGCCCGTCCAGGCCGGCGAGGTCGTCGGCTGCGAGCTGGAGCTGGCTCCCACCGGCGCATTGCTCCGGCTCCGCTGCACCGGTGGCCAGGTTGCTCGAGGCGGCTGACCGCCGGTGGCAGGACCAGGCTGCCCGGAGCGGCGAAGACGTCGCGTTCGGCCGGAGGTAGAGCTCTACCCGGCCCCCAACGCGACATCCAGGGTCCGAGACGTCGCGTTCGGCCGGAGGTAGAGCTCTACCCGGCCCCCAACGCGACATCCAGGGTCCGAGACGTCGCGTTCGGCCGGAGGTAGAGCTCTACCCCGCCCCCAACGCGACATCCAGGGACCGAGACGTCGCGTTCGGCCGGAGGTAGAGCTCTACCCAGCCCCCAACGCGACATCGTGTTCCGTCCACTCGCGAGGCACCTCGGGCGGCCGTGGCGAGAACCTGCCCCTGCCGAGCCTGCTCGGGGGCCTTTGGCCCGTGTCCGGAGGCCAGGACCTCACCACGTCCCGCAGGTCACCCTGCGAGAGGTCACGCACGGCTACCGTTGACTCCGCGACAGCGCTTCCCGGTCTTGCCCGCGAAGGTCCTCCGCTGCGTCGAGGCGGCCTCGCCCGACAAGCTCGAGCGGTGGGCGGAGCGGAGCCTGTCGGCGAGCACGGCCGCAGAAGTCGTGCAGGACCGAGGCTCGCTACGCGCCGTCGGCGCCCTCCTCACTCCAGCACCCCGGCAGAAGGGTCTCGACCGGTCGCCTGCTGCCGGAGCGTCTCGTCAGTCGATCTCGTGCTCATGCTCGTGCCCGTGCTCATGCTCGTGCCCGTGCTCATGCTCGTGCCCGTGCTCGTGCTCGTGCTCGTGCTCATGCTCGTGCTCATGCTCGTGCTCATGCTCGTGCTCATGCTCGTGCTCATGCTCGTGCTCATGCTCGTGCTCGTGCTCGTGCTCACCCCTCACCCCTCACCCCTCACCCCTCACCCCTCGTTCCTCGCTCCTCGCCCTTGCCCATCCCGGCTCCCCCTGGTATCTCTGCCGGGTGCGTCGGGTCGGGGGGGCCCGCGCCGCTGATTGGGAGCCGCTGCCGTACGAGCTAGCGGATCTCCGGAGGAAACCGCCGATGCCCAACCAGATCCTGTCCGACGCCCAGCTCCGGGCCGAGCTGCGCAAGTGCGAGTTCTGTGAGGAGAAGCCCTGCCGTGAGGCCTGCCCGGCCCACTGCTCGCCCGCGGACTTCATCCTCGCGGCCAAGCTCGGCGAGCCCGCGGACTACCAGCGCGCGGCGGCTGAGATCATGATGGCCAATCCCTTCGGTGGCGTCTGCGGTCTGGTCTGCCCGGAGACCCACTGCAAGGCGGCCTGCGTCTACAAGACCTTCGATCGGGCCGTGGAGATCCCCTCGGTGCAGGCGACCCTCATCGCCAAGGCCAAGGCCCTCGGCGTCATGCCGCGGCCGGCCGCACCCGCGCCCAACGGCAAGCAGGTCGCGGTCGTCGGGGCCGGCCCCGCGGGGCTGGCCGCCGCGGCGTACCTCGCCCGGCTCGGCTACGCGGTGACCGTCTTCGATCAGGAGAGCCAGCCGGGTGGGACCTGCAACTGGATCCCCGAGCACCGGCTGCCCCGGGACGTGGTCCAGAGCGACATCGAGTGGCTGCTGAGCCTCGGCCTCATCGAGCTCAAGCTCGGGACGAAAGTTTCTCATGTGCCCGCGCTGCTGAGCCAGGGGTACCAGGGCGTCGTGGTCGCCACGGGGCTGATGAAGCCCTTCGTCCTGGGGATCCCGGGCGAGGAGCAGGCCCTGGCCGGGCTGACCTACCTCAAGAACCCCGGGGCCCACCCCTTGCCGGGCAAGGTCGCGGTGATCGGCGGCGGCGCGACCGCGGTGGACTGCGCGGTGACCGCGAAGCTCCAGGGCGCGAGCGCGGTCGAGCTGATCTGCCTGGAGCGCTGGGACGAGATGCCCCTGACGACGGCCGAGCGGGAGGAGCTGCAGCAGCACGGTATCGAGCTGCTCGGCCGCACCCGCCTGACCGCGATCCGGGGCACGGGCCAGAACCTCGGGCTGGAGCTCGAGAAGGTGACCCTCGCGCCCGGGGCCAAGTTCAGCGTGCCGGGGCTGCGCAAGGTCGAGAAGACCGCGTCCCAGCGCTGGGACTTCAACCACGTCATCGTCGCCATCGGCGCCCGGAGCGAGCTGGCCAAGGTCGAGAGCGCGCAGATCGTCTGGGCCGGCGACGCGCACACCGGCCCGGCCACCGTCGTCCAGGCCTCGGCCTCGGGCAAGAATGCCGCGCAGGAGCTGCATGCCTCCCTCTCTGGGGAGCCGCGGCCGGTGATCGCCAAGCACACCAAGAGCCGGACTCCCCTGCCCGGCTATTCGATGCTGCCCGTGCCCCTGGACTGCGATTTCTTCGGTCGCCCGCTCCGCTCGCCCTTCTTGCTGTCGGCCGCGCCGCCCTCGGACGGCTACGACCAGATGCGCAAGGCCTACGAGGCCGGCTGGGCCGGCGGCGTCATGAAGACCGCGTTCGACGGGGTGCCGATCCACATCCCCGCGCGCTACATGCACGCGTTCGACGAGAAGACCTACGGCAACTGCGACAACGTCTCCGGCCACCCCCTGGACCGGGTCTGCGACGAGATCCGTCGTCTCGTCGCCGAGTTCCCCGACCGGCTGACCCTGGCCTCCACGGGCGGGCCCGTGACCGGGGACGACGAGCACGACCGGGCCGGCTGGCAGGCCAACACCAAGAAGCTCGAGGCCGCAGGTGTCATGGGCATCGAGTACAGCCTCTCCTGCCCCCAGGGTGGGGACGGGACCGAGGGGGACATCGTCTCCCAGAACCCCAAGCTCACCGCCAAGATCATCGAGTGGATCCTCGAGGTGGGCGACCCGGAGATCCCCAAGCTGTTCAAGCTCACGGGCGCGGTGACCTCCATCGCGGTGATCCTCCGGGCCGTCAAGGAGGTCCTCGATCGCTTCCCCACCAGCAAGGCGGGGGTGACCCTGGCCAACACCTTCCCGTCCCTGACCTTCCGGGCGGGGGACAAGGCCGAGTGGGAGGAGGGCATCCTCGTCGGGATGAGCGGCGAGGGGGTCGCGCCCATCAGCAACCTGACCCTGGCCACGGTGGCCAACCTCGGGGTCACGGTGTCGGGCAACGGCGGCCCCATGGACCACAAGGCCGCGGCCCACTTCCTCGCGCTCGGCGCGCGCACGGTGCAGTTCTGCACGGTGGTGATGAAGCAAGGCTACGGGGTGGTGGACCACCTGCACGCGGGGCTGTCCCACCTGCTGTCCCGCCGGGGGCTCGGCAGCGTCGGCGAGCTGATCGGCCGCGCCCTGCCCCACCCGGTCACCGGCTTCATGGACCTGTCCCCCGTCAAGGGCATCTCCCAGGTGACGCCGGAGCTCTGCCGGCACTGCGGCAACTGCACCCGCTGTCCGTACCTGGCCATCACCCTGGACGAGGACAAGATCCCCCACACCGATCCCGCACGCTGCATCGGCTGCAGCATCTGCGTGCAGAAGTGCTTCTCCCTGGCCCTGCACATGCGGGAGCGGACGCCTGCCGAGGCCGAGGCCCTGCGCGAGGATTGAGCTTTCGCCGGGGCGCCGCGCGTCGGGCCGACCCCGGCGTGGGCCCCGCCGACCGACATTCCGAGGAGTAGACCCATGGCCCAGATCCGCCCGTTCGCCGCCCTGCGTCCCCGGCCCGAGCTCGTGGAGCAGATCGCGGCCCCGCCCTACGACGTCGTCGACACGGAGCAAGCGCGTGCGCTCGCTCAGGGGAACCCCTTGAGTTTCCTGCATATCTCGCGTTCGGAGATCGACTTCCCCGTGGGCGTCGATCCCTACGCGGCGCCGGTGTACCAGAAGGCCGCGGAGAACCTGCGGCGGCTGGTCCGGGAAGGCGCCCTGGTACGGGAGGAGCGGCCCGCCCTGTACCTCTACGCGCAGCAGCTCGGCGAGCACCGGCAGCAGGGGATCGTCGCCTGCTTCGCGGTGGACGACTACGACAGCAACCTCATCCGCAAGCACGAGCACACCCGGGCCGACAAGGAGCTCGACCGCACCCGCCACACCGACGTCACCTCGGTGAACAGCGGGCCGGTCTTCCTCACCTACCGTGCGGATCCCGCGCTCGACGCCCTGGTGGAGCAGGCCCGGCAGGGCGCCGAGCTGTTGTACGATTTCGTCGCGCCCGACGGGGTGGGCCACACCGTGCACCGGATCGTCGACGAGGCCCTCGCCGCCCGCCTCCAGGAGCGCTTCGCGGCCATCGCCCCCCTGTACGTCGCGGACGGCCACCACCGCAGCGCGTCCGCGGCCCGGGTGGGGCGGGAGCGGCGGGCGCGGGAGGGCAACCTGCCGGGGACCCGGGAGCACGACTGGTTCATGGCCGTCGTCTTCCCCCACGATCAGCTCCGGATCATGCCCTACAACCGGGTGGTCCAGGACCTGGACGGCCGGACCCCGGGCGAGCTGCTCGCCCGCATCGGCGAGCGCTTCCTGGTGGAGCAGCTCACCGTCCGGGCCTACACCCCGCCCGCCCGGCACACCATCGGGATGTACCTCGCGGGCCGCTGGTACGGTCTGACCCCGCGGCCGGGGACCTTCCCCGAGGGTCACCCCATCGAGGGGCTCGACGTGGCGATCCTCCAGAAGAACCTGCTCGCGCCCCTGCTCGGCATCCAGGACCCGCGCACCGACCGGCGGATCTCCTTCGTCGGCGGCATCCACGGCCCGGGGAAGCTGGAAGAGCTCGTGGACGGGGGCAAGGGCGCGGTCGCGTTCTCCCTGTTCCCGGTCTCCCTCGACGAGCTCATGGCCATCGCCGACGCCGGCGAGGTGATGCCCCCCAAGTCCACCTGGTTCGAGCCGAAGCTGCGCTCCGGCCTGCTGGTCCACGAGCTCGCGTAGCCGCCGGGCGCCCCGGCGCGGCGGCTCGGCCTTCTAACCTCCCACGAAGGGGTGGAAATCGTCCGGCCCGCTGGCTAGGATGCTCCCGCTCCGGGGCGGTCGGCCCGGCCTGGGCCGGGAGGGCGCCGGGAGCGTGGGCCGCAGCGCGCTGCGGCAGACAGTCCGCGGCACCGCGCAGCAGCGCGGGCCGCAAGCGGGGGGCGAGGGAGGCTTCACATGGGCGGTGTCCAGAGCGAGCGGGTCCTGATCCTGGGGGCGGCCGGCCGGGATTTCCACAACTTCAACGTCGTCTACCGGGGCAACCCTGGGGTGCACGTGGTGGCGTTCACCGCGACCCAGATCCCGAAGATCGCCGGGCGGCGTTACCCCGCGGTACTGGCGGGCGAGGGCTACCCCGAGGGGATCCCGATCCTCCCCGAGGCGGAGCTGGAGGCCATCGTCCGGCGGGAGGAGGTCACCCAGGTCGTGCTGGCCTACTCCGACCTCCCCCATGCGCGGGTGATGGAGCTCGGCAGCCGCGCCCTGGCCGCGGGCGCCGATTTCGTGCTGCTCGGGCCCGACCGGACGATGCTGCGGGCCACCAAGCCGGTGATCGCGGTCTGCGCGGTGCGGACGGGCTGCGGCAAGAGCCAGACCACCCGCTACGTGGCCCAGGTGCTGCGGGAGGCCGGGCTGCGCACGGTCGCGGTGCGCCACCCCATGCCCTACGGCGACCTCGCGGCCCAGGCGGTCCAGCGCCTCGCCTCCTACGCCGACCTCGACGCCGCGGGCTGCACCATCGAGGAGCGCGAGGAGTACGAGGCCCACATCGACGTGGGCACCGTGGTCTACGCCGGGGTGGATTACGGCGCGATCCTCGCCGCGGCCGAGCAGGAGGCCGACGTCATCCTCTGGGACGGCGGCAACAACGACATCCCCTTCTACCGCCCCGACCTGTGGATCACCGTCACCGACCCCTTCCGCGCGGAGCACGGGCGGACGTACTACCCCGGCGCGGTCAACCAGCGGGCGGCCTCGGTGATCGTCATCAACAAGGCCTCCGACGCGCCCCCGGACCAGGTCGCGACGGTGGTGCGGCACGTCGCCGCGGACAACCCGACCGCGGTCGTGATCCAGGCGGCCTCTTCCATCCACCTGCCCGACCCGGACGCGGTGAAGGGCCAGCGGGTGCTCCTGGTGGAGGACGGCCCCACCCTGACCCACGGCGAGATGCGCTTCGGCGTGGCCCAGGTCGCGGCCCAGCGCTACGGGGCGACCGAGATCGTCGACCCCCGCCCCGCGGCCGTCGGCTCGATCCGCAAGGTCTACGAGGACTTCCCCCACCTCGGCGCGGTGCTGCCGGCCATGGGCTACTACCCCGAGCAGATCGCCGAGCTGGAGCAGACCATCCGCGACACGGACTGCGACCTGGTGCTCGGCGGCACGCCCTTCGACCTGCCCCGGCTGCTGAAGGTCGACAAGCCCTTCCAGCGGGTCCGCTACGAGCTGGACGACCTCGGCGAGCCGACCCTGCGGGGGGTGCTCGCGACCTTCCTCGCCAAGCTGCCGTCCCGGAGCTGAGCCTCCGCCGCCGCCGCGCGGGGCCGACCGGTCCCGCGCGGCCGCGGGCGACCCCGCCACCCCACTCAGCCGATCTCAGCTAGGATAGGTCCGGTCGATGAGCACGCTCACCGCGAACGTGCTGCACTCCCGGTCGTAGGGGTTGGCCGGCGCGACCCCGAAGGGCTCTCCGGGGTCGAGGACGCCGTCTTCGTCCAGGTCCAGGAACGCGTAGACGTACGTCGGGTAGGGGGGCAGGTTCTCGTCGGTGTAGGAGGCCGTGCGCTGGTCCGCGGCCAGGGTGATGGTCTCCCGCGGGGTCAGCAGGTTGGCGTGGCCGGCCGCGGGGATCGGGAGCCCCTGCGCATCCACGCCGCTGACCTTGCGCTCGCCGATGTCCACGAGGACGACGAGGGCCAGCCGGGTGCCGGCCGGCACGCCGAAGCCCTCGGCGATGGTGACGTCCACCGTGATCTCGCCCCAGCAGTCCCCCATCGGGCACCCTGGCAGGGAGAGGAGCAGGGGCAGGGTCAACAAGGCCCCGAGCACGGCGCGAGCTGGCGAGACCGGCTTCCACACGGGACGGCTGGACATGGCTGCACTCCTGGATCGAGAGTCCAGGATACTCCGCGGCGGGCTGGCCCGCAACAAACCGTTACTCGACCTGGATGGCCGCGACCGACACCCGGCCCGTGGTCGGGTCGACCTCCACCGCCAGGAAGTGGCGGCCGATGCCGTCGAAGAGCTCCGGGTAGGCGCCGCCGCCTCCCGAGAGGTACGCGGGGATCCCGGCGTTGCCGAAGGGGAGGTAGGTGTGGACGTGGCCGTAGAAGCAGGCATCGACCTCGCCGGCCGCGAGCCGGGCGAGGAGCCGGCCGGCCTCCAGGCGACTACGCATGGCGCCGGACCGCAGGCCCACGGGGTCCAGGGGCGCGAAGTGGGTGACGAAGAGGTGCGGCCGGTCCTGCTCCAGGCGCAGCCACTCGTCGAGCAGGTCGTGGACCAGGGGATCGATGCTGCCCGCGGCCGAGTCGACCAGGGAGAAGGCGACTCCCCGGAAGCGGAAGTGGCTGCTGGCGCGGCCGAGCAGGCGGGCCCAGGCCTCGTCGGCGCCGGCGAAGGTGTCGTGGTTCCCGGGGGTGGCGTACAAGGGCACCGGTAGCTCGGCGAGGGTGGCCACGAAGGACGCGAGCTGCGCGGCGGTGCCCTCCTCGGTGAGGTCCCCGGCCGAGACGACGAAGCGCAGCCGGTCGTCGCGCGCGATGGCCCGGTAGAGGTCGTCGACCCGATCGACCGCGTCCTGGATGTCGCTGAGCACCGCGAAGTGCCAAGGTGCCAGATCTTCGGAGTCATCTGGTTCGAAGGTCATGATCGTGGTGCCGGATTCGAGCTGCAGATCCCAGGCCCGCCGGGTGGGCTGGGGCCCTGGCCGCCGGGCGGGGACCGCCCGCGCCGCCCCCTCCGGCCCCTGGAGGCGCAGGCGGAGGTCGGGCAGGGCGTTGGCGAGCTCCACCGCCAGGGGCCCGGCCTGGTCCCGGCGCACCGTCACGGTGAGCTGGGGCGCGCCGGCCCAGAGGGTCAGGGACGTCGCGGTGAGGTCGTGCACCGCGGCCCGGCCCTCGGCGACCGTCACCTCGATCCCCGCGTGCGATGCCCGGCCGACCTCCTGATCGAGCCGGGCGCGCCCCTCTCCGCCCCGCAGCTCGCAGCCGCTCCCGAGGACGCTCGCGGCCAGGGCCAGCAGGAGGAGGGGGGGACGGGGGGGGGTCACGGGCGGCCTCCGAGCTGGCGGGTCAGGGCGAGGGCGAAGACCCAGGCCGAGCCGAGCTGCGCCTGCCCCTGCAGCCCCCAGCCGCCCGGGCCGTCGAGCCGGGCGGTCAGGTCGAGATGGCCGAGGATGCCGCTCCCCGCGCTCGAGGCCCCGGCGAAGCCGTCCCGTCGGTGATCGTAGGACAGCAGCACCTCGGCCTGTACCCCTTCGGCCCGGCCGAGGACGACCCCGTAGCCGAAGCGCAGCAGGAGCAGCTCGTCGAGGTCCGTCGTCGCGCCGGGGACGTCGTAGGTGAAGGCCTGCAGCCCCCAGCCGACGGTGCCGGCCGCGAAGGAGCCGGCCAGGGAGGGGGCGAAGGCCGCCCCGTCGAGCCGCCCGACCAGCGCGGCCTCGCCGCCGGTGCTGGCGAAGCGGCTGTCCGGGAAGCGGTAACGGGACAACGTCAGGGTCGCATCCAGCCGGCTGCTCGTCGGGGGGACGGCCGCGGGCGGGCGGCCGAGGAGCTGCCAGGCGCCGCTGAGCCGGAGCCGGCGCGTGTCCCCGTCGAGCTCTTGCCACAGGTCCCCGGCGAGCTCGGCGCGGCCGAGCCGCAGCGCGCCGCCGAGGGTGCCGAAGGGGCGGTGGTCGAACTGGGGGTCCGTGACGCTGGCGAGGCCGAGGGCCAGCTCGACCCGGGCGGTCGGGCGGGATGCGGGGGAGGCGTGGCCCGCGCCCGCGGCGCCGTACAGATCGGCCGCACCCGAGACGAGGAAGAGGCCGAAGCCCGAGAGGGCCAGCACGGTCGTCGAGCCGATGATCTGACGGGACGCGCCGGTGACGCCGATGGTCCCCAGCCCGGCGACGAGCGCGGCCAGCCCCGCACCCTCCAGCGCGAGCAACCGCCAGGCCGTCGTCCGGTCGCCGGCCACCCAGTGGCCCGCGCCGTGCAGCAGCAGGCCCGGCACCAGGGCCGCGCCCGCGGGCAGCCAGCCGGGATCGCGGGGGCCGGCGGCCGGCGTGGGCGTGCTCGTGCTCGGGCTCGTGCTCGGGCTCGTGCTCGGGCTCGGGCTCGGGCTCGGGCTCGGGCTCGTGGGCGTGGGCGTGGGCGCGCTCGTGGGCGTGCTCGTGCTCGTGCTCGGGGTGGCGATCGTCGGCGTTGGCGTTGGCGTTGGCGTCGCCGGTCTCGTCGCGATGGCCGGCGTGCTGTGCGGGGTGGTCGTCGTTGGTCGAGGAACCTGGTCGTCCCCCGCGGCCGGTGCGGCGAGGAGCAGCAGGGGCAAGAACCAGCGCCAAGCGCCCGGCCTCTCCCCGGGCCGGGATCCCGTCTTGCGCCTGCCCTCGATCATGTCCTCCCCGGCTCCGTCGCGGGCCGCACTGTAGCCGGTGCGTCGGCGTCGGACAAGCCGCTCTCTGGCCTGCCCTTGATCCCGGCGCATACCGTGGCCATGTCCTGTGCGTCACCGACTTCGAGGAGCCCATGGCCGAACCCTCGTCGACACACTCCCCCTGGTGGTCGAGGCTCCTCCGCTGGAGCCGGGGCGAGCGGATCACCGTCGGGCTGGATCCCTGGCTGCCGACGATCCGGGCCATCCGGGCCGTGGATCTGGCCGCGGCCCCCGACGCGGCGCTGGCGGCCCGGACCGCGGCCCTGCGTGCGTCGGCCCGGGCCGGCACCCCCTTGGCCGCGCTGGCGCCAGAGCTGGGTGCGCTGGTGCTGGCGGCGGCGCGTCGGGCCCTCGGGCTCGAGCTGCACGACTGCCAGCTCGCCGCGGGGCTGGCCCTCGGCCAGCGGCTCGTCGTCGAGCTGCCCACGGGCGAGGGCAAGACCCTGGCCGCGGTCCTGCCCGCGGCCCTCCAGGCCCTCTCCGGGCAGGGCGTGCACGTGCTGACCTTCAACGATTTCCTCGCCCGGCGGGACGCGGCCTGGATGGGGCCGGTGTACCGCCTGCTCGGGCTGACCGTCGGCTGCGTCCAGGAGGGGCAGGACCCGGACGCCAAGCGGGCGGCGTACGCGTGCGACGTGACCTACGCCACGGCCAAGGAGGCGGGTTTCGATTTTCTGCGCGACGGCCTGGTGCAGCGGGTCGCGGACCGGGTCCACCGTCTCCTGCACGCCGTCCTGCTCGACGAGGCCGACTCGCTCCTGCTCGACGAGGCCCGAGTGCCCCTGGTGATCGCCAGCGCCGACGCGGGGGTGGTCGACCACGGGCCGCGGCTCGCGGCCTTGGTGCGGACCCTGCAGCGGGGCCGGGACTACGACACCGACGCGGAACACCGCAGCGTCTTCCTCACGGAGGAGGGGATCCGGCGCGTCGAGGACGCGCTCGGCCAGGGCGGACTGTACGACGCGGCCAACCACCCGTTGCTGGCCGCGGTGAGCTGCGCCCTGCACGCGGAGGTCTTGCTGCGCGCCGGGGTCGACTACCTCGTCCGGGACGGGCGGATCGAGATCGTCGACGAGTTCACCGGCCGGGTCATGGACCTGCGCCACTGGCCCGACGGGCTGCAGGCCGCGGTGGAGGCCAAGGAGGGGGTGGCCGCCCAGGGCGTCGGCCGGATCCTCGGGACGCTCACCCTGCAGGGCTTCTGCGCTCGGTACCCGCACCTCGCGGGGATGACCGCCACCGCCTTGTCGGCCGCGGACGAGCTGCGGGAGGTCTTCGACCTGGGGGTCGCGGTGCTGCCGCCCCACCTCCCGAGCCGCCGGCAGGACCTGCCCGACGCCCTGTTTTCCCACGGCGAGGCGAAAGGTCGGGCCCTGCTCGCGGAGATCGTCCGGGTGCACGGCACGGGCCGGCCGATCCTCGTGGGCACGGCCAGCGTGCGGGAGTCCGAGGCCCTGGCCCGGGACCTGGCCGGGGCCGGCGTGCCCTGCCAGGTGCTCAACGCCTGGCACGACGAGCAGGAGGCGGCGATCATCGCCGAGGCCGGCCGGCTCGGCGCGGTGACGGTCTCCACCAACATGGCTGGGCGCGGCACGGACATCCGGCTCGGGGGCGCGGACGGGCGGGAGCGGGACGCGGTCCTCGCCTGCGGTGGGCTGCTCGTCCTCGGGACGGGCCGCCAGGAGAGCCTGCGCCTCGACCGCCAGCTCCGGGGGCGGGCGGGCCGCCAGGGCGATCCCGGGGCCAGCCGCCTGTTCGTCGCGCTCGACGACGACCTCTTCGTCCGCCATGGCCTCGCCGCGCTCTTCCAGAGCCGCTACGCGTTCGTCCCCCAGGAGGAGGAGCTGTCCGGGGAGCGGCTGCCCCAGGAGGTGCGGCGCGCCCAGCGGATCATCGAGGGGAGCTGCGGCGACCTGCGCCGCTCCCTGCACCAGTTCACCCGCGTCGTCGAGCGGCAGCAGGAGGAGCTCCAGCGGCTGCGGGACGCGGTCCTCGCGGACGCGCCGCCCTGGGACTGGCGCGTGGCGCTCCCGGAGCTCTGCGCGGCGGCGTCCGCCCGGGGCGGGGCCGCGCGGCTGGACCGGCTCCAGCGGCAGAGCCTGCTGCGGCTCCTGGACCAGGCCTGGGCCGACCACCTGGCTGCGCTCGAGGACCTCCGGGAGAGCATCCACCTCGTCCATCTCGCCGGCCAGTCGCCGATCCAGGAGTTCGAGAAGCGGGCGAGCGAGGTCTTCCGGGAGCTGCTCGCCGATCTGGAGGAGGAGCACCTCGCCGCGCTGGGAGGCCTGCTGGAGCTCGACGAGGCGGCCTGGGCCGCGGCCGAGCAACCCCACGCGCCCGCTGCCACCTGGACCTACCTCGTCCACGACGAGCACTTCGGCTGGAACCTCGAGCTGCTCCAGGGCCGGCACATCGGCTCGTCCGCGGTCGCCGCGGCCGTCTTCGGGCCCCTGTTCCTGCTGCTGCTGCTGGTCCGGCGGTTCCGGGGGCGATCCTCTCCCGGCTGAGCCGCGGCGTCGGGCTGGTATCTGGTATCTGTAGACTGGTTGCTGATTTCTTCTTTGTATTTGTTGATTTCTTATCGTTAGATTGTGTCATATTAATTGTTGTTTGTATTTTCTTCTTTTTTTATTGAATCTTGTTCCTTTTTCTTGGCCCTTTTTGATTGTTTTTTGGTGGGTGCCGGCCTCCGCGCCGGCACCGCATGGTGTGATTTGGGTGCAAATCATCCCGATGAGCGAGCAGCGAGGCCTTGGCACAACTCCCCGCACGAAAAGAATTTTCTCGCAGAGCCGCAGAGTCGCAGAGGGCTCAGCCAGCCGAGCACTTTTCTCTGCGAACTCTGCGGCTCTGCGAGAGATTTTGCAGCTCGAGCCGGGTGCAGGAGGAGATTGGCAATGAATCCGCCCACTCGGACTGGATGCACCCGTGTGATTTCAGGCATGCTCCTCGCTTTCTCGAAGATTCTTCGGTCTTGTATCTCATGTCTTGTTGATTGTGTCTTGGTGCTTTTTGCCTGGTTGGTGCCGGCCTCTGCGCCGGCACCGCATGGTACGGGCTTGCCCCTCGCCCCTCGCCCCTCGCCCCTCGTTCCTCGTTCCTCGCTCCTCGCTCCTCGCTCCTCGCCTCGCGTGCTCGTGCTCGTCTTTGTGCTCGTAAAGCGCGAACGTGGGGTCTGTCGCCCCTGGCGCCGGATGAGCGGGAGGGGAGCATGACTTCCGAGCAACACTCGAGCAGGACGATCTGCTGGATCTGGGGTGTGGCGCTGTTCGCCCTCGTGGCGCGGCCGGCCGCGACCGCGGCCGGCCCGCCTCCCGCGCCTGGCCTCCCGGCCGCCCCCCTTGCTGCCCCGGCCCCCGGGTCGGGCGTCGCGGAGCCGCCCATGTCCCCCGTCGCCACCCCGCCCCGGCCCTCCGCCGCTCCCGAGCAGCTCGTCGTCGAGCGGGGCCAGAGCCCCTGGCGCGGCTACACCGGGAGCGCGGCCGAGGAGCAGGCGGGGTATCACGTCCAGGCCCTCCCCTTGCAGCCCGGCTGGGAGGAGCCCGTGGGCTTGCGGGCCTACCAGATGGACGGTCGGCCCGTGCTCGCGATCGATCGGGCCGCCCGGCGGGTCCACGTCGACAGTCGGCTCTGCACGGACGTGAGCCGCATCGACCTGCCGCGGCTCGCGGCGGGCGAGCGGCGGCACGTCACCCGCCTGATCGCCTCGCCCACGGCCTTCCCGCGGCCCCGGTTCGTGCGCTTCTTGCTCGAGTCCCAGTTGCTGCTGACCTACTGGCACCTCACGGCCCGGCTGACCTTGCTGCAGGAACAGTCCACGGCGACGGGGTACTTTTCGTCCTGGTCCGGTGTCCATCAGTACTACACGGACCGCCGTCACGAGGAGCCCTTCCGCTTCACGGTGGAGATCGACGAGTCCACGGGCGAGGTCACGGTCCGCGGCGACTGAGCGCGTGGCGTGCCGGCGGCAGTGGCCCCGGCTCAGCCGAGGGGCAGGACGTAGCCGAGCATCATCCAGAAATGGCAGGCGCTCCCCGCGAGCACGAACAGGTGCCAGATCTCGTGGAAGCCGAACCGGCCGGGCCAGGGGTCGGGGCGCCGGCGGGCATAGATCACCGCCCCGCCCGTGTAGCAGAGCCCACCGAGGGCCAGCCAGAGCAGCCCGCCGGGGGGCAGCGCACCGACCAGCGGCACGATCGCGACGAGCACGACCCAGCCCATGGCGATGTAGATCCCGGTGACCAGCCGGCGGGGCGCGCCCAGCCAGCAGAGCTTGAAGGCGGTCCCCGCCACGGCCAGCCCCCAGACCACGCCGAACAGGCTCCACCCCCAGGCGCCGCCCAGGGCCAGCAGGCAGATGGGCGTGTAGGTGCCGGCGATCAGCATGAAGACCATGATGTGGTCCAGCCGCTTGAGGCGGCGCACCCCGACCTCCGTGAGGGGCAGCAGGTGGTAGAGGCTGGATGCGAGGTACAGCCCCATCAGCGTCGCCCCGTAGACGGCGAACGCGACGACGTGGCGGGAGGTCGCGTGCTGGGCCGCGAGGGTCACCAGGACGGTGTGGCCGGCGATCGCCAGCACGAACCCCAGCAAGTGGGTCAGGCCATTGACCGGCTCACGCAGCCGGGACAGGGCGATCATCCTCTGTACACCTCCTCGCGACCGGACCCGCGCCCGGCCGCGTTCCTTCCCCCCGTTGCCTCGGTCCCACCTTGCCCGCCACGTGTCATGATTCGGTCATGACGAGCCGGGCGGCCGGGGCGCGACGGTCGGGCCACCGCCGGGAGGCGACGCGGTTGTCAGGTCCCCGGCACCTGGGGCATGATGGGGCCCTCGGTCAGGGAGTCTGCCGGGTGATCACGCCCACCCGAGGAGGAGCACACGATGCACTACGCACTGCAGGCCTGGTCCCAGAGCGTCGGCGGTACCAAGCACGAGGGCAACGAGGACGTGCTGCTCGCCGAGCCCGCGGCCGGCGTCTTCGCCCTGTGTGACGGCATGGGGGGCAAGGGCCTCGGCACGAAGGCCGCGACCCTGGCCGTGGCGAAGCTGCGCCAGCACCTGGTGGGCCGCCCCGAGCTCGCGTCCTGGCCCATGGACGGGACCGGCCTGCCCCAGTCCCGCCCCGGGCTCCTCGATCACCTGCGCTGCGCCCTGCTCGACGCCAACACCGTGGTCCACGAGCAGAATCAGGCCGAGTGGAACCAGCGGGGCATGGGCACGACCGCGACGGTCCTGCTCTTGCTCGGCCGCGCCGGCTTTGTCGGGCACGTCGGCCACTGCCGGCTCTACCTGCTGCGCGGCAGCGTGCTGCACTGCCTCACGGAGGATCACACGGTCCTCGCCGAGATCCGCAAGCGCAAGCACGGCTTCGACGAGGCCACCCTCAAGAAGCTGCCCTACCGCAACTCCCTGACCCGCACCCTGGGACCCCAGCCCACGGTCGACCCCGACGTCCTGGAGTTCGAGGTGCTCCCCGGCGACCGGCTGCTGCTCTGCTCCAACGGGCTGCACGCCTACTTCGACGACGAGCCGGCGAAGCTGGCGCAGCTCGTGCTCGACGGGCCCCTGGCCGAGGCCCCCGCCCGGCTGGTGGCCCACGTGCGGAGTCTGGGCACGGCCGACGACGCCTCGGCCCTGCTCATCGCCGCGCAGCCGACGAGCGCCGCGGCCGAGGCCGAGGTCGCGGCCCTGCGGGAGCGGTTCTCCCACTGGATGCAGGCGATCCGCACGGTGCGCCTCTTCCAGTACCTCGACGACGCGGAGCTGCTGCGGCTGATCGCGATCGCGGAGGACTGCGAGTTCCCGGCCGGGCAGCCCATCGTCCAGGAGGGGGAGGCCGGGGACGCGCTCTTCGTGCTCCTGTCCGGGGAGGTCTCGGTCCACGTCAATGGTCAGCAGGTCGCCAAGCTCGGACCGGGCAGCCACTTCGGCGAGATGGCCCTGATCACCTCCCAGCCGCGCTCCGCGACGGTCCGGGCCGAGCAGCCGGTGATGGCCCGCCGGCTGCGGCAGGGCCCCCTGTTCGAGGTGATGCGGGAGCACCCCGGCCTCGCCAACAAGATCCTCTGGAACATGGTCCAGTCCCTCTCGGAGCGCCTCAGCGAGCGCTCCCGGCAGATCACCAGCGGCGGCTGAGGCGGGACCCGGGGGGGGGCCGGGCCGCGACGCCTGGGATGTGTTGCTCTGCAGCAATACTCGCCTCGAGATTGCCGGATCTCCCCCTGGGACGTCTCGCTACGGGAATTGGCAGGTTGTTGATCGATGTTGCACCGCAGCATTTTTCCTTGACCAGGAGGCAGTCTTCTGCTCCACTGGGTCGTGGACGGTCCGGTCGCCCGGGGCCCGACAGCGGTCGGGCGTGTGGGCGGGACCCGGGGTGGGGAGCCTGACGAGGAGGAGATCATGGAGATCCAGGGAAAGGTCGTCGTCATCACCGGAGGGGCGCAGGGTATCGGGCGGGCCATCGCCGAGCGGTTCGGCGCGGCGGGGGCGAAGCTGGTCCTCGGGGACGTCCAGGAGACGGTGCTCGAGGCCGCGGTCGCCGAGCTGCGGGCCAAGGGCTACGAGGTCCACGGCGTCGCCGGCAACATCGCGCAGGAGGCCGACGCGGAGCAGCTCATGGCCGAGGCCGGGCGACACTTCGGCCGCCTCGACGTGGCGGTGCTCAACGCGGGGATCTTGCGAGACGGGCTGCTGGTGCGGGTCGACAAGGAGACCGGCGCGGTCACCGGGAAGATGAGCCTGCAGCAGTGGCAGTCCGTGATCGACGTCAACCTCACCGGCGTCTTCCTGACGGGCCGCGAGGCCGCGGTCCAGATGATCCAGCACGGAAACGGCGGGGTGATCCTGCTGATGTCGAGCATCTCCGGCGAGGGCAACTTCGGCCAGACCAACTACGCCGCGACCAAGGCCGGGGTGCGGGCGATGACCGTCACCTGGTCACGGGAGCTGGCGCGCTACGGGATCCGGGTCAACTCCATCGCGCCCGGCTTCATCGGCACGCCCATGGTGAAGCAGGACATGAAGCCCGAGGCCCTCGAGAAGCTGCTCAAGCAGGTGCCGGTCGGCCGGCTCGGGGAGCCCGACGAGGTGGCCCAGGTCTGCGAGTCCCTCGTGCGCAACGACTTCGTCACCGGGGTGCTCTGGGGCGTCACCGGCGGCATGCGGCTGTAGCCTCTCCCCGCCCGGCCCAACAACTCCTTGTCCTCCGCCCCCGGCGGGGCTACCTGCTCCCCATGGCCGCGTCCCGCCCCGCCTCGGTCTCCCTCCCACCCCTCTGGACCCGGGATCTGCTCCTGCTCGCCCTCGGCGTGCTGCTGCAGGCCATCACCTTCAACATGCTGATGCCCGTGCTGCCCCTGTTCGTCACCGACGTCCTGGGGGGGCACCCCGGGGCCGTGGGGCTGGCCGTCGGTGCGTACTCGGCCACGGCCCTGCTCACCCGGCCCTTTGCGGGCTACCTGCTCGATCGCTTCGGGCGCCGGACGCCCCAGCTCCTCACCACCGGCTGCTTCGGCGTGATCACCTTCACCTACCTGCTGGCCCAGGGCCTGTCCTCCTTGCTCGTGGTCCGGCTGCTGCACGGCGCGGCCTGGGGACTGGTGAGCGTCGCGGGGCCGACCATCGCCGCGGACCTGGTGCCGCCCGCCCGCCGGGGGGAGGGGCTGTCCCTCTTCGGCCTGACCCTCCCCCTGGGCATGGCCCTCGGACCCTTGCTGGGGAGCTGGGCCCTGGCGAGCGGGCGGTTCACCCGAGTCTTCCTGCTCGCCGGCCTCTTCGCGGTCGGCTCCTGGTGCTGCTACCTGGTGGTGCGCCACCCGCGCGTGGCCGATCCCGCGGCGCGCTTCCGGCTCGGCCGGGTCTTCGACGGACCGGTGGCGCAGGTCTCCGTCTTCATGCTGCTGCTCTGCGTCGGCTGGGGCGCGCTCATCGCGTTCATCCCCCTGTACCTCGAGCAGGCCGGGTTCGCCGCGGCCGCCCCCTTCTTCGGCTGCTACGCCCTCGGGGCGATCGTCTCCCGCCTCTTCTCGGGGCGCTGGTACGATCGTCATGGTCCGGTCCCGCCCATCGGGCTCGGGATGGCCCTGCTGGCCGGGGGGTGGGTGCTGCTCGCGGCCTCGCCCGGGCGGCCGCTCGTGCTCCTGGCCGGGCTGTCCCTGGGGCTCGGCTTCGGCGTGGCCATCCCCGCGTTCACCGCCCTGGCCATGGACCTCGTCCCGCCCGCCCGGCGCGGCGCGGCCAACGCCACGGCCTTCACCAGCTACGACCTGGGGACGATCCTCGGCGCGGTCGGCGCCGGACCGGTGGTCGCCCGCTGGGGTCTGGCCGCGGTCTTCGCCCTCGCGGCCGTCGGGGTCGGCGTGTCCCTGTCGTTGTTCGTCGGGGTGGCCCTCCCCGCATACCGCACCCACCGGCTGCGGCTGGTGGGGGAGGGGAGGCGGCCGGTGGCCGAGGGGCTGGCCCTCGTCGAGCAGGGCCGCTCGAGCTAGCGTCCGGGAGGTGGGCGGGCCCGCGCACCGCGTTCACCCCGGGGTGGTCCGGGGCCGAGGAGACGAAGGTCATGGAGCTGCTGGCCGCGTCGCATCGCCGGGAGGCCGAGCTGGTGGACCGTCTCGTGCAGGAGCTGCGCCTGCTCCTGCTCGCCCGGCCCGCGGCCGCGCCGGCGTCCCGGCTCGCCCAGCTCGTCACCCGGACGGTCGCCCTGCTCCAGGCCGACAACCAGTACCTGGAGCTCACCGCGGCCGCCCGGACCCAGCTCGCCCGGCTGCTGCTCCCCTGGCTGGCCGCGGACGCGCCGGACGACGGGCTCGACGGGCTGCGGGAGCCCTTGCAGGCGTTTCTGCGGCAGCTCGCCCAGGACAACGCGGGGCCCGAGTTCGCGTTCTCGGCGCAGCTCTGCGCGGAGTACTCGCCCGAGCTGCAGCTCCAGCTCCTCGGCGTCACTCCTGCAGAGTTGCGGGAGCCCGTCCTCGACCTCGGCTGCGGCGCCGCGGCGCGGCTGGTGGCCCACCTGCGCGGCCTGGGCCTCGACGCCCGGGGGGTCGATCGGCAGGTCACGAGCGGGCCGGGCCGGTACGCGGGTGACTGGTTCTCCTTTCCCCTGGAGCCGGCCTGCTGGGGGACGATCGTCTCCCACCTCGCCTTCTCCAGCCACTTCCACCACCACCACCACCGGCCGGGTGGGCACCCGGCCCGCTACGCGCGCCGCACCCTCGAGCTGCTCGAGGCCTTGCAGGTCGGCGGTCGGCTGATCCTCGCCCCCGGGCTACCCTTCTTCGAGCCCTTGCTCCCGGCGGACCAGTACCAGGTCGTCCGGCACCCCTTCGCCCTGCCCCCGGACTCGGCCCTCTGTCAGGCCCTGCAGGCGCGCTTCGGCGACGGCTTGCTGCACGCATCGCACATCAGCCGACAGGGTTGAGCGAACCGACCGCCGGCGCCGGGGGGGCGACGGGGGGCGGGGGGGGGCGGGGGGCGATGGAGTGCGACGGGGGGCGGCGCGCGCCGTGGCTCAGGCGAGCCAGAGGGCCGCGACCCCGCCCGCGAGCAGCGAGATGCTGAAGTTGTCGTCGATGCGGCCGGAGAACAGCTCGGCCAGGGTCCCCGTGAGCGCGACGGTCGCGCCGGCGAGCAGCCGCAGGGGGACGGTCGCGGGCGTGGGGGCCAGCACCAGGAAGAAGGGGAGCGCCAGGGCGAGCGCGACGGCGAAGAAGCCGAGGGTCCCGGCGAAGCTCTTCTGCAGGTACAGCTTGCGCCGCCCGAAGCGCTTGCCGATCAGGGAGGCCGCGGGATCGGCCAGGCCGAGGATCAGCACCCCCAGCTCGACGGCCGGCTGGGGCAGGACCGCCACGCCCAGCAGCAAGGCCGCACAGAACCAGGTGGCCGCGGGCACCTTGTGGGCCTCCTCGGGCCGGGAGATCTTGCCGAAGATCCCGGCGACCAGGGCCTCGTTGAACCGCCGGGAGAAGCGGCGCAGCACATCGGTGAGGACGAAGGAGCCGAGGAGGATCGCCAGCACGACGAGGGCCTGGGTGCGGCTGAGGAGGAAGTGGTAGGCCAGCACCCCGCCCAGCCCCATGCCGACGTGGAACAGGTTGCGGGCGTAGTTGCGCGGCTTGATCGCGCCCAGGGAGGTCGCCTCCTCGCTGGTGGTCCGCAGCCGGCCGGTGTAGTCCCGCAGGGCCTCGTAGTTCTTGCTCAGCCGCTCCCAGAGGGTCTGGAGCTGCGGCTCCCGGGGGGTCAGGCCATCCAGCTCCGCGACCCAGGCCCGCAGGGTCCCGGCGGTCTCCTCGAGCAAGGCCTCGGTCCGCGTCCACTGGGACTTGGCCTCCTGCCAGCCGCTCGTGGCCCGGGCGCAGGTCTCCTGCCAGCTCGCCTCGGCGCGGGTGCAGGTCGCGTCCCAGCGTGCGGCGAGCTGCCCGCAGGCTTCGTTGTAGCGTCGGGAGGTGCTGCGCGCCTGCTCCAGCAGCGGCCCGAGGCCTTCCCGTCGTCGGCGGCGCCGCGACTGGACCAGCGGCTCGGCCGCGAGGATGTGCTGGTAGAGACCTGCCGTGAGCTGCGAGAGATCCGCCGCGAAGAACTCACCGGTCGCATCCAGGGTCGCCATGCCGTGCCTGCCCCCATCCCAGGGCAGGCCCCATGCGCCCCAGAACGGAGCGCTTGTAGCACAGGCGCCCCGGCCAGACAAACAAAACCGCACGCGGCGGGCGCGCCCGGCGCCGGCCCGGGCTGGCCGGGACGCACCGCGCTCAGGGGAGCCGGCGGACGAGCTGCGTGAGGGGCCGGCGCGCGGGCGGGGCCGGGAGCTCGGCGGGGAAGCCGACGGGCACGAGCGCGGCCAGCTCCCAGCCGTCGCGGACGTCGAGGAGGCGCTCCAGCTCGGTCCGGGCCACCAGGGGGCCGGTCATCCAGCAGGCGCCGAGCCCGAGGGCCTGGGCCGCGAGGAGCAACTGGGTGACTGCCGCGGCCACGCCGGAGAGGGAGTCCACGATCGGGCGGGGGATGCCCGCGGCGGGGGCCGCGGCCGGCGAGACCTCTCCCGGGGGCGTGCGCCGGGCCAGGCCGGCCAGCAGGTCGGTCCCGGGCCGGTGGGTCAGGGCCAGCACCACGGGCGCGCCGGTGAAGACCAGGAAGTGCTCGCGGACCGCGGCGGTCGCTTCCTCCCGTCCCGGGCGGACCTCTTGCTGGAGTCGCGCCAGCCGCTGGGCCACCGCCTCGCCGAGGAGGCCGATCCGGGCGGGGGACGTGACCACGAGGATCCGGAACCGCTGCCGGTTGCTGGCGCTCGGGGCCCAGCGCGCGGCCTCGAGGAGCTGGTCGAGGGTCGCCTCCGGCAGCGGCTCCTCCCGGAAGCGGCGCACGCTGCGCCGGGCGCGCAGCAACTGCAGCAGCTCCGCGTAGCTCGGCTGGCGGCTCGGGCCGTCGCTCATCTCTCCCTCCGGACGCGCCGGCGGCCCGGCGACGGGCGTCACCCGGGGGCTCCCCGGGGCGAACGCCTGCAGGATAGCACGGGCCACCTCGGGCCGCGCCGCTTCCTGGCGCCGGGACCGGAGACTCGCTACAACCTCCGGGGATGCGCCGGGGAGGTGCCGAGGTGCCTGTCTATCGTCTCAACGAAGAGCTGGTCTTTCCTCACCCTCGGTTCGCGGATCGCTCCGGCCTGCTCGCGGTGGGCGGCGACCTCCGTCCGGCGCGGCTCTTGCACGCCTACGCCAGCGGCATCTTCCCCTGGCCCCACGAGGGCCTGCCCCTGCTCTGGTTCTCGCCCGATCCCCGGCTCCTGCTCTGGCCGCCAGAAGTCCACGTCTCCCACTCCATGCGCAAGCTCTTGCACCAGGAGCGCTACCGGATCACCCTCGATCGGGACTTTCGGACCGTGATGGCCCGCTGCGGGGAGCTGCGGACCGAGGGGACCTGGATCTCGCCGCCGATGCTGCGCGCGTACGGCGAGCTGCACGACCTCGGCTATGCCCACTCGGTGGAGGCCTGGCAGGGGGAGGAGCTCGCGGGCGGGCTGTACGGGCTCTCCCTCGGGAGCTGCTTCTTCGGCGAGTCGATGTTCGCGGTGCGTCCCAACAGCTCCAAGGCGGCCCTGATTACCCTGGCGCGGGTCCTGGCGGCCCTGGACTTCCGCTGGATCGACTGCCAGGTGCCCACGGAGCACCTGATGAGCCTCGGGGCCCGGCCCCTCGCCCGGGCCCGTTTTCTGAAGTCCCTCGCGGCGGGGCTCCGGCAGCCGACCTTGCGGGGCAACTGGGCCGAGCTGCCCGCGGTGGTCGAAGCCCTCGACGCGAGCCGTCGCGTCCTGTCCGGCCGGGGCTGAGACCGGCGGCGAGGGCCGCGCTGGCCGGGCGCACGGTCCGGCTCAGGGGTCCAGCGCGCCGAAGTCGACGTGGCAGCCCCGCGTCGGGTGCTTGCGCAGGTACTGCTGGTGGTACTCCTCGGCCCGGTAGAAGGGGGCCGCGGGCAATACCTCGGTGACGATCGGTCCCCGGAGCCGCCCGGAGCGCTGCAGCGCGTCCCGGGCCCGCTCGGCCTCGGCCTGCTGGGCCGCGGTGGTGGTGTAGATCGCCGCGCCGTACTGCGAGCCCGCGTCGGGCCCCTGCCGGTCCCGGCTCGTCGGGTCGTGCAGCTTCCAGAACAGCTCGACGAGCCGGGCGAAGGACACCCGGGCCGGGTCGAAGCGGACCCGCACCGCCTCGCGGTGGCCCGTGGTGCCGGTGCAGACCTGCGCGTAGGTCGGCTCGGGCACGGTCCCGCCGGTGTAGCCGACCTCGGTCGCGACCACCCCGGGGAGCCGCGCGAAGGCCTCCTCGATCCCCCAGAAGCAGCCGCCCGCGAAGATCGCCTCCTGCGCCGGGGCCGTGGACCCCACGCCGTCCCGGGGGGCGCGTGGCTCGCTGGCCGGGGGGCCGCTGGAGGCCCCGCCCCCGGCCTGGCCGGTGAACGCGGGCAAGAAGGCGCCGTAGCCCTCCGCGGCCAGCCGCGCCACGGGCACGAAGCGCAGGGCCGCCGAGTTGATGCAGTAGCGTCGCCCCCCCGGCCCCGGGCCGTCGTCGAAGACGTGGCCGAGGTGGGAGTCCGAGCCCGCGGCGCGGATCTCGATGCGCCTCATCCCGTGGCTGTCGTCCGGCCGCTCGCGCAGCGCCGCCGGGTCCACGGGCGCGGTGAAGCTCGGCCAGCCGGTGCCCGAGTCGAACTTCTGCTGGGACGAGAACAGCGGCGTGCCGGTGATCGGGTCGACGTACAGGCCGGCCTGCTTGGAGTTCCAGTAGGCGTTGGCGAAGGGGGGCTCCGTGCCGCCCTCCCGCAGGGCGTGGTACTGCCCCGGCGTCAGCCGCCGGCGGAGCTCGTCGTCGTCGGGGACGAGCTGGGGGGTGCCGGTCACCGGCGCGGGTTTCGGCTCGGCCATGGCGTCCTCCTCGGGTCCGAGGCCGACGAACGAGCCCGCCGCCAGGCTCAGGGCCCCCAGCAGCACGGCCGCGGGCCCGCGGGCCCGGGTTCGTCCACCGGCCGTGCCGGCGAGGGCGGTGTGGGGGGCGGGGCGGGTCATCCGGACGGCCTCCTGGACCGGTGTCCTCCCCGAGCCATAATGTCTACTTTTTGGGTAGTCAATCCCGGGGGCGGTCGTTCAGAGCCGGATGTCCGGTGGGGGCGGCGACCGGTGCCCGATGCTGCCGACGGGGCCGAGGTGGGTGACCCAACACGCGAGCTCGTCCTTCAGACGTCGCACGTCGAGCCCCAGGACCTCCCCCAGGGGGATCGCGTCGAGCTGGGTGACGGCGTCCGCGAGGGCCAGGCGGGCCGGATCGAGCATCCGGCGCCCCCGCAGCAGCTCGAAGGCCGCGGCCAGGGTGCGCAGGGCGCCGACCAGCCGCTGCTCGAGCCCGCTCGCACCGTCGACGAGCTTGGCGAAGCTCTGCTCCGCGGCGAAGTACTGGCGGTCGTTGAACTGGTTGCGGCCAGTGTAGAGGTAGTGATCGGCCAGCAGGCCCTGGGTGCTCATGGTCCCCCCCCCGTCGTGCTCAGCTCGCCAGCTCGGGCAGGTCGCCGCGGCGCAGCAGCCGGACGATCTCGTGGACGTCGGGCGCGATCACCCGGTCCCGCTCGTGGGCGTGCAGGCCGTGCTGCTCCAGAAAAGCGAGCAACTGCCGGACGCGTCGGCCCGGCTGCAGGGGCCGGCGGAAGCTCAGGGCCTGGGTCGCGGTGAGCAGCTCGATGGCCACCACCTTCTCGACGTTTCTCAGTACTTCTCGGCACTTGCGAGCCGAGTGCGCGCCCATGCTGACGTGGTCCTCGGAGTTGGCGCAGGTCGGGATCGAGTCGACGCTCGCGGGGTGGCAGAGGACCTTGTTCTCGGAGACGAGCGCGGCCGCGGTGTACTGGATCACCATCAACCCGGAGTTCAGGCCCGAGCGCCAGACGAGGAAGGCCGGCAGGCCGTTGCTCATGTCCTCGTCCACCAGCAGGGCCACGCGGCGCTCCGCGAGGCTGCCGAGCTCCGCGAGGGTGATGGCCAGGTAGTCGAGGGTCACCGCGAGGGGCTCGCCGTGGAAGTTGCCCCCCCCGATCACCGCCCCGAGGGCCTGGGCGAGGCGCGTCGGGTCCGCGCGCAGCCAGTCGCGGTAGGCCGCGCCGTCGAGGCTCTCGCCGTCGGGGGGTAGGGGCGGGAAGAGCAGCGGGTTGTCCGTCGCCGAGTTGATCTCGACGAGGAAGACCTCCTCCGTGTGCGACAGGGCGCGGGCGGTGCAGGCGAGCACCTGCGGGATGCAGCGCAGGGAGTAGTTGTCCTGGAACGGGGGGGCGGAGGGCACCGCCTTCTCGAGGGCGCCGAGGGCCCGGGCGAGGTGCTCCTTGGCCTTGCCGGAGGACGGGAAGGTCGGCTCGAGGAGCTGCCGGTAGCAGCTCGTCACCTCACCCTCGCAGGGCCCCAGGGCCAGCCGGAACGCACGCAGTTGCTGGCGCACGGGCGAGGCGAAGCGGGCGGCGGCGCGCTCCGCGGCCGGCACCCGGGACAGCCCCGCGGCGAACCGGGCGGCCGGGTCGGCCAGAAAGCTCGTCACCGTCTGGTGCTGGGACTGCAGGCGGCGGCCGAGCTCGGCGAGCGCGTCCTGGCCCGGGTCGCCGGGGGGCAGGGCCAGGCGGGCCTCGGCCAGCTCGTCGACCGTGTCCTGCAGGTGGAGCGCGGCCCGGTTGAGGTAGGCCGAGTTGACCTGCCACTGCAGGATCTCGCTGCCCGCGACGGCCTCGCGGATGCGGGCGGCGATCTCGCCCTGGTGGGCCAATGGCCGGGCGTCGTGCAGCCGGGGATCGAAGGCGAAGGGCACGCCGCCCGCGGCCTCGAGGCTCATGGCCGCGGCCAGGGTGGCGGTGCGCAGCAGCAGGGTCGCGTCGTACAGGGTGAGCACGCCGAGCGCGGCCATGAACTGGGTGCCGTTGTTCAGCGCCAGCCCCTCCTTGGCCTGGAGCACGACGGGCCGGAAGGTGAAGCCTCGGTCCGTGAGCAGCCGTTCGAGCGCGGCCGGGTCCGCAGGCAGCGGGAGGAAGTCGTCGATGCCCGCCTTGCCGACGTACTGGCCGCCCCCCCGCTCTCCCCGGTGGCCGTGCGCGTCCGGCGCGTAGATCCGCCCCGCCGGGTCGCCGATGAGCACCAGCATCAGGTGGGAGAGGGGGGCGAGGTCGCCGCTCGCGCCCACCGAGCCCTGGCAGGGCACGAAGGGGTAGATGCCGTCGTTGAGCAGGGCGATGAGCTGCTGCACGACGAGCAGCCGGATGCCCGAGTTGCCCCGGGCGAGGGTGTTGATCCGTAAGAGCAAGGCCGCCCGCACGACGTCCTCCCCGAAGGGATCGCCGACGCCCGCGGCGTGGCTGCGGACGAGATTGCGCTGCAGCTCGGCGACGTCCCGGGGGGGGATCACCTTGTCCCGGAGGCGGCCGAAGCCGGTGGTCAGGCCGTAGACCACGGCCTGCTCCTCGAGGAGGACGTCGACGAGGGCGCGGCAGCGGTCGATGCGCCGGGCGGCCTCGGGGTGGAGGAGGACCCGGGCCCGGTGGCGCGCGACCGCGACGACCTGCTCGAGGGTGAGGTGGTGCCCGTCGAGGGTGACCTCGCGGATCTGCTCGTCGATCTGTCGGGGGAGGAAGAGCTCCCCGGAGCCGGTGCGTCCCATCGTCTCCTCGCGGGTGGCCCCGAGGCGGCTCCCGGGGGGAGCGGCCGCCGGGCAGTGGCGCGCGCAGAGTAGCCGATCTGCGGGGGTTGGGGAGGGGTTTTGCGGGCCGGGCGTGACGGGGGACTAGCTTCCCGGAGGGGATCTGGCCTACACTCGAACGGTCTCGGGCTCGAGTGGAGGGAGGGCCGAGGTCCATGCGCACTGCTCCGATCCCCGCAGTCGCCGTGCTGTTGCTGCTGCTGGGCAACGCCCGGCCGGCGCTCGCCGAGGGGGCCCTCGACCTCCGGCTGCAGGCGCCCGCGGGGATGTCGGCCGGCCCCTTCTCCGGGGGCCTCACCCTGGAGAACGCGGTCGGCCTGGGCACGTTCCTCGAGAACCCCGACACGGGCCGGATGAAGATGCCCTACTACGCGGTGCTGCTGACCCTCGAGGGGGCGTACCGGCTCTCCCCGGACCTCTCCCTGCGGGCGCGCTTCGACGTCGAGAAGGAGATCACCTCCAGCTACGCCACGGCCACCACCCAGCGGCGTCAGCTCGCCCCGTCGGACCTCTGGCTCGGGCTGCACCACGAGCGGCTGTTCGTCGAGCGCTGGGTCACGGGGATCACCGTGGAGGGCGACGTGCGGGCCTACTTCCCGACCTCCCGGGAGAGCCGCTACGCCACCCGCTGGCTCGGGCTCGCGGGCCGGCTCGGCCTGAGCCGCTCCCTCGGGGGCTACGACTTCACGGCCGGCACCCGCTTCACCAAGCACCTGGCGCGCTACACCCAGCCCCTGGTCCCCGACTATGCCGACGACGTCCAGAGCCGGCCCTGCGTGGGGCTCGCGGTGGACGGTGGCGACATCTGCGGGGGCGCGGCCGCGGTGTCCTCCGCCTTCACCCACGACTTCGGGGTCGCCTACGACCTCACGCGCACCCTCACCCTCTCGGCGACCCTCTACGTCATCAACCGCTTCGCGTTCGTCCGCGAGCCCGACGCGCTCAGCTCCCCCTTCGCCTCGGGGGAGGGGCAGCGCGACCTGACCTGGGGGATCCTCGACCTCAGCTACCAGTTCGGCCCCCATGTCACCTACTCGGTGGGGATCAGCTCCTACCAGCCGGCCAAGACCGAGGACGGGCAGCGGCTGCGCTTCCCCTTCTGGGACCTCGAGGGCCGGGCCGAGAACTACACCAGCTTCTACCTCGACGTCGCCGGGACCTTCTGACCATGGCCCCCGCCGCCGCACCGGCGCCTCGCCTCCGGGATCCAGCCGGGCTGAATAGCTCCGGGTGGCCAACCGTCGAAGGGCCAGGGGAGGAAGGAATCGGGCCTCCCGAAGGGGAACGGACATGCTGCGCCAAGACCTGAAGCTCTCCTCGATCCTCTCGCTGCTCTCCCTGCTCGGCCTGCTGGCCCTGCTGCCGGGCTGCGTCATCAAGGGTCACGACGATCGGGCCGTGGGCACCATCATCCGCACCTGGCCCGACGCCTGCGTGGTCGACAGCCAGTGCAGCCACGGCGAGTACTGCGCGGCCGACGGCAACTGCTATCTGTTCTCCGGCTGCTTCGATGACCGGGACTGCGCGCCCGGCGACTTCTGCGGTCGGGACGGCTACTGCTATTCCCCGGTCGGCTGTCTGCGGGATGCGGACTGCCGGGTCGGCGAGTACTGCGGCCGGGACGGCTCCTGCTACCTCGATCCGGGGTGCCTCAGCGATCGGGACTGCGCGGCCGGCTTCTACTGTGGCGGGGACGGCAACTGCTGGGAGCGGACGGGCTGCCTGTGGGATGCGGACTGCGCCCCCGGCTATGGCTGCGCCCCCGACGGGAGCTGCGTCTGGCTGACCGCCAGCGGCTGCCTCAGCGATCGCGACTGTGTCGCCGGCTACTACTGCGGCGGGGACGGCAACTGCTACCAGGAGCTGGGCTGCTACGGCGACCTCGACTGCGAGCCCGGCTACGAGTGCGCCCGGGACGGCTCCTGCGTCTGGTCGGGGGGCTGCCGCAGCGACAGCGACTGCTTCGCCGGCTACTACTGCGGCGGCGACGGTGCCTGCTACGACGACCCCGGCTGCCGGGCCGACGCCGAGTGCCTGCCCGGGTATTACTGCGGCACCGACGGCTACTGCTACGAGGAGCTCGGCTGCCGCTCCGATCACGACTGCGCGGTCGGCTACTACTGCGCCTGGGACGGGGCCTGCTACCTGTACGGCTGCCAGGACGATCTCGACTGCGACCTCGGCTACTACTGCGCCGCGGACGGGAGCTGCGTGTTCGACGGCTTCTGCCACACGGACCTCGACTGCGCCGAGGGCTACCAGTGCGCCGCGGACGGGGCCTGCTACCTCGCCTGCTTCTCGGACTTCGACTGCGCCCCCGGGTACTACTGCGGCAGCGACGGCGAGTGCTACGGATACTGACCCGCTCCTCCCCCCGGTCCCCCGCGCTCTCCTCGCTCCCCGACTGGTCGCCCACCTCGCTGTCACGCTGAGCGCCGTCCGATCTCGTGTCGTCGGTCACCCCGTCGGCGGGGCGCGGCGGTGGTGGTCGTCGTCTCGCCCTCCCGGCGGCCTGGCCAGGATTCGTCTCGCTGTTCGCAGGCGCGGGTTGCGCCGGGGCCTCCCTTTCGTCTATACCGTCCCGGTCTGGCCCCGCGGGGCCGAGGAGGTAGCTAGATGGCTTCTGCCTGGAGCCCCGGCGAGAAACGACGAGCGTGGCGCAACTGGCTGCCCGCCCGCTCCCTCGGGCGTTCGCTGGTCCTTTCGTCCCTGATCTTCTTGCTGGGCTCCTGCACCGGGGAGTCGGGGGAGCGTCCCCTGAAGAAGGGCGAGGCGGTGCGGATCACCTTCATCCACACCACGGACTGGCACAGCCGGCTGGTCCCGTACACCTACGCGACCACCCGCATCGATCGGGACCTGGGGATCGACGAGTACAACGCGCCCTTCGGGGGCGTCGCGCGCATGGCCTACCTGATCAAGAAGCTGCGCGCCGAGAACTATCGGGTGCTGTACCTCGACTCGGGCGACTCGTTCCAGGGGGCGCCGATCTTCAACCTCTTCCAGGGCGAGGTCGAGATGAAGGCCTACTCCCTGGTCAGCCCCGACGCCTACGCCCTGGGCAACCACGATTTCGACAGCGGCGCGCGCAACCTCTACGACCGGCTCGCGGCCTCGGTCCGCTTCCCGGTGCTGGCGGCCAACTACATCTTCCTGCCGCAGGACGACCCCCGGGGGATCTACCTCGGCGACATCGTCCAGCCCCTGGCGGTCATCAACGTCCATGGGCTGAAGGTCGCAGTCATCGGCATGGGGAACCTCTCCACCATGACCTCCGTCGGGGAAGCCGGCAACTCCCTGGGCATTCAGCCCCTGGAGGAGGTCCAGGTGCTGCAGAGCTGGATCGACTACGCCCAGGCCGTCGCGGACCTGGTGGTGCTCAACTCCCACCTCGGGCTGGACGAGGACGAGCGGATCGTCCGCCAGACCAGCGGCCTCGACCTCGTCTTCGGCGGCCACCACCACGTCGTGCTCAACCCGCCGAAGGTCGTCACCGACAACACCGTCGCCGCGACCGACAAGACCGGGCGCAAGGTGCCCATCATCCACTCGGGGGTCTTCCTGAAGTTCGTCGGCGTGCTCGACGCGGTGGTCCAGGACGGCGAGGTGGTCTCGACCCAGTACCGGGTCCATCCCATCGACTCGCGCCTGCCCGAGGATTACCAGACCCTCAACATGCTCGAGCCCTACCTGCGGGAGATGAACCAGCAGCTCGATCTGCGGCGGGTGCTCGCCTACGCGCCCAAGACGATCCCGCGCTACGGCAAGATCACCGGGGACAGCGCGCTCGGGGACCTGGTGTCCAAGGCGATGCGCGCTCGCCGGGGCGTGGAGACCGACTTCGCCCTCACCAACTCCCTGGGCATCCGGGCCGATTTCTCTCCGGGGCCCATCGCCGAGGAGCTGCTGTTCAACGTCTTCCCCTTCGAGAACTACGTCACGAAGATGATGATGTCGGGCAAGGAGATCATCGAGATGCTCGACTTCGTCGCCCAGCGGTCCGCGAGCCGGGGCTGCCAGTCGCAGGTCCAGGTCGACGGCATCCGCTTCAAGATGCACTGCCTCCTCGACGAGCCCACCGGCTCCTGGGTCGACGAGGTCTACGTCGGCGGCCGCCTCGAAGACGGGCGCTACGTCGGCGGCGAGCGGATCGTCGGCCCCCGGCAGTGCTACAGCGACAAGACCGGCATCTCGCCCATCTCGTTCGACGTGGCGGTCAACGACTACATCGCCAAGGGCGGCTCCGGCTTCTACATGCTCAAGGTCAACCCGAACAAGGTCTACACCTCCGTCTCGATCCGCACCGCGGTCGCGGATCAGCTCCGCAAGCTGCCCGCGTGCGGCACCCTCTGCGACGGCGAGGCCACCCCCGAGGCCTGCGGCATCGTCCGCAAGTGCGTCGAGGACCTCACCGAGTACTACGCGGCGACCTGCCGCACGCCCTGGCGCACCTGCCAGCGCAAGTCCGACTGCCCGGAGGGGATGAGCTGCGTCGACGAGGTCTGCCGGATCTGCGAGCGGGGCGAGTGCGAGAGCTACATCGTCCCGCCCCTGGCGGAGCTCAGCACCACGGGGGCCGCGCCGTCCTGTCCCGGCGAGGGCGAGATCCCCGACCCCTTGCGGGCCGGCGAGCAGCTCGGCGCGGGGGACGTGCTGTACTGCTACCGGGAGGACTGCTGGCTGGAGGCGGAGAAGCGGGATCCGACCCGGGTCCCCCTGTACTGTCGGGCCGACGTCGATCCCGAGTGCGTGGCCCAGATGCGGGCCCGCGCCACGGCCGAGTGCCCCGTCCTGCCCTGCGTCACGGTGGAGGAGGACGGGCGGATCGGCCAGGTCACCGGGACGCTCAAGGACCTGCCCGCGGCCTGCATCCCCGAGGAGCTGACGCTCGAGCTGCGGCAGACCGCGATCGACGGTGACCACTGCGAGAGCGAGGAGGTGTGCTGGTGATCCGCATCGCCCCGGACTCCGCCCACCGAGTGGTGGCCGGCCTGCTGCTCTGCGGCGGTGGCCTGCTCGGCTGCAGCGATCCTACCGCGGTGCCCCTCACGGGCCCGCAGAGCGTCGAGGTCGAGCTCGTCGGTGGCGCCACCGGCTGCGAGCTCGACGACCAGGGTCAGCCCCAGCTCCTCGACTTCGGCACGGGCTGGCACCAGGTGCAGCTCAGCTTCCAGGTGCTCGACGCCAACGGCGAGCGCGACGAGGAGTACGACGGCAAGCTCGACCTGAAGCTCCTGCCGGGCAAGTGCAACCCGACGGTGGTCGAGGTGAAGCAGGGCGCGGCCGGGCCGGTGACCATCGCCGTGCAGGGCTTCGGGCTCGACGCCCGGCTCTGGGCCCAGGCGCGCGACGACGACGGGCGAGGCGTTGCCGGGGTGAGCCCGCGGCTCTGCTTCGAGAACCCGCGGGTGCACGACCTGCAGGTGTCCGATGTCTCCTACCGCTCCCCCCTCTCCGGGCGGCAGGTGCTCATCGATCGCGGCACGCTCATCGCCACCGGCACCTCGACCCAGGGCTTCTTCGCCACGGACGTCTCGGCCTGCGGCCTGCGGGACGGCTACCAGCCCCCCGCCGACCCGGCCGACGTCGTCGACGGCGAGGCCCTCGACTGCACCCGCAGCTACGTCCGCCAGGAGGTCACCCTCGCGGGCGAGGAGTGGGCCCTGATCCCTGCCCCGGGGATCTACCCGGACACCCAGGTCCGGGTCTTCCCGCAAGGCCGCGACCAGCCCTTCGCGGCGAGCGAGGCCTACAAGGTCCAGGTGCAGGCGGGCGAGGCCATCGGTGTCGCCCGGCGGCGGGACAGCCCCATCCCCGACGGCGACACGGTGATCGTCGAGTACACCACCGACGACGACCCCCTGCTGTTCCAGAGCATCTACGTCTACAGCTACTCCGCCCCCTACGGCGTCGAGGTCGGCAGCCGGTTCTGCAGCATCCTCGGCGGCGTCACCGAGTTTCTCGGCCTGACCGAGATCGGCTTCCCCTCCTACCGGGTCTATCTGAAGGGCGGGGCCTCCTCCGCGGTGCGCGAGCGCCCGATCAACGAGGAGCTGGCGCCCGACCCGCGCGACGACGACACCTTCATCTTCGTCGAGTGCGCGCTCGACAACCCGACCTGGATGGGGCGCGCCTACCTGCCCCCGCCGGTCTTCCTCGCGGCGGGGACGATCCCCGGCGCGGAGGTGCCCGTCTACCGGGACTCGCACATGGACGTCGATCGCTACGAGTCGGCCCTCGTGCGGCTCGAGAACATCACCCTGCCGACCCGGTGGCTGAGCTGCGACCTCGACGGCAGCCGGATGGTCGACCGCTGCTACGATCAGGACTGGGAGGAGGGGCGCTGCCTGCAGAACCAGAAGGAAGAGAACGACTGCGAGATGGCCTGCGCCACCGCGGGTGCCACCGGCTTGCGCCCCGGGCAACAGAAGGCCGACTTCGCCGGGTGCACCGAGCTGACCAACTTCGACAACTACGGGCAGTTCGTGGTCACGACGCGCAACGCGGCCGGCGACCGCAGCTCGCGGATCAACCTGAACACCCGGGGGAGCGTGCCCGAGTACGATCCCCGGCCCGCGAGCGAGGAGCATCCCTACGGGCGCCTCTACCCGGGGATGGCCAACCAGCGCTACGTCAAGGGCATCCGCTCGGTCGTCGGCACCCTGTTCCAGGTCAACAGCGCCCGACCGGTCTGGCAGGTGGTCCCCCGGGGCCTCGAAGACATCGAGTTCGAGTTCGTGGACGATTGAGGAGACCCATGATGAATCGCTCCCGCTCTTTGTGCTCTCGCCTCCTGTCGCCGGGGCTCGCCGTCGGCCTCTTCGTCCTGCTGGGGCTGACGGCCTCGCCCGCCCGAGCCGGCGACTTCATGGACACCCGGATCACCTTCTTCTTCCAGGACGACGACTTCCTGCACGACGCCGGCGAGACCCTGCCCAACAGCCCCACCGCGGGCTTCGGCGTGCGCAAGGGCCGGGTCTTCTTCTTCGAGAACCACAACCGCAAGGACCGGGGGGACGAGACCCTCACCCACCTGGTCAGCTACAAGTCGGTCGCGGGCTTCATCCCCAACCTCACCACCGAGGCCGCCCTGGTGCTGCGGCTGAACATCGACTCGATCTACGAGGGCAACTTCACCGCGCAGCGGGGTGGGCTCCGGGACGAAGGTACCTACATCAACCTCCGCTACGACCTGAACCCGGCGAACAAGGAGAAGGTGGAGCTGACCCTGTTCCCCTTCTCCACCGAGCGCTTCCAGCTCGGCTACAGCTACCGGATGGCGTGGGGCGGCTCGAACATCTTCGGGACCTACCGCAAGGGCCCCGCGCCCGGCCTGAAGCTGACCTACACCAGCGGCCCGTCGTACGCGTTCGTCGGCGCCAAGACCGCGACGATCCAGCGCTTCGCACCCATGGAGGACACGGAGCTGAACGACGAGCTGGACACCTTCTACGCCGGGCTGCTCGGCGGCGGCTACGAGGTGCTCCCCGAGCTGCTGCTCGAGGTCAACGGCGGCGTCTTCCAGCGGGGCACCATCCCCAACCTGGCGGTGCGCGGCGAGGCCCTGACCGCGTGGGGCGCCAGCCTGCAGGCCGTCTACCATGAGGGGATCCCCGTGGGCCGCAGCGCCGACTTCGGGCTGTACCGCAACGACCCCAACCGGGTGCCGACGCCGAAGACGCCGGCCGACGCCCGGCCCTTCGGCTACTCCGTCGCGGTCGAGGGCACCCTGCTGCAGCACGTCCTCGAGGACCCCGAGCACTACGGCGGCACCCAGGCGCAGAACGCCCTGGCCGCGGACATGAACGTCCTGGTGCAGAACAAGGGGCTGCTGGTGTTCGCGGACTTCGTGTACCGTGACCTGCCCTTCATCCTCTTCAACGTCCCCGGCTACCATCCGTACCAGACGTTCCTCGAGCAGGAGAGCGCCTCGCCCGAGTTCTGGGCCGCGCTCGGGGCCGAGTACACCTTCACGAAGCGCCACCTCACCCCGGGGATCACCTTCGGGCTGCAGGTCCCGGCGACGGTGGAGACGGTGCCCAACGAGGGCAGCAACGCGCCCACGGACTCCACCGGCAGCCGCACCGTGGTGGTGCGCTCCGAGGGCGAGCAGAGCATCCTGCCCGCGGGCGAGAAGGCCGTGCCGATCTTCGGCGCCAAGGCCAACCTGCGCTGGGACGTCTCGGAGATGGTCAGCATCATCGGGGAGCTGTTCTTCTCCCTGGACAACAACCGCACCACCTTCCAGGACGACACCACGGGGATCTCCACCCGCAAGTTCATCGATCCGTACCTGTTCGGCGGTTCGATCATGGCCCAGGCCCGGTACTGAGCAGGATCCCCCGCCGGCCGCGGGCTCGCGTCGCCAGCCGGCCCTCCCGCCGGATCTGGTCCTTTCGTCTCGATCGTCCTGACCTGCGTCCCGTGCTGCTCTCCCTGTCACTGCTGCTGCTCCCGGGCTGCCGGGGCGAGCCCTCCTTCCCCCGGCCCTTGCCCCCCGCGCTCGCGGCCGAGGCCGCGCAGGAGCTGGCCGCGCTGGCCGCCGCGCGGTCCCCGGGCGACCCAGCGGAGGGGCAGCTCGCCGGCTGGCTGGAGGACCGCGCGCGGCTCGAGCTGGCCCAGCTCGCGGGGCAAGCCGCGGTCGCCCCCCTGCTGGCGGCCGCGACCCGGCGCTCCCAGGAGGGGCTGGGCGAGCTCCTGGTCCGCCGGGGGCCACAAGCCTACCAGGCCCTCGCGGCCTGGCAGGTCGTGCAGCAGGTCGCGGCCCTCGGCCAGGACCTGCCCCGGCTGGGCGCCGTCCTCGACCCGGCGGGGAGGGCCGGGCAGGCCGCCGTCGCCGACGCCCCGCCCGCGCGCGTGCGGCAGTACGGCTCGTTCCTCCTCGGCGTCGCCCGGCCCTCGGGGCTCGTGGACGCGCAGGGCCGCCCCGACCCCGACCTGCTGCCCTACGCCCGGGCGATCCTGCTGTACCGGCTGCTGGCCGAGCCGGCCCGGCTGCGGGGCCTGGACCTGCCCCTGCCGCCCGCGACCCGGCAGGTCTTCTTGCGCTGGAAGGTCGAGCGGGCCACCCTGGCGCGCCCCGCCGCGCGCCAGGCCGCGCTGGCGGAGCTGCAGGGGCTCGATCCCACCTACCCGGCCGCCGCGGCCCGGGCCTGGCTGGCGCGCGTGCCGCAGGCCGACCCGGCCGTCCCGGCTGCGCGCTAGACTCGCCGGAGCTGCACCCGGGATGGAATCCCTGGAAATCGGCCGGCGGGGTGTTGCCCTGGCTGCTCCCGTGCCTTATAAAAAAGCCCTGTCACCAGACCCGAGCCGGCTCAGGTGCCTGCTCACCCCGAGTCGATAGAGGAGGAGAAGATGCTGCGACGCCACCTGTTTCCCCTGACCGTCCTCTGCCTGATGCTCGTCCCGTCCCTGGCCTTCGGCGCCATCAAGCTGCAGAAGTCCCGCTTCGGCGAGAAGGGCAAGATCCACGTCGGCGGCGAGGTGTTCGGCTGGAGCTCCATGACCACCGAGCCCGATGAGGGTGAGGGCTCCTCCACCAGCTCCAGCCTCGGCATCAAGCCCATGGTCGGCTACTTCGTGATCCCCGGCCTCGAGGTCGGCGCCATGCTGAACTACAACATGAGCAGCACCGAGGTCGACACGGGCGCGGTCAGCACCGAGTCCGACTCCTCCGAGTTCAGCCTCGGTCCCTTCGCGGCCTACTACTACAAGGTCTCCCCGATCCTGCACATCTACGGCCGGGGCTACTTCATGTTCCTCGCCACCAAGGACGACGGCTCCGACAACGACTACTCCCGCAGCACCCTCGGCCTGGGCGCGGGCGTGGCGATCCCCGTGGGCCACAAGGTCGGCGGCGTGTTCAACGTCGGCGTCGACTACGTGATGAACTGGAACACCACCGAGGTCGGCAGCACCAAGATCGAGACCACCACCAATGGCCCGATGCTCGGCACCGGCTTCTCCCTGTACTTCTGATCCATCCCTGAATCCCGCCGGGGGGTGACTCCCGGAGTCCTGCTCGCAGCCGGGGCCTCCCCCGGCTGCGGCGTTTCTTGCCCCGATCTCGCTGGCGCGCCTCACCAAGGGCTCGCCCCGATCACGCTCAGCTCGCCACCAGCGGCACGAAGCTCACCGGGAAGAGCTCTTCCCGGGTCAGCTCGCCCGTCGGGGCGCGGCGCAGGCGCACCAGGACCTGCCGGGACCACCGCTCCCCCACGGGCAGCACGAGCCGGCCGCCCGGGGCGAGCTGCGTCACCAGGGCCGGGGGGACCTCCGTGGGCGCGGCGGTGACGAGGATCGCGTCGAAGGGCGCCTCCTCGGGCCAGCCCTGGTGCCCGTCGCCCAGGCGGGCCGTGACGTTGGTCTGACCCAGCGCGGCGAGGAGCGCGAGGGCCCGCTGCTGCAGCTCCGGGAGCCGCTCGACCGTGTAGATCCGGGCCGCGAGCCGGCAGAGCAGGGCGGTCTGGTAGCCCGAGCCCGTGCCGATCTCCAGCACCCGCTCGGCGCCCGTGAGCGCGAGCAGCTCGGTCATCTTGCCGACCATGTAGGGCTGCGAGATCGTCTGGCCGGCACCGATGGGCAGGGGCGTGTCCGCGTACGCGTGGACGCGCTGCTCGGGGGGGACGAAGCGGTGGCGGGGGATCTCCCGCAGGGCCTGCAGCACGCGGGGATCCCGGACGTCCCGCCCCGCGAGGCCCTCGGCCACCATGCGGAGCCGCTCGGCCGCGAACTCGTCCATCCTCCCCCCCTCCGGGGTCAGCGGAAGTAGCTGTCCACCAGGCCCGAGACCAGGGCCATGTCCGCGATGTCCGGCAGGCCGTACAAGGAGGCCGTCCAGCGGATCACCCCGGACTTCACGGCGATCAGGGTCGCGTTGAGCACCCGGGTGCCGCTCTCGAAGCGGGCGAAGTCGGGGCGGGGCGCGGTCGGGGGCGCGGGCCGCCGGGGCAGCAGGGACGGGTCGTAGGCGAGCCGGGCGATGCGCACCACGAGCATCGCGTCGGGGCTCTTCAGGCGTACGGTCTCGTCCGCGATCATCGGCGTGAGCTGGCTGCCGTGCAGCAGGTAGCTGCGGCTGCGCTCCGCGCTCGGCTCCTTGGGCCGGCCGGCCGCGTCGAGGAAATCCAGGGGGAGGCGCAGCTCGCCCCCCGGCACGAGCTGCTGCTCGAGCAGGGTGTAGCGGCCCACCTGGAACAGCCGCAGGATCAGCTCCCGGGTCAAGGCCACGTCCTCCTTGCCGTCCACGAGCACCGTGGCCACGCCCAGGGTGTCGATGCCGTCCAGCGCGGGCCGGCTGTCGTGGGCCGGCACCACGGACTCGGGGCGGCCGGGCCGGAGGCCGGACGCGGGCGGGCCTCCCCCGGCCACGGGCGGCCGCCCGGCCTGGGGGGCCGGCGGCGCCTCGGGCAGGCCCCCGCTCGCCAGGGTGGCGCCGCCGCTCGGCTCCTGGACCACGAGGGAGCGGGCCTGCTGGAGGTAGCGTCCGTCCACGAGCTTCATGTCGGACCACTCCGTCGTCGCGAGGGTGTCGTCCAGCCGCCGGTACTGTCCCTGGACCCGCCAGTAGAAGGTCCCCGCGGGCAGGATGACCTCGGCCTGCCGCTCCCGGTAGACCTGGTCGTGGACCGGGCTGGCGAAGCGGACCGTGGGCGCCACCTGCAGCCGGTAGCCGACGAGCTCCTCGCCACCGGGCGCGTCCGCGGTCCAGGTGAAGCGCACGGTGTTGCCGTTGAAGACTGCGCCCTGCACCGGCCGCTCCTCGAGGAGCTGCGGCCGACCCGCGCAGCCGGTCGAATAGAGCAAAAGGCTCAGCAAGGCGATGGTCAATGGGCCAAAAGACGTGCTTCGTGGGACTGGACCAGTCATCTCTGCTCCTCAACCTCGCGGCGTGGACCCGGTCGGGGTCCATCGGACCAACGTAGGTCCGGTCGCCCGCGCGCGCCATGGGGCCCGTGGGCGGGGGACCGGGCCCCGGCCCACGCGGCCGGGAGGGGCGGGGATCTCCGCGGGGCCTCAGCCGGGCGTCCGGCGCTCCCGGACGCGGGCCCGGGCCTCACCGATCAGGCGGGTGCGGCGCGCGGCGAGCCGGGGCTCGAGCCCCACGGGCAGCTCGTGGGGGTTGGCCAGGCGCTTCACGCCGGGGTGCAGCGCGGCGAGCTGCTGCAGGGTGTGCTGCCGGGACTCCGCGAGGGTCGGCCGGGCGCCGACCGGCTGGCCGGCGCGCAGCACCGGCACGAGCAGCTCCGCCGCGGTCAGCTCCGGCTCCAGCGGGCGCTGCCGGGTCGCGTCCCGGGGATCGACGAGGGCCGCACCGGGCAGCAGGCCGAGGTCGAGGTCGTAGATGCAGTCCGCGACGATCTCGCCCTGGCGGCAGAAGCGGCGCACGCCGAGGCGGCCCGGGGTGGTGATCTTGATCGCCTGCTCCGACAGCTTCAGGGGGTACTCCCAGCCACCGTCCGGCGCGGCCAGGGCCGCCAGCTTGTAGACCCCGCCGAGCGCGGCCTGCTCGCCGCCCGTCACCAGGCGGGTGCCCACCCCCCAGAGGTCGATGGCCGCCTGCTGCAGGTGCAGGCTCTCGATCAAGCGCTCGTCGAGGTCGTTGCTGGCCAGCACCTTGGCCCCGGGGAAGCCGGCCTCGTCCAGCAGCCGGCGGGCCTGCTGGCTCAGGTAGGCCAGGTCGCCCGAGTCCAGGCGGATGCCGACGAGCTCGTGGCCCTGCGCGCGCAGCTCCCGGGCGGCCGCGATGGCGTGGCGCACGCCCTCGAGGGTGTCGTAGGTGTCCACGAGGAAGACGCAGTTGTTGGGCAGGACCCGGGCGTACGCGGCGAACGCGGTCGGCTCGTCGGGGAAGCACATCACCCAGCTATGGGCGTGGGTGCCCCGCACCGGGATGCCGTACCGGTGGCCCGCGAGCACGTTGGAGGTGGCGTCCGCGCCGCCGAGGTACGCGGCCCGGCTGGCGGTCAGGCCGCCGTCGGGTCCCTGGGCCCGGCGCAGCCCGAACTCGAGCACGGGCTCGTCGCCGGCCGCGACCCGCACCCGGGCGGCCTTGGTGGCGACCAAGGTCGAGAAGTTGACCAGGTTGAGCAGGGCCGTCTCCACGAGCTGGCACTGCAGCAAGGGGCCCTCGACCCGCAGCAGGGGCTCGTTGGCGAAGACGACGCTGCCCTCGGGCACCGCGTCGAGGTCGCCGGTGAACCGGCAGCCGTCGAGCCAGGCCAAAAACGCCGGGTCGAACAGCGGGCGGCCGTCGTTGCCGACGAGGGTCGCGAGGTAGTCCAGGTCCGCGGCGGTCGGCTGCAAGCTGGTGAGGTAGTCCACGGCGGGGCCGAGGCCGCCGGCGATCGCGTAGCCGCCCCCGAAGGGCTGCTGGCGGAAGGTCAGGTGGAACACGGCGCGCCGCGCCGCCAGCCCGAGCCGCCAGTAGCCGTAGGCCATGGTGAGCTGGTACAGGTCGGTCAGGAGGAAGAGGGAGGGGGCTGCGGCGGGCGTGGTGGCGTCCATGTCCGCAGCATACCACCGACCGGTCCCGGGGAACATTGACCTCCCCCGCCGGCTCTTCTACTCTCGCCTGCCTGGAGCAGGGAGGCAGAGGCAGTGACCGAGACGCTGGCCCCGGGGACGACCACCGCCACGACGCCCCCGTCCCGCCGCGGGCGGGGCGCGGATCTCGGGATCGGGCTGGGGCTGACCCTGGTGTACCTGGCCGTGCTCCTCGGCTCCATGGACATGGGCTTCACCCGGGACGAGGGCTACTACTTCAAGGCCGGTGAGCTGTACGTCGGCTGGGTCGACGAGCTGGCCGCCGCGTTCGCCCAGGGCGAGCCCGGCAAGGCCTTCGCCCGGCCGGTCATCGAGCGCCACTTCGCCTACAACCCCGAGCACCCGGCCCTGCCCAAGCTGCTGTTCGGCCTGTCGTGGCGGCTGTTCGGCAAGCAGGCGCCCCCCGAGATGCCCCCGGGCGAGGCGAAGGCCCTGTACCGGGGCGGCAAGCAGCCCCGCCCGATCCTCGGGCTGCTGGCCGAGTCGACCGCGTTCCGCCTGCCCGGCGCCCTGTCCGCGGCCCTGCTGGTCGGGCTGATCTACCTCTTCGGCGCCCGGCGCTTCGGGCGGCGGGTCGGCCTCGCCGCGGCCGCGGCCTTCGCCCTGATGCCCCGGGCGTTCTCCGACGCGCACCTCGCCGCGTTCGACATGCCCATGGCCCTGATGTGGTTCGCCACCGCAATCGCGTTCCACCGCTCCCTCGGGCGGGGCCTCGGCTGGGCCCTGATCACCGCCCTGCTCTTCGGGCTGGCCCTGTCCACCAAGCACAACTCCTGGTTCATCCCCTTCACCGCGGCGGGCATCGCCCTGCTCCTCGGCTGGCGGGAGGCCGGCTGGCGTCGCTCGGCCCAGGGGCCCGGCCTGGCCTTGCCGACCGTGCCCCTCTCCCTGGTGCTGATGGTGACCGTCGGGCCGCTGCTGGCCTGGGCTCTCTGGCCCCGGCTGTGGTTCGACACCCTGACCCGGGTGGGCTGGTACCTCGGGCGCCACATGAATCACGAGTACTACTGGGCCTATTTCTTCGGTACCTTGTACACAAAGCCGCCCTTCCCCTGGCACTTCCCGATGACCATGACCCTGGTGACCGTGCCCCTGGTGACCCTGGTCCTCGCGGCCCTCGGCGTCGGCGCGTTCGGGCGGCTGTACGGCGCGGGCGGGCGGGGCTGGCGGGGTGGCTACGGGACCCTCTCCCTGGAGCGCCGCCGGGACCTCGTCGTGCTGGGGGTCAACCTGATCGTGCCCATCGCCGCGTTCTGCACCACCCGCACGCCGATCTTCGGCGGGACCAAGCACTGGCTGCCGGCCATGCCGTTTCTGGCGCTGTTCGCGGGGCTGGGCTTCGAGCTGCTCGCGCGCCGGGTCACGGCCGCGTTCCCCCGCACGCCCCGGCTCGCCCTGGGGCTCGGCCTGGCCCTCGGGTTGGCCCTCTACGCGCCGGCGGCCTGGGAGGTCGCGCACGCCCACCCCCACTGCTCGAGCTACTACAACGCCTTGCTCGGCGGGCTGCCCGGCAAGGCGGACCACGACATGCAGCGGGAGTTCTGGGGGGACAGCTCCCGGCCGGTGCTCCCCTGGCTGAACGCCAACCTCCGGATCAACGCGCCGGTCTTCTTCCAGGACACCAACGACGACAGCGTGCTGATCTACAAGCGGGAGGGGCTGCTGCGGCGCGACGTCCTGCCGGTCCCGGGCTGGGGGCTGGCCGAGTACACCCTCTTCCACCACCACAAGGAGTTCCTCGACGACGAGTACTCCTACCGGGCCCGGTACGGGGACGATAAGCCGGTGGCGGGTGTCTACCAGGACGGCGTGCCCCTGCTCGAGGTCTACCAGAACCGCACCGGCTGGAGGGAGCGATGACCGCGGGCCTCGTCCGGGTGCGACCCCTGCTCTTGCCGCTGGGGGTGCTGCTCGTCGCGGTCGTCGCGTTCGTCGTGCCCTACCGGGCCGCGCGCCGGGTGCCGAGCCTCGCGGAGTGGCGGGATGCGGCTGCGGCGGTCCGGGCGGGCTGGCAGGACGGGGACGTGATCCGCCTCGCCCCGTGGTGGGCCAGCGAGGGGCTCGGCGAGCTGCGGGGCCTGCCCGTGGATCGGGTGCGTCGGCCCGAGCCCCGGCGGCTGCAGCACTACCGGCGCCTCTGGGTGCTCGCGGTCCAGGGCCACACCTGCGCGGCGGGCGCGTTGCCGGGGGCCGAGCCCCGGCAGCGGCAGACCTTCGGCCGGGTCGCGCTCTGCCGCTACGACCTCGCCTACCGGGGGACCCCCCTGTACGACCTGCGCGACCGACTGCCCGAGGCCCGGGTGCGGCGCGTCGGCCCCCGCCGGACCGACACCTGCTCCCTGTGGGCCCGGGACGGCTGGCACTGTGGCAGCAAGCCGCACCCCTGGAAGTTCGTCGGCCCGGTGGTCAAGGACGTCGACGACAACCCCCGGGAGGCCCTGTGGGTCCATGCACCCGAGGACGGGCTGACCCTGCTCGTGGACTACCCGGCCGTCCCCCTCGGGCGGGAGCTGGAGCTGCAGGCCGGGCTGACCCTGCGGGCGGTGCACTCGGGGGAGGGCCGCGACGTCGTGCTGACCGTGCGCATCGCCGGCACGCCGGTCCTCCGGGAGGTGTTCGCCCCCCGCGCCCGGGGCTGGCGCGACCTCTCCCTCGACACCAGCGCCTGGGCTGGCCGGACCCTGCCCGTGCAGCTCGCGATCCACACCCGGGACAATCAGGTGCGGCAGCTCCTGGTGGACGGCCGGACCTGGCCCTGAGCCGCCCGCACCGCCCGTCGGGCGCGGTGCCGGCGGGTGGGGCCGGGAGTGGGGCCGGTGACGCGGCTCAGGGAGCCCCGATCAGCCCGTCATCCTGCTGTGGCGGCCCTTGCAGCAGGTCCGCATCGTGCTCGAAGGATCCCCCCTCCGGGAGCTCGAAGGGCAGCTCGTAGGGCGCGTAGCCGTCCCGGGTGAGGCGCAGCACGTGACGCCCCGGCTTGAAGCGGATCCCCTCGACGGGGGTGGTCCCCGCGGGTAGCCCGTCGATGGTCAGCCGGGCGCCCGCGGGCAGGGAGCGGACCGTGACGAGGCTGCGGGTCTCCCGGGCCACGGGCAAGGTCAGGGTCGCGGTGACCTCGGCCTCGGGGAGCACCTCCACGGGGACCTCCGTCTGGGCGAAGCCCGGCAGGTAGGCCGAGACCGTGTGGGGGCCAGCCGGCAGGCGGTGCCGGCGGAGGGGGCTCTGACCCAGGGGCTCCCCGTCGACCAGGACCGACGCCCGGCCGGGCTTCGTCTGCACCGTCAGCCAGCCCGAGGCCTGGGTCAGGGGCTGCAGGGTCAGGGCGATCGCCACCGGCTGGCCGGGCACACCCTGGACCGGGCGCTGGACCGGCGCGAAGCCCGGGAGGGTGACCTGGAGCTGGTGCTCACCGGCTGGCAGCAGGGGGCCGTCCACGGGTGTCGGGCCCAGGGGCTGGCCGTCGAGCAGGACCTGGGCGCCCGGCGGCTGGCTGGTGATCCGCAGGGGGAGCAGGCCGGGGACGAGGCGGAAGGCCTGGCGGGTCTCCCGGCCCGGGAAGATCTGCAGGGTCAGGGGCAGGTCCTGGAAGCCCGCCTGCGTGAGCTGTCCGGCGTAGGCGCCCGGCAACAGGCGTAGGCCCGCGAGGGGCGTCGGGCCCACCGGATAGGAGAAGAGGGAGAGGGTGGCGCCGGGAGGGTCGCTGACCACGGTCAGCACGCCGGCCCGGGCCTCCTCCGCGGGGGTGAGGGGGCGATGGACCCCGGGGATCTGCAGCACCCGTGCGGGCGGGAGCGGGGCCGCGGCCGGTGGGGCCGCCGCCGCGCGCGGCTCGGTCTGGAAGGCGAGGGCCTCGGGGTCGGCCGCCGCGAGGGTGGCGAGGAGGGTCGCCTCGTCGCAGGGGCTGCAGCCGGTCACCCGCTCAGCGAGGAGCTGCCCGGAGGTCGCGGCCAGGTGGCGCAGCACGATCCGGTAGCCGAGGGGGCGGGAGGCCGGATCGAGGTAGGCCCAGACCACCCGCTCGGCGCCGGCGCTGGCGCCGAACAGGGCCATGCACCCGTCCTCCTCGCAGGAGAGCAGGGCCAGGGAGGAGCCGAGGTGCTGGACGACCTGCTGCTGGGGGAGGTGGCGGAAGCCGGGCACGCTCGCCGCGCGGCCCTCCAGCAGCCCGTTGGCCTGGCCGAGGAGCCAGTCGGAGCAGGTCCCGGCGCGGGCGCGCAGGCCGAGGAAGGCCAGCCGTGGCTGCGCCAGGGAGGAGGCCGGCGCCAGCAGCAGGCCGAGGACGAGCAGCGCCGCGAGCCGCCCGGCGTGGCGATTCTCGAGGATCGGGGGCGAGGTGGGCATCGGCGACGACCTCCACGATGAGCGGGCTCGAGTACTTCTCAACAGGATCACCTCCCGGGGTGCGATCTGCTCCTCTCGTTGATCAGCGGCTGTCCGGAGCCGTGTCCCCGGGTGGGACGGGCACCCGGACGATCCCGGTGTACCAGATCGCGGCGAAGCTGTCCTCTTCGGCAGTGGACGCTCGGCCCGGGGACGCAGTATCCTGCCGTGGATCCCGGGCTCGTCACGCCCGCTGGTCCGTGCCGGGCTGCCCGGCCGGTGCCGGGGGGAGGCCGCGCCCGCTTGCTGGGAGCAAGGCATGCTGAGCCACCGACCGCCGCGCCCCCGCTCGGGCTGGCCACTTCTGGGGTTCTTCGGGAGTCTGCTGTTCACGGCCTCGGCGCTCGCCGAAGCGCCCGCCTTGCTGCCGCCCGAGGGCTCCTCCCCGGGCCCGGCCGCCCCGGCCGCGCGGGACGGGGCCCGGGCGGCCGCTCCCCTGACCCCGGCCTGGGCGCTGCCCGACGTCGACGAGCCGCTCCCCGGCGGCCCGGCGGCGTTCCCCGGCGTCCGGCCCTTCGCCCCGGTCGGCCTGGCGGGGGGGGAGGAGGGGCCCTCGCCCCTGCTCGAGGAGTTCGACCTCAACGTCGCGGACGTCGTCTTCTCCGCGGCCCGCAAGGTGCAGTACCGCTACGACGCGCCGGCCGCGGTGCACGTCATCACCGACAAGGAGATCGCCGCGCTGGGTGTCCGCTCCCTGGCCGACGTCCTGCGGCTGGTCCCGGGGATGGAGGTCCGCTCCTGGATGAGCGGGTACCACAACGCGATGGTGCGGGGGATGATCGGCTCGGAGGTCGTCAGCACGCGCCTGCTGTGGCTCGAGGAGGGGGTCTCGATCAACGACGTCCGGGACGGGGGTGTTTGGCTCGACGAAACTTTTCCGCTAGAGCTGATCAAGCGGATCGAGGTGATCCTCGGTCCCGGGTCCGCACTCTACGGGACCAATGCGTTCCAGGGAGTGGTCAACATCTACTACAAGGACGCGGCCAGCGTCCCGCCCCAGGGCGAGTACAAGCTGAGCTACGGGTCCTTCGCCCGCAAGGCCCTCAGCGCCACCTACGGCCGGCAGGGTGAGGGGGTCGCGGTGCTGGTCCACGCGTCCGGCGGGACCACCGACGGCCCGGGGCTCATCGCCGACTACCTCGCGGAGCGCGTGGCCCAGCAGCAGAGCTACGCCCAGGGGCTCGCCTGCGCGGAGCCCCTGGCGACCCGGGATCGGGTCTGCCAGCAGCAGGGCGCCGCGAGCGCGGCCTGCCTGACGGCGCAGGCCGAGGTGAGCGCCTGCGGCGCGGTCGGCGCGGAGGAGGGCGAGGTCTCCAGCCAGCGCCAGTGGGTCAACCTCCGGCTGCGCACCCGGCTCGACCCCCTCACCTTGAGCCTCGGGTTCAAGCACGTCGCGGCCAACTTCGACGGGGCGCTGTTCTTCCCGAACAACCTGTACACCTTCGGCCATCAGGAGGTCTTCGGGCACGCGCTGGTGGACCGCAACGTCCTGCCGCAGCTCAACGTCAAGGTCATCGGCTCGTACCACTACTTCAAGAACATGTTCGAGAACTACTCCGACTTCCAGATCAGCGAGTTCGCGGAGGGGCAGCCCCTGGCCGACCCGCTGATCCGGGCGGCCTTCCCCGCGGACATGGCCGACAAGATCGACTACGACATCGACCAGTACAAGCTGACCCTCACCACCCAGGCCCAGTACGACATGTTCCCGGACGCCCAGTGGGGGGCCAACGAGCTGATCGCGGGCGCGGGGTTCCGCTACGAGGGGATCGACAGCCCCGAGTTCATGGTCGGCCGGCGGGAGCAGTCGTTCAACAACTGGTCGGTCTACCTGCAGGACGAGCTGCGGCTGCTCGGGGACCGGCTCTTCGTCACCCTCGGTGGCCGGGTGGACACGCACAACGAGTACGATCCGGTGGTCTCCTACCGGGGGGCCGTGCTGGTCAAGCCGCGTCCGTCTCTCCGGCTGCGGGCGTCCGCGGGCACGGCCTTCAAGGAGCCGGCCATGTGGCAGCTCTACATCGACCACATCGACGCCCAGGGCAACCCGCGACTCACCCCGGAGCGGCTGGTCAACGTCGAGGGCGGGGTGTCCTGGCAGGCCTTCGACCCGCTGGAGCTGCGGCTGGACGGCTTCAGCACCTGGATGAAGGACATCATCGACAACCAGTTCGACGCCAGCCTGGCCATCGAGGAGCTGGCCGCGGTGGGCCACCCCCACTTCGGCATGTTCCACCCCTCGCAGCGCAAGGCGACGGCCCGCCTCTCCGGGCTGGAGGCGAGCGCCCGCTTCCGCCTCGCCGAGACCTGGAACGCCGGGCTCGCTTACTCCTATCTGCTCACGGACGACGGGAGCGGCGCCGAGCTGGCCTACGACTCCCCCCACAAGGCGACCTTCTTCGCGATCCGCCGCTACCCGCAGGGGCTGGCGAGCGTCAAGGTCCACTTCGTCGGCCGCTCCCTCGACTACGGCAGCACGCCCGCCCTGGAGGTCCCGGCCTACTGGCTGTTCCAGTTGCGCTCGCAGACCGAGCTCGGCGCCGGGCTGGCGCTCGGGGTCTCCGCGAGCTTCGTGGTCTCGGAGGGGCTGGGGACGACGACCGGTCACCTGGCCTACGACGAGATGCTCAGTGCGCCCGTGCCGCGCTACGTCCTCGCCGTGGACCTGGCCTACCCGTTCTAGAAGCCGGGGCGCATCTCCACGACGTCGCCGATGACGACCTCGGTGAAGTCGCCGAGCACGATGCCCGTGCAGTGGTGATCCCGGGTCTCGACGACCATGACCTCGCCGATGGGCTCCCAGGGCAGCATGGAGAGGTCGTCGCTGTTCAGGGGGTGGATCCCGTCGCCCTGCCGGACGATGTGGAAGCGGTTGCCGACCTCCACCTCCTCGCGCACGCCCTTGTCGATGTAGACGAGCTGGTGCTGGCCGATGTTGCGGACCTCGAGGTAGCTGTCGACGATGTAGCCGCGCACGTTCTTTGGGTTGGGGCGGGGCTTCACGGAGCGGAAGTTGGGCACCAGGGGGATGACGATCGCACCCCGGGAGATCTCCTTGTAGGACCGGACGATGGTACCAATGGCCAGCTTGCGCGTGACCGCCCGGATGTCGACGACGCCGAGGATGTCGACCTTGTTGCCGATCTTGCGGCGGTAGACCGGGTGGATCACCTCGTCCTCGAGCGCGACGATCGTCCAGCGATCGCCGGGCCGCACCCGCGGCAGCCGCTCGAAGTCGATGTAGACCTCGTCGAGCTCGCCGAGCATCTCCCGCTCCTCCCGGGACCAGCGGACGATCCCCGCGGCCCGGACCTCCTCGTCGGAGACGAAACCGACGTAGCGGACGTAGACCTGCCGTTCGGCGTCGGAGGGGACGAAGCGCACCCGGGCGCCGGCGACGGTCAGCCCCTCGGCCTCGGCCGCCTCACCCTCCTCGACCACGGCCTCCGGCGCGGCCTCCTTGAGCGGGCCAAAGCGGATCAGGTCGCCGGGGTAGATGTAGTGGGGGTTGCTGACCTGCGGGTTCTGGGACCAGACCTGCGGCCAGTACCAGGGGCTGCCGTAGTAGCTGTCCGAGAGGTCCCAGAGGGTGTCGCCGCTGCGCACCTGGTGCTGGATCGGGTCGCTGGTCGGCTCGCTGAGGTCCCCCTGCGGCCGGTTGGGGTCGATCACCCGGACGTCCTGCGCCCAGGCCGTCGTCGGCAGCGCCGGCATCAGGAGCAGGGCGAAAAGCAGCTTCGTCGTGGTGCGCATGGCGCTGACGGCCTCCTCCCTCATCGAGGCGACTCTACAACAGCTTCAGGTGCGACGACGCGATCTGGGCCGCCGGGGACTCGGGGAAGATCGTCCTGACCTGTTGCAGGATCTTCCGGGCCGCATCGCCCTTGCCGAGGTTCAGGTAGCAGAGGCCCACCTTCAAGAACGCGTCGGGGATCTTGTTGCCCGTCGGATAGGTCTCGATGACCTTGCCGAACATCTGGAGCGCTTCTTCGTAGCGATGCAGCTTGTAGCTGATCTCTGCCAGCCAGTAGAGGCTGTTGTCGGTGAGGTCGTGGTCGGGGTAGGTCGCGGCGAATCGCAGGAAGACCTGCCGGGATTGTCCGAACTTCCCGGCCTGGAACAGCGCGTACGCGGTCTTGTACTCCTGCTCCGGGTCCTTGGCGGCGCGGGGCGGAGGGCCGTCCTCGGGGAAGGCCTGGGGGGCGCGGGTGGCGGCCGGGGCCGGCCGGGCGGGGGCCGCGGTGAGCGCGGCCGGCACCGCGCCCGAGGTCAGGCCGGGGGGCAAGGGCGCTTCCGCGCTGGCCACGGCCGGGGGCGGCTCGCGGGCAGCTCCGGGCGGCGGGCCGGGAGCGGGCACGGCCGCGGGGGCGGCCGGGGCCGCGGGGTCCGGGAGGGGGGCGAGGCTCGCGGGCGGCGGCACCTCGCGCCGGGCCAGGCGCTCGCCGGGGTCGATCCCCGCATGGTTGGCCGTCTCCACGGAGAAGGGCCGCTTGCTCGGGGCCGGCGGGGGCGGCGCGGGGCGACGCCCGGGCGCGGCGCCCGGGGGGGGCGAAGCGGGCGAGGCGGCCCGGCCCAGCACCGAGTAGGTGCCCTCGCTCGGCGATTCCTCCGGTCCGAGGCGGATCACGGGGAGCTGCTCGCGCCGCGGGCCTGGTCGGGCCACGAGCTGCTCGGTCTCCAGCCGGTCCTGGAGCAGCAGCAGCCGCCCGGCGAGCTCTTCCAGGCGGGCCCGCTGCTCCGTGCGCGAGCGCTTCAGCTCCTGGACCTCGCCTTGCAGCTCGCGCAGATCCCGCTCGAGCTGCTGCTGGCGGGCGCCGCCGCAGCCCGCGAGCAGCCCGAGCGCCAGCAGCGCGGTCACGGTGGGCCAAAGGTGGGATCCGGACATCCTCATACCAGCTCGATCATTCCACGAGCCGGCCTCGACGTCAAAGATCCAGTCCATCCCGGGCGGCGGCGTAATCCAGCTCCACCGTGTCGACCTGCAGCCCGACCGTGCGGAGGGGCGCCGGGAGGCCGGCGGTGCCCGCTGGCGGCAGGCGGACGGCCTCGAGGAAGAGCCGGGCCAAAGTCCCGCGCGGGCGATGCACCACCAGCCGCAAGCGGCGTGGCCAGAGCCCCGCGGCCGGCAGCTCGCCGAGGAGCTCCGCCAGGCGCTCGGGCCCGTAGACCACCACCGCCCGCCCCCCTGGCCGCAGCACCCGGCCGGTGGTCGCCAGGAAGTCGCCCAGGCCGCCCGCCAGCTCATGGGTCGAGCGGTGCCGCTCGGGGGTGCGCGACTCTCGGCCCCAGCCCGCGGGGTAGAACGGGGGGTTGAGCAGCACCCAGTCGGCCACGCCCGCCGCGAGGGGCGGCTGCCGGATGTCGGCCAGCACGAAGCGGGTGCGGGCCGCGCTCCCCCGCAGCCGGGCATTGGCGGTGGCCAGCCGGACGAGCTGGGGCTGCCGCTCCAGCCCGAGGAGCTGGCTCGTCGTGGGACCCTGGCTGGCGGCGGCGAAGAGCAGGGCGCCGTTGCCCGAGCCCAGCTCGACGACCCGGCCCTGCGGCTCGCCGGGACCGAAGAACGCGGGCAGCAGCTCCAGCTCGGGGCTGAAACGGTAGCCCTGGCGGTGCTCCAGCAGCCAGCCCCCGGCCAGCCAGCGGGCGACCTGCTCCCGGGGGGGGCGGGGGCGGGGGGGAGCGCCGGGGCCGCTCACGAGGCGCCGGGTCGCCCGGCGCGGGCGGCGGGGAGTCGGTCCACCTCGAGGAAGCGGCAGATCGCCGCGGCCAGGGCCGCCGCGATGCGCTCCTGGTACGCGGGCGTGGCGAGCAGGGGGCCCTCGATGGGGTGGTTGAGGAAGCCGACCTCCACCACGGCCGCGGGGACCGTGGCGTGCAGCAGCACGTCGAAGGTCGCCTGCCGCACGCCCCGGCTCGGCCCCACCAGCCGCCGGTTGAGCTCTTGCTGGACCAGCAGGGCGAGCCGCTCGCTCTGGCGCTGGGTGGCCGTGGTGCGCAGCTCCGTGGTGATCGCCGCCACCGCCGCGGCCTCGCTCGCGCCGGAGGGCACGGCCGCGGCCAGGGTCGGGTCCGGCTCCGGGGAGGCGAGGCGCGCGGCCCCGGCCGGTGAGAGGAAGAACGTCTCGTGGCCGCGGGCCCGGTCGTGGGGCGCGCTGTTGCCGTGGATCGACAGCAGCAGGGCCGCGCCCAGGCGGTTGGCCAGCTCGGCGCGCTCGCGCAGGCCGAGGTAGGTGTCCTGCTCCCGGGTCAGGGCGACCCGGACCCCGGTCTGCTCCTCGAGGAGGCGGCGCACGCGCGCCGTGATCTGGCCGGTGAGCTCCTTCTCGAGGACTCCTCCGCCGGTGCGGGCGCCCTCGTTGCTGCCGCCGTGGCCCGGATCGAGCACCACCAGGGGTGGGGCCGCGGGGAGGGCCCGCGCCGGGGCCCGGGGGGCCGCCGGCGGGGGACCCGGGGGGCCGGGCAAGGCGGACGCCGGACCGCCCGGCAGGCTGCCGACCAGGGCGAGGAGGAGCATGGGTGTGAGCCTGTGTGATGCCATGTGGGTCTAAGTAGCACATTGTCATCGAGTCGGCCAGTTCATGGTCCCGTGACCGCCGGCGGCCCCGGGTAGAATCTCGTAGTGGCTCGGAATCGAAAAGAAAATCAAAAAAATGCGTGGGAACCCGCAATCGGGCCGGCAGCGGGCCGAGACCCAGATCAGGTTGGCAGAGGCCTCGGGGAGGTGGTGCATGGGACGTCCAGAGCTCGGTCCGCAGCAGCCGCTGGTGGGGAGGGCCGCGGTCGACCGCTCCTGTGGGATGGTCGGCTGCGCCCCGGCGATGCAGGAGCTGTACGCGGAGCTGGCGCGGCTCGCCGGGGAGCGCTGTCCCGTGCTGGTGCTGGGTGAGACGGGGACGGGCAAGGAGCTGGCGGCCCGTGCCCTGCACCAGCTCGCGGACCCCAGCAGCCCGTGGGTGCCCCTGAACTGCGCGGCGATCTCCGAGACCCTGGCGCTCTCCGAGCTCTTCGGCCACGAGCGGGGAGCCTTCACCGGGGCCCAGGGGTGCCACCGGGGGGCCTTCGAGCGGGCGGACGGGGGCACGCTCTTCCTCGACGAGGTCGGGGAGCTCTCCTTGCCGCTCCAGGCGCAGCTCCTGCGGGTGCTGGAGACGCGGGAGTTCGTGCGGCTGGGTGGCGACCGGCCGCAGCAGAGCCGCTTCCGCCTGGTGGCTGCGACCCACCGCGACCTCGCCCGGGAGGTCGCGGCCGGGCGCTTCCGCCAGGACCTGTTCTACCGCCTGAGCGTCACGGTGGTGCGCATCCCTCCCCTGCGGGAGCGGTTGACCGATCTGCCGCAGTTGACCCGGGTCCTGCTCGCCCGGGATGGGGAGGTCCCCTGCCGGCTGACCGCGCGGGCCCTGGCGGAGCTCGCTCGCCACGACTGGCCCGGCAACGTGCGCGAGCTGGCCAACGTGCTGGTCCGGGCGCGGCTGCGCGCCCGCGGTCGGGCCATCGACGCGTCGGACCTGAGCTGGTCCCCGGCCGCGGCGGCGGTCGCCCCCGCACCGGCGGCCGGGGTGCGGGAGCCGCAGGTGCCCTGGGGGATGATCCGGGTGGCTGGCCGGACGCTGCTCGAGGTGGAGCGGGAGGCGATCCGCGTCTCGCTGGAGCTCGCGGGCGGTCGGCAGGCCGAGGCCGCGCGGCAGCTCGGGCTGCCCAAGCAGACTTTCCACGATCGGCTGCGGCGGCTGGGGCTGGACGGACGGGGGGAGGTTGACCTGCCCCGTGTCGAGGCGCGAGGATAGGGCCGATGAGCAAAGCAATGCCCCGAATTCCTTTGGTTTTCCTTCTGCTGCTGGCGACCGCCGGGCTCTGGCTGCTCGGGGGCTGCAGCGACTCCCCCGGCGACGTCGTGGAGCAGCTCGGCGAGAACGCCCAGAAGCGGCGGCTGGTGCAGTTCCGGGACAGCTTCTCGACCGCGGCCCAGGTGCAGCTCAAGCAGCAGTTCGGCGAGGACGGGCTCTCCGAGGCCGAGGGCTGGCGTGACCTGATGCTCGGCTACCTGGGCCAGGACCGGAAGCCTCCCGAGGTCCTCGGCGAGGAGGTCACCGGCGCCGAGAGCGCGGTGGTGAAGGTCAGCAAGGTGGTCCGGGCCCCCAAAGGGTCCAAGGCGCCACCGCAGACCATCATCCAGGAGCTCCCCCTGACCAAGCAGGACGACGAGTGGAAGCTGGCCCTCGGGCCCATGAAGTACACGGTGGAGAAGCCCAAGAAGGGCGACGAGGAAGAGCCGGAGAAGCCCCTGGCCCAGGAAGAGGAGCAGTTCGAGCTCGACAAGAAGAAGCCCGCCGAGAAGGTCGAGGACATCAACCTCGACGACTTCTGACCTCTCCGGGGCTCAGTCGTCGTCGTCCGCCTCGGTGGCGGCTGGTTCGATCTTCGTGCCCCGCTCCTTGATCAGCCCGGCCTTGTCGATGGCATACCCCTTGGGCAGCCGCTCCTCGACCTTCTTGCGGTAGCCCTGCACCCCCCAGCCTCGCTCGGCGAGCACCTCGACGATCCGCTTGCGCAGCCGGACCGACTCCTCGTCGGGGGAGCAGAGCAGCTCGAGCAAGGGCTCGCGGGCGACCTCGTCGGCCTGCTCGTGCAGGGCGTTGACGGTCTGGAAGCGGACCCCTTCGTCGTGGTCGCGCAGAAACGGCAGCAGCAAGGCGACGACCCGGGGCCCCCGCAGCTCGGCAAGGTGCTGGATCAGGTGCAGCTTGCGCTCGGGGTTGCGCATGTAGTCGGTGCCGAGCAGCTCGAGGGTCTCGCCGACGCTGGTGATCACCTGCTCCTCGGGGAGGATCGCCGACAGGGCGCGCAGGGCGTGATAGATCTGGTCGTCCTTCTGGATGAAGCGCCGCAAGGCGGGCACCGCCTGGGTGCCGAGGCCAATCACCACCGCGTAGACCTGCTCCTTCTCCTCTTCGTCCACCACCCCGTTGCTGGCCCGGATCGTGAAGCGTTTGAGCAGCCCGTAGATCGCGTCGTCGGTGCCGATCTCCAGCAGCGTGTCCACGGCCTTCATCCGCTCGGGTCCCTGCATGTACGGGTTGGTGATCCGGGCGATGGCCTTCTCGAGGGCCCGCTCCTTGCGCTTCTCCTTGTCGAACAGATCCCAGAGCCCCATGGTGGTTTCCCTTTCTGGACGGCTCGTTGCGCCCTGGCAGCGCCGGCCTCCATCTCACGCCGGGCGGATGATAGCGGGGAGGTCCCGCCGGCGCAACCGCTCCCCGAGAGCGGACCCGCGTCGCGATGGGAACCCTCGCTTGTCGTGGCCCGGCGGGTCCGCTAGACTCGGCCCATGATCTCGGTGAACCGGCCTGGTGCCTCCCGTCTGCTCGCTCTCTGGCTGCTCGGTCTGCTGGTCTCGACCGCGGGCTGCGCTCCCGACCGCCGCGGCGGCCGGGGCGAGGAAGGCGAGGGGGAGGGCGAGGCGGGGGAGGGCGAGGGCGAGGCGGGGGAGGGCGAGGGCGAAGGCGAAGGGGCCGAGGGCGAGGGTGCGGAGGGCGAGGGGGAGGTCGAAGGGACCGAAGGGGAGGGCGAAGGGTGCGATGGGGGGGGCGTAGGGGCGGATGGGGTGGGCGTTGGGACCGAGGGGGGGGGCGTGGGCGGGGACGGGGAGGGTGTGGGCGGCGTGGGCGGGGGCGCGGGGGGGGTGGGGGTGGGGGTGGGG
>JAVEVO010000156.1:0-16301 GCA_034005005.1 Myxococcota bacterium
CACGAGCCGTTCCATCTCCTGATCGGTCATGCCGCATCCCTCTTCGGGTCGCCTCGCCCGCGGCCCTCGTCCAGGCCGGTGCCGAGGCTCAATTCCGGCTGAGGCGTACCAGAATCCGCTGGTCCTTGTCGAGGGAAACCGTCCGCGTCACGGGTCGGTAGCCATCCTTGCGAAAGGTGAAACGGATCTTCGCCCCTGGCTTCTTTTTTTTGACCAGGCTGGTGTCGGTGAAGGCCACGACCCGGTCGCCCTGGACGATCTGCGCTCCCGGCGGCATCGACTCCAGGGTGAGGGTGATGGAGTTGGCTGGGTCGAACCCCGGGCTCCCCGGGGTGCCGCTGGCCTCGCTCGACTCGTCGGCGCCGGGGGAGGGGCTCCGGGTGAGGGTGGGGGCCGGTGCGGGGGCGTCCGCGGCGGCGGGGGAGGGGGCCGGTGCGGGGGCGTCCGCGACGGGGGAGGCAGCTCCGTCCGTCTCCCGGGGCCTCGCAAGGGCGGTCCCGGCCCGGCTGCCGGCGGAGGACGGCGCTGGCGACGACGTGGCCGGAAAGAGCGGCGTCCGCGCCGTCTGGCCGAGGCCGCCCGGCTCCACGGAGATCGTCCCCGAGACGGGGGAGAGCTGCTCCAGCAGGTAGTAGCCCCCGAAGATGCCCCCTACCAGCAGCAGCAAGAAGAGGAGCACACCGCCGAGGATCTTCAGGAGCAGGCCGAGACGGCCGCTCCCCCGTGGCGCCTCGCCGCCGAGGTCGCCGTAGTCGAGGGGCACCGCTCGGCCGGCCGCATCGGGGAAGGCCTCGGTGGCGAACAGGCCGGGGCTCGCGGGCATCGTCTCGTCGCCGATCAGCGACACCCCGAAGGGCGCGTTGACCTGCATCGTCTTCTCGTCCTGGCCGATGCTCGCGGGCAAGGCGGGCAAGGAGCCCGGCCAGCGCTGGCCCGGGGCGGCCGGCATCCCGTAGGCGCTCGGTCGGGGGGGCGTCGCGGGCAGGTCCGCGTAGGAGGGGGGCAGCGGCGGGGGGAGCTGGCCGACCGCGTAGCCGGGGACCTGCCCCATGAGCTCCGGTGGTGCCAAGGTGAGCAAGGACTCGGCGCCGGGCTGGCCCTGGCCCACGTCGGTGCCGCTCGTGCCGAGGGGCAGGTAGTCGGGGACCGAGGCCGGCTCCGGGTTGACCAGGGGCCGGGGCGGGAAGTAGGTCTCCATGAAGGCGGCCAGCCGGCTCGGGGAGTAGCCGGGCGCCAGCTCGGCCAGCACGGTGTTCAGGGCGCTGCGGAACTCGAACGCATCCTGGAAGCGCTGCTCGGGCTTGCGCCGCAGCGACTTGACGATCAGCTCGTCGAGGGACGGGGGGACCCGGGGGTTGAGCTTGCGGGGCGGGGTCACCTTGCCCTGCACCAGCTTGTTGTAGATCTGGAACTCGTTCTCCCCCTCGAAGGGGAGCTGATGGGTGACCATCTTGTAGAGCACCAGCCCGAGGGAGAAGAGGTCGGCCCGTTGATCGATCTCCTTGGCCATGGCCTGCTCTGGTGCCATGTAGAGCAGCTTGCCCTTGATGATCCCCGACATGGTGTGAGTCATCTTGATCGACGCCTTCGCGACGCCGAAATCGATGATCTTCACCTCGCCGTCGTAGGAGATCAGGATGTTGTGCGGGCTGATGTCGCGGTGGATGATGCCGAGGTTGACCCCGTGCTCGTCGGTCTTGGTGTGGGCCGCGCCCATGCCGGCGCAGACCTGCATGCCGATCTGCACGGAGTGCTCGAAGGGGATGAGGAAGTTGTTGTAGGCGCAGGTCTTGAGGATGGTCGCCAGGTCCATCCCGTGGACGTACTCCATCGCGATGTAGAGGCTGCCGTCGATCTTGCCGAGGTCGTGCACCGCGACGATGTTGGCGTGCTGGAGCGAGACGGCGATCTTCGCCTCGTCGACCAGCATGGTGATGAACTCCTGGTTCTCGTTGAGGTGGGGGAGGATCTTCTTGATCGCACAGTAGTGCTCGAACCCGCCGAGCCCGACGGTCCGCGCCCGGTAGATCTCGGCCATGCCGCCCCGACCAACCAGCTCGAGCAGCTCGTACTTGCCGAACTTGATCGGCAACTGGCCATTCCCCGAGCTCGTGACAGCACTCCTCGCCCCCCGCGAGCGGTGGGCACCATGACCGAGAATCATCAAGGATCTCGGTGGGATCACCGGGCGAACGCGCTGCTCCCCCGCTGCATCCTAGCCGAGGGGCCGCCCGTCGCGCAAGCAAGCAGGCGCCGGCGCGCCGGCCACCGACCGCGAAGGTTGACGCCACCGCCCTCCGCGGGAGACAACAGGTAGGACGAGGGGGGCGAGCTGCCCCCGGGGGGGCGGCTGCCGGGCTGCCCGACTCCCGGGCGGGCGGAGGGCCGAGCCCCTCTGGAAGGTGCAGGATGGAGCGGACGATCCGCGGCTACCGGTACGATGACGAGCTTCCTCTGGCCGTGGGCGCCTCCAGCGTGACCTACCGGGCGGTCCGGGAGGGTGCGGCCGACGTCTCGATCGCCGTGACGATCAAGGTCATCGATCTGCAGGGGGAGCTCGAGGAGACGGGGCAGCGCTCCTCCATCGAGCTGCTCGACAGCCCGCCCTTGCAGCACGCCTGCGTCGTCGACGTGCGGGACGTCATCCGCATGGGCGAAGGCCGGGTGGGCATCGTGCGCGAGCTCGTCGACGGTCCGAGCCTCGACCTGCTCTTCGATCGGCTCGGTGACCAGCCGGTGGAGCCGGCCGCGGCTTTCTACATCGCTCGGCAGTGCGCTGGCGCGCTGGCCTTCGCCCACGGGCGCAACCTGCTGCACTGCGATTTCTGCCATCGCCACGTGTTGCTCTCCCGGGACGGGCAGGTGAAGGTGAGCGACTTCCAGGTCGCGGGGCTGCTCACGCGTGCGGCGCGCGCCGACCCCCAGTTGCTCGCGGGCAAGCGCTTCTTCCTCGCCCCGGAGCTGTGGACCGGCGGCTCCTGTTCGCCCGAGGCCGACGTCTTCGCGCTCGGGGTGCTCCTGTACCGGGCGGTGTTCGGCTACTACCCCTTCGCCGATCACGAGGCCTTGCTCGACCGGCTGACCCCCGACCTCGACCTCGGGGACTCGGACTGGGGGCCGCCCCTGGCCCGGCTCCTCGGCGAGTGCCTGAGCCACGAGCCCGAGCTGCGGCCGAGCGCCGGTGAGCTGGAGCGTCGGCTGCGACGGGTCTCCGGGCCGGTCTGGCCGGGCTACGGGGGCGCGGAGCTGGCCGAGTACCTCGACAGCCTGGACGCCGCCGGGCTGCTCGTCCCCCCGCCGGTCCCGGCCCTGCCGCCCGTGCGGCCGCCGCGGCGGGAGGAGCGCACGGGCACCGACCCGGAGCCTCTCGACCAGGCCCCCGAGGCCGCAGGCCGGGACGAGGCGGACGACCACCGCCCGGCGCCATCGTCGGCCCTCGCCGACGCGACCCCGCCACCCGTCAGCGACGACATCTCCTGGCCCGAGCAGGCAGCGGGCGTGGCCGCGACCGCCCCGGCCCCATCCGAGCCCACCCCGGCGCCGCGCAGCGCCCGCCCGGAAGGCCGCGGGGAGCCGACCCGGGTCGCGCGCCGCCCGGGGGGGCCGGCTGCCGCCAGCGGCGACGAGCGTGCCGCGCCGGTCGAGGCCGAGGGCGGGGGCGGGGGGCGGGCCTCCACCGCCCCCCTCGCGGTCGCGGCCGCTCTCACCGCGTCCTCGCCCGCGTCGTCGCCCCCGGAGGGCTGGCCCGCAGGCGATGAGGCGCAGGCCCGCCTGGCGCGGCTCGAGGAGCAGGTCGGCCGCCTGGCGTGGCTCGAGGAGCAGGTCGGCCGCCTGGCGCGGCTCGAGGAGCAGGTCGGCCGACTCCTCCGGGCGGGGAGCCAGCCGCGCCCGGGTGGGCCTCCCGACGACGACGATGATGACGACGAGCGGCCCCCGGTCGAGGATCCCCTGGACGACCTGAACATGCGGCTGTCCGGCGTCGAGGTGGGCATCCTCTCCACGAACAACGAGCTGCAGCGGCTGCAACTGCGCCTCGACGCCTTGCTCACCGGGCTCGCCGGGCTGGCCCGGGAGGGTGGCCCGGGCCGCTGAGCGCGCCCGATCCGGCCAGGGCCTCGGAGCCGGCGGCGAATCGGGCCGTTTGTCTTGTTCTTTACTGCTGTCGTCCCCGTTCGCGGGTGCCCCTCACCAGGTCGGCGCCCGCCGCGAGGTGTCCCATGAGATCCTATCGTCAGGAGCTGACCTTCCAGGTCCCCGCCCGGATGGGCTTCGTGCGGATCACCGAGCAGGTGGCCCAGGCCGTGCGCGCGAGCGGCGTCCAGGAGGGCCTCTGCCTGGTCAACGCGATGCACATCACCGCGTCGGTGTTCATCAACGACGACGAGCCGGGCCTGCACGCCGACTACCAGGATTGGCTCGAACAGCTCGCCCCCCACGACCCCGCCCGCTACCGCCACAACCGCACCGGCGAGGACAACGGCGACGCCCACCACAAGCGCCAGATCATGGGCCGGGAGGTCGTCGTGGCCATCACCCGGGGCCAGCTCGACTTCGGCCCCTGGGAGCAGATCTTCTACGGCGAGTTCGACGGCAGGCGGAAGAAGCGTGTTTTGATTAAGATTATTGGCGAGTAGGGGCGGTTGTGCGGGTCGGTCGTGCGACCTACTCTTTCACGAAGCCCAGATCGTGGTTCTCGATCTGGTGCCGGACCAGCAGGGGATGAACTCTGTACTCGTTGGCGATGGCCTGGACCTTGGCCTGGGTCACGAGGCCGAAGACCCGCTTGGCCAGTGCGGCAGAAGGGACCAGCAGCTCGGCAGCGAAGGCCCGGGAGGCCCGCTGCATCCAAGTGAAGGCTCCCGAGAGTAGCCGGGGGCTCGTGCTCGCTTCGCCCGAGAGGACACAAAACGCAGCCCGCCCTAGGCGGAATCGTTCGCCTTCCAGGCTGCGTGAACCCGGGACGATGATCGCAGGCTGATCGTGCTCGACCTGCCCGACCAGCCCGTCCAGCCGGGTGGTCGTCGATCCGGGCACGACAATGGCCGAATTCACTGACCATCCGAGGCGGTTGACGAGCAGACTGGGCAGATCGGGGATCGGGCTCACCGGATCGAGGCCAAGAGCTGAAGCCCGAGCTTCCTGCGCAAGAAGGTATCCCGTCTCGTGGGCGGTCGCAGCCGGAGGGCGACGCATTTGCCCCACGGTTGGTGTACTTGGTGCCAACCTTGAACGCCCCCGGTCCAGCCACTCCAGGTCTTCCGCCAGTTCTTCGTGCTTCGTTCCTTCCAGCAGGTCATCCCGCAAAGGAACCGGAAGGGCGACGGCCCGCTCCAGCGCCGTGATCACCTCGTCGGTCGCCTCGTCGGTGTCGTAGGGGTCCAGTCCCAGGATCGCCAGGGACCGGCACACCTCCGGCTCGTTGGCCTCGGACGCCCGGACCGCCGCCCAGTTGGCTCGCAGCCTTGTCGTGTCCTCGTCCGCCAGTCCCAGATCCTCCAATCGACAGATGACAGCGTCAACGAGACCAGCGAGCCCGGCTCTGACTTCGGGGGCGGAGATCCGTTCCCGGCCCTCGGCGATGAAGCGCACCCGCCCCTGGCCGTGCGCTGGCGGATCGGGGTTCCAGAGCAACAGACCTGGCCCGGGTGCTGAACATGGCCAACCACTCGGTGGTGTCCCAGTGGGAGTCCCGAGCGGATGAACCAGCCGGGATGGAGTACAACACCGAGGTGCTGCTGCGGGTCTGGATGGCCGCCAAGGCCGGTGAGGGCGACCGGCTGGTCGAGCTGCTGGAGACCCGGCTGAAGGATCTCACTCCCCGGTCGGCCCGACCCCTGGAGGTGCTCCAGCACCAGATCAGCCCTCAGCCTTCGCGAGGCGAAAGCCGGTCATGGGCTTGACAGGTACGGCAGGATGCCGTACGTTTCCTCGTGGAGGTGCAACGATGAGAAACGAAACGGCGACCTCGGCCGGGCGACGCACGGAGCGGCTCGAAGCCCGCATTCCGGCCGAGCTGAAGGACGTGTTCGTCCGGGCGGCGGCGATTCGGGGGCAGAGCTTGACTGACTTCGTCCTGTCCACGGTGACGATCGAGGCCCAGAGGATCATTCGTGACCAGGAACTCATGAGGCTCACCGAGCGAGATCAACTTGCCTTTGCTGCTGCGCTGGCAAACCCGCCGGAGCCGTCTCCCCGTCTCAAGGATGCGGCCAAGCTCTACAAGAGCTGGTTGGCCAAGAAGTAGGAGAGACGTCAGATGCAGACTTCTGGGTTCAACTAGTGATAGGTTCTCAATGTCTCGACCCCATAATAGTGGAAGTGTGCCATGCTTGGAGGATTCAAAGATGTCATCGGAATCCGTAATCGACATAGATCGAGTCAGTATCGTCCGGCTTGATAGCCACCACCAGCGGGATTCGTTCTTCTGCGGAGATGATGCGCTGGATGGCTACCTGAAGAAGCAGGCTTCTCAGGATCAGCGCCGTAACTTCGCCACCGTTTTCCTGTTTGTTCATGATGATACTGGTGAAGTTTTCGGATTCTATACACTCGCTGCCATGGGCGTGCCGCAGGACCTCGTGCCCGAGAAGCAGAGGAAGAAGTGGCCACGATACCAGATGGTTCCGTCGGTGCTGCTCGGGAGGTTGGCGGTGGCGACGAAGGCCCAAGGGCATGGGCTGGGGCGGATCCTCTTACTGGATGCGATCCGGAGGACGCTCCAGGCCGAGGTCGCCTGGGCGGCCATCGTCGTCGATGCCAAGGACGACAAGGCTTGCAGCTTCTACCGGAGCTACGACTTCCAGCCGTTCCTCGACGACTCGAACCATCTCTACCTGCTTCGAGAGACAGCGGAGCGGCTCTTCGAGTAGCTGGTCGCCTTCCTGGCCGATCTGCAACCCCCTGAAATCTCGTTTGATTAAGATGGGTGCAGCCGGTCCGAGTGGGCGGCTTCCTTGCCAATCTCCTCCCGTACCCGGCTCGAGCTGCAAAATCTCTCGCAGAGCCGCAGAGTTCGCAGAGCAAAGTGCTCAGCTGGCTGAGCCCTCTGCGGCTCTGCGGCTCTGCGAGAAAATTCCTTTCGTGCGGGGAGTTGTGCCAAGGCCTCGCTGCTCGCTCACCGGGATGATCTGCACCTATCTCCGAGTAGCTGGTCGGCCCCCGCACCCTCCTAAGGCCAGGCCGTCAGCAACTCCACGGCCATGAACCCCGGCGGATCGTTCATCTTCACGATGAGCTGCTCCGGGTGGAGGAGGACGTTCACCGTGAGGTCCATCTGGGGGAAGTCCGTCCCCCCGACCTGGGCCACGAGGTGCACGCAGCCGCGCAGCTCGCCGTAGGCCACGGTCACCGCCTCGTCCAGGGACTCGAGGTGCAGCAGGTACTCGACCGCCACGTCCTCCTCGGCCATCCCCGCGATGGAGCGGCGGCCCGCGGCCTGCACGCGCTGCTCCCCCTCGAGGTCCAGGGGGATGACGATGGGCTCGGCGTAGCGCTCGACGATCATCGGGCTGTCCGGGAAGCCCGCGCTGTAGACGTCGACGCCCCGCACCCGCAGGGTCCAGGGGGAGGGTCGGTCGAAGTGGACCGCGAGCCCGTCGTGCCCGGCCTCCAGGGTCCCCAGCACGAGCTTGTCCCAGGTGCCGCCCTCGAAGGAGACGCCGTACTCCAGGCGGGCCACGAGGTCCTCCGCGTCCCCGGGGCCGATCTCGACCCGGTAGGTCGCGGAGGCTCCGGCTGCGGGCCAGAGGCCCTCCCAGCCGTCACCTCCCCACCAGCTCTCGCCCTCGCCCTCGCCTTCGCCCTCGCCCTCCCCTTCGCCCTCGCCCTCCCCTTCGCCCTCGCCCTCCCCTTCGCCCTCGCCCTCCCCTTCGCCCTCGCCCTCCCCTTCGCCCTCGCCCTCTCCTTCGCCCTCGCCCTCGCCTTCGCCCTCGCCCTCGCCTTCGCCCTCTTCACCAGCCTTCTTGCCACCATCGTCGTCGCCGCACCCGGGTCCGCCGAGCAGGACCAGGCCGAGCAGCAGTCCGAACCCGATTCTTGGCTGCCTCATCCCTCACCTCCTCCGCGGCCACGCCGTCGCCCGACGGGGGCCGCCTCGTGGGCTTCGTCCAGACCCGCTTCGACCTCTCCGCCAGTGCGTTGCTCCCGGTAGTGTCGACCGCTGGCCGCCACCCGTCACGGCTCGATGGAGCCGAGGATGACCAAGCCCTGGCCCGTGGTCAAGAACCCACCAGCTCCCGGTCCCGCCCGCGCGGCCCCTGGGGGTCGACCCGGCGGTCGCCCTCTTTGGGCCTTGCCTTGTCCGTCGTCCTGCCGGAGATTGCACGGGAGGGTCGGCTCTGCCGGTGGCGAGGCGGAGGTGGGATGCGCGACATGGCACATGGAGCCCGGGGGATCACGGCCCTCCTGGGACTGCTGCTGGTCGTCGTCGCCCGCCCCGGCCTGGCGGAAGCACCGGACCTCGGGCCGGACCTCGCGGACGTCACCGACGTTGCGGACGTCGCCGACCTCGCGGCCGCTTCCGACGAGGCGCCTCCCGCCCCCGACCCGGAAGACCTCCCCCCCGGCTCCCCCCCGGCCGCACCCGCCGTCACGGCCAGCCAGCCCCCGCCGCCGGCCGCCGGGCCCGCGCCGGCTCCCGGGCTGCCCTACAACGTCATCCTGCTCGTGGTCGATAGCTGGCGTGACGAGCTGGCCTGGAACGGCTACCCCCGGGAGACCATGCCCGTCCTCCGGGACTGGCGCAGCCGGTCGGTGAGCTACGCCCGGGGCTATGCGGTCTCCTCCGTGACCTCCAAGTCGGTGCCGGCGATGCTCACGGGCCAGTACCCGTCCTCGTTGCCCCGCAGCACGATCTACTTCACCCGCTACCCCGCGCGCGTCCAGATGATGGCGGAGGTGCTGCAGCAGGCGGGAGTCCGGACCCTGGGAGTCCAGGCGCACAAGTACCTGGAGCGCGACAGTGGCCTGCACCAGGGGTTCGACGAGTGGCGAATGGTCCCCGGTCTGGAATGGAATCCGACCTCCGATCCGCTGATCACGGCTCCCGACCACACGCGGCTGGCCCAGGAGCTGCTCTCGCGACCCGAGAACACCGATGGTCCCTTCTTTGCCTATTTCCACTACATGGACCCTCACGACCTGTACAATCGACACAAAGAGGCCCCGCAGTGGGGTAGGAAAGTACGGGATCGGTACGATCAGGAGCTCTTCTTCACCGATCTCTGGATCGGCAAGCTGCTGAGCTTCATCGAGCAGCAGCCCTGGGCCGCGCGCACCGCGATCCTCGTCACCGGCGACCACGGTGAGGCCTTCGGCGAGCACGGGATGACCCGGCACGGCTTCGCCCTGTGGGAGGTGCTGGTCCGGGTGCCCCTGTTCGTCTACCTCCCGGGGACGCCCCCGCGCGAGCTGGACCGCTGGCGCAGCCACATCGACCTGGCGCCGACGATCTACGAGCTGCTGCAGGTGCCGGCCCCCCCGGGCCTGCCGGGCACCAGCCTGGTCGCCGAGCTGATCGGGGACCTCGCGCCCCCCCGGCCCATCTTCTGCGACCTGCCCGCGGACACCCTGGTCATGCGCCACCGGGCGCTCATCGCCGAGGACGGCTACAAGCTCATCGCCTTCGGGCAGGACGTGCGCTACGAGCTGTACGACGTGCGTCGGGATCCCGGGGAGCTGCGCAACCTCTTCCGCCGGGAGCGGGATCGGGCCCGGGCCCTGGTAGGGCGCTACAAGGACCTCGGCGCGGCGATCCCCTTCGTCGCGCCCGTGGGGAGCAAGCCGCCCCGGCCCGACTGACCTACTCCTCCCCCCCCTCACCCTCTCCGGCCTCCGCGGCCAGGGGCAGGCCCAGGCGCTCCCAGAGCCCGACGTCGAGCAGGTGCGTCGGGCGGACGTTGGCCACCGCGGCGAGCATCTGGGCCTTGGCCCCCGCGTGCCGGGCCTCGAGCGCGTCGAGGAGCTGCCCCATGGCCTGCCGCTGCAGATCGGGCGCCGGGCCGCACAGCCCCTTGGGCAGCACGGGGAACTGGTGGGTGACGGCGAGCTGCCGGATCTCGGCCTCCGCGCAGTACAGCAAGGGACGGATCACCACGTTCTCCCCGTCCTCGGCCAGGAGCTTGGGCGGCATCGCCTTGAGCTGACCCGAGAAGGTGAGGTTGAGCAGCAAGGTGACCAGGGTGTCCTCGCGGTGGTGGCCGAGCGCGACCTTGGTGCAGCCGAGCTGCTTCGCCACGCGGTAGAGGATCGCGCGCCGCAGCCGGCAGCACATGGAGCAGGGGGACTTGCCGGGCGGCGTCGTGCGCATGACGATGGGGTAGGTCGCGTCGTGCTCGACGTGCAGCTCGGCTCCCCGGGCCTGGAGCCACGCCACCAGCGGGGCCGGATCGTGGCCCGGCTGCCCCTGGTGGACGTGGACCGCGACCAGGGAGAACGGCACCGGCGCCCGGCGCGCGAGGTCCTGCAGCAGGTGGAACAGGGCGTAGCTGTCCTTGCCCCCGGACATGGCCACCAGGATCCGGTCCCCCGGGTCGATCATCCGGAAGCCCCGCAGGGCGCGCGCCAGGTCACGCCGGAGGTGGCGCTCGGCCTTGGTTGGAATCTCTTGTTGATGCAAGGAGCTACCTCGTGCGGTGGCCTCGCGGCGCGTGGCCGCCACCGGCCGCGTCCCAGCCGGCGAGGACCGGCCGGAGCAGGTTCTGGCGGAGCCCGGGGCAGGTGCGGCGCAGGTCGCGGATCAGCTCCTTCATCCGGCGCCGCTGGCTCGACGCGGCGTCGGCGCAGAGGCAACCGGGCAGGTCGGGGCGGATCAGGCCCGCCACCCGGACGAGGGCCTTCTCCTCCACCAGGGCCAGGGGCCGCACGATGGTGATCGCGCCGTCGAACATGGTCTGCCGGGGGTACATGGTGCTCAGCTCGCCCCGAAAGAACAGGTTGAGCAGCACCGTCTCGGCCAGGTCGTCCAGGTGGTGGCCCAGCGCAACGAGGTTGCAGCCCTGGGCGGCCGCGGTCTGGAAGAGCAGGCGGCGGCGATCCCAGGCGCAGTGGAAGCAGGCCGAGGTCGGCTTGCTGGTACGCCGGGGCTCGTGCTCGTGCCCGTGCTCGTGCCCGTGCTCGTGCTCGTGCTCGGCGCGCCGCTCCTGGCTCCCCACCACGAGCAGGGGGACCCCCAGCGCGCGGCAGCGATCGCGCAGCGCGCGCTCGAGCGCCGGGCTGGTGCAGGAGGGGTGCGCGACATGGCCGGCGAGCAGCTCGTACTTCTCCCGGGCCCAGCGGCGTCGGGCCGCGAGGACCTCCAGCAGGCACCAGGAGTCCTTGCCGCCGCTGGCGGCCACGAGGATCCGGTCACCGTCGTGGATCAGGTCGAAGCGGCGCACCGCTTCGGAGACCTTGCGATCCAGGTGCCGCAGGGCCGGGAGGAGCGCGGGCGGATCCGGGCGCCCTGGCGCGGCCCCCGGCCCGGCGCCCGGATCCTCGTCTCCGGCGGTACGCTGCTGATCTTCCTCGGGATCGTGCGCGTGGCCCATCACCGCTCCCCGGCCGCGGCGGGGGTGTCGGGTCCGTCCGCCTCGGTTTCCTCGGCCGCGGGGTGTCCTGGCACCGGCAGCTCCCGGGAGAGGCCGACGAGGTCCCGCACCACCTCGCCCGCGAGGATCATCCCGACCACGGCCGGGACGAAGGAGATGGAGCCCGGCAGCGCCCGGCGGACCCCGGAGGGCTCCACCTCGGCCGTGGCGTCCGTGTCGGTCTCGTTTCCGGGCAGGGGCGGACGGCTCCCGTCCACGGGCAGGGGCGGCTCGCGGGAGTAGACGACCTTCAGCGCGGTGACCCCCCGGGGGCGCAGCTTCTTGCGCAGCAAGCGGGCCAGGGGGCAGACCGTGGTGGCGTACAGGTCCGCGACCTCGAAGCGGGTGGGATCGAGCTTGTTGCCGGCGCCCATCGCGCTGATCAGCCGGATCCCCCGCCGCTGCGCCTCGACGATGAGGTCCAGCTTGGCGGAGATCGTGTCGATGGCGTCCACCAGGTAGTCGAGGTCGTCGGCCAGCAGTGTATCGGCCAGCCCGGGCTGGTAGCGCACCTGTCGGCAGTCCACCTCGGCCGCCGGGTTGATGAGCAGGATCCGCTCCCGGGCCACCTCCACCTTGGGGCGGCCGATGGTGAGCCGGGTGGCGAGCAACTGCCGGTTGAGGTTGGTCTCGGCGACGTGGTCGTGGTCCACCAGCAGGAAGCGGCCGATCCCGCAGCGGGCCAGGCCCTCCACGACGTAGCCGCCCACGCCGCCGAGCCCGAAGACCGCGACCCGACTGGCCTGAAGCTGCCGCAGCCGCTCCGGTCCGAGGAGCAGCTCCGTGCGGGCGAACGGCTGGTCCATGCCTCTCCTCCCCGGCGCCACCATAGCCGTGACCCGGAGGCGTCTCAAGGGGCGTCGCGGACCCGTGGCGGCACGCCAGAAAAGGGCTGACGCGGCCGAGCGTCCCGCGCTAGACTCGACGGGTTGCTGATCAGGAGGATCGAGATGAAGCCAGTCTCCGGTCGCGTCGGCCTCGTGTCCCTGGTGTTTTTGTGCGCGCTCGTGAGCCTGACCGGCTGCGGCGATGACGCCACCGGCGCGGGCAGTGAGGGCGAAGGCGAGGGTGAGGGCGAGGGCGAGGGTGAGGGTGAGGGTGAGGGTGAGGGTGAGGGTGAGGGCGAGGGCGAGGGCGAGGGCGAGGGCGAGGGCGAGGGCGAGGGCGAGGGCGAGGGCGAGGGTGAGCCGACCTTCGGGCCGGCGGTGGTCGTCGACTCCTACCAGTTCGTCGCGGAGGGCGGCTTCGACCTCGACGGCCACCTCGCGTGCGGCGACGCCGCGGTGGACAACGTCATCCCCAGCAAGATCGCGCTCGCGGAGCTCGCCAACTCCTGGGTGACCCTGCAGCTCCAGCAGGGCAACCTGCTGCTGTTCGCCGAGTTCGATCCCCGGGCCGACTGGTGGAACGCCCGCGACGTGGAGACCCGGCTGTACTTCGGACGGCTCCCCGTGGGGGTGACCTTCGACGCCGCGCGGGACTTCGGGGGGCAGGGGGAGTTCCTCGTGGACAGCCGGGTCCTCGATCCCGTGACCAAGGAGGCCCTGATCCGCTTCACCGGTGACATCGAAAACGGCTACTTCTTCTCCGCCGGGGAGCAGTTCCAGCTCACGGTGCCCACCGGCGGCGAGACGCCCGTGGTCTTCACCCTCTTCTCGCCGCGCTTCGCCGCGGGCATCGAGCTGCAGAACGATCAGCTCGGTGGGCTCGTGGACGGGCTCTTCGCGCTCGCCTTGCGGCGGGCGGACATCGAGACCGCGCTGCTCCAGGCCGAGGCTGCGGGGGTGGAGCTGTTCGTCAGCCGGGAGACCCTGCTCGACCTGATCGGCGACGCCGACCTCGACACCGATTGCGACGGCACGCCCGACTCTTACTCCCTGACCCTCGCGTTCACCGCCCGCCCGGCCCGGCTGACCGGGATCTACGAGTTCGTCGCCGAGTAGGACTTTCGTTTGCTTCGTCGCGCCGCGACGGAGCTGCCACCCAGGCCTCGTTCGATCCTCAGCCCCGCACGAAGCGGGCCCGGAGGCGGAACCGCGGGCTGGTCCCTTCGGACCAGACCACCAGGTAGACGCCCTCGCCGAGGTGGGCCAGCGCGATGCCGTAGGGCGCGGCCGCGTGCTCGTCCTCTTCCTCGGCCGGGTTCAGCACTCGCTCCGGTCCCGTCGCCGTGAAGGTGTAGCCGTCGTACGCGAAGCCGCGCACGAGTAGGTCGCTGCGAAAGCCGCTGCGGATCCGGTACCACGCCAGCAGCCCCCCGCCGGGGGCCGCGGCGACCGCCGGCGCGACGTCGGCCTTGCCCCGCAGGCCGAAGGCCTTGTGGGGGGCCTCCGGCATCAGGAGCGAGGCGTCCTGCAGGAGGATGTCCTGCTCGGCGCCCTCCCGCTGGAAGGCCAAATAAACAAAAGGCTCCTCGATCATGTCCGGGGCCACCGCGAGGCTCGGCGTGCTGCTCGCGGTGCTGGGGAGCGCCGTCACCGGCGCGGGGTCCGTGCTCCGGGCGTCGGCGGCCAGGCGGGTGTGGACCACCTGGGGGGCCTCCGTGGCGGTGGAGCGGGCCCAGGCCAGGTGCGTGGTGCCATCGGGCAGCACGGCGACCGCGGGCCCGTCCTGGTCGACCCCCGGCTCGAGCCGGGCGAGGATCGCCTCGGCCGGGGCGCCCGGGGTCGCCTCCGGGGGCTGCCCTGCGGCGTCGAGCCGCTGCACCAGCATCTGGAAGCGGGCCGCTGCGGGGACCCCCCACAAGGCCGCGAGGAGGAAGGAGCCGTCCGTCAGGGCCGCCAGCCGGGGTGCGAGCGCGTTGCCCAGCAAGGGCGCCCCGTCGTACCCGGGGGTGAGCAGGCGCTCCGCGTCTCCCAGGGGGGCGCCGTGCCGGGTAAACGCCCGGGTATACAGCAGCAGATTGGGATCGCCGCCCGCGTCGCTGCTCCAGGCCACGAGCAAGGAGTCCCGGCCCACCGCGAGGGCCGGATCGACGTCGTTGCCCGGGTCGCCCGTGTGGGCCAGGCGGGGGGCGACCACGAGCCGACCCGCGCAGTCGAGGGCCGCGAGCCAGACGTCGAAGCCGCCCGTGCCGTCGGCCTCGGGGAGGTTGTAGGCCAGCCAGATGCGGTCCCCGGCCACCGCGAGGGTCGCATGGATCTGGGTGTCGGGCGCATCGGGCAATAGCTCGAAGGTCCTCTCGAGCAGCTCCTCGGGCACCTGGCAGCGTACCGAGGTACCGCCATCCGGCCCCTCCCCACCGTCCGGACCGAGGTCGTCGCCGCCGTCCGGCGCGTCCTCGCCGGAATCTGGCCGCAGGTCGGGGGAGGCGGGGGAGGTGTCACCGGGCTCGAGATCGGCTCGCCCCCCACCGTCCGCGTCGGCGTCGGCCGCGGCGAGATCGGGCGCGGCGCCCTCCCCTTCGCCCTCGCCCTCGCCCGGACCCCGCGTCCGGGAGGCGGTGCAGCCCAGCAGCAGGGCCGCGAGCGCGCAGCCGCACCAGGCGAGGCCGAGACCGGAGGCCGGGGAGTGGGCGGCCATCGCGGTCAGTTCCCCGCCGCGCGGTTGAGCTCCTCGAAGCCCGGCAGGCTGGAGAGGTCGGGGACGACGACGATCTCGATGCGGCGATTGGCCTGCTTGCCCTCGGGGGTGTCGTTGGGCCGGGCCGGCTTGAACTCGCCGAAGGAGGCCGCGCTGATGCGGTCGGGCGGCATCCCGGCCTCGACCATCTGCTTGACCACCGTGAGGGCCCGGGCCGCGGCCAGCTCCCAGTTGGAAGGGTAGGCCGAGGAGCGGATGGGCACGTTGTCGGTGTGCCCCTCCACCTGGAACTTGCGCCCCGCGACCGTCGCGAGGATGCCCGCGACCTCGCCGATGGCCGCCTGCCCGTCCTTCGAGAGGGTGGCCGAGCCCGAGGCGAAGAGCACGTCCGAGGCGAGCTCGACCACCATCCGTCCGTCGACGATCTTGATGCTCAGCTTGCCGGCGTCGATGAGCGCCTTGAAGCGCGCGAGCAGGCCCCGGTACTCGGCGATGCGGGCGTCGGCCTCGGCCTTGCGACGGGAGAGATCGGCCAGGGCCGCCCGCATCTCCTCCACCGATGCCTCCAGGCGGGACCGGTCGGAGAGCATCGCGGCCTTCTCGCCCTCGAGGGTCTGGCGGGCCGTGTTCGCCGCGGCGAGCTCGGCCTGCAGGCGGGTGATCTGCTCGCCGAGCTCCCGCGCGCGCTGCTGCTCCGCGGCGAGCTGCGCCTCGAGGGTGGTCTTCTCGGCCTCCCGCTGGGCCAGGGTGGCCCGTGTGCCGTCGAGGGTGGCCTGGAGGGCCTCGTGTTTGCTCTTGGTCACGCAGCCGGTGAGCAACAGCAAGGGCAGCGCGAACAGCAGGACCTGGCGCATCGTCACCTCCTCCGGGGTACGCTTCGCCGGGAGCATAGCGGGCGGGCCCGGGCGGGGTCAACCGCGTCCACTCCGCCGGGTCGGGCCGCGGGAGGGGTGATCCGCGCTCCCCCGCGTCGCCGCGCCGCGGGCCCACGCCCCGCGTCCTCCGGCCGGAGGGCCGCTGGGGGCCAGGGCTGACCGTCATCTCTGGCAACGGCCGGCGGGATTGGTACAATGAGAAACTTGGGGGGCTCCCGGCTCGCGAGCCGGGCCGGACCTGGAGGAGACGATCATGCAGCAGGCTCTGTCCCGGGCCTTCACGTCCTGGCTGACCATGTCCGCGTTGGTGGTGCTCGGCGCCATGAGCAGCCTGGGCTGC
>JAVEVO010000157.1:0-16127 GCA_034005005.1 Myxococcota bacterium
GCCGTGGGCTCTTCCTCCCGGGCTGGTCCGGGGCCGTGGTGGGGATCGGCGGCGCGCCGCTGGGGATCCGGCAGTCCTGCCCGGGCCTCGCCCGGATCGTGGCCCCGACCCGGCTGGAGCGCCAGGCGCTGTACGCGGGGACGCTCGATCCCCGCCGCGTCTACGGCTTCCTGGAGTGTCTCGTCGACGACAACTCCCTGGAATGCAAGGCGATTCTCCTGAGCAGGGAGGTCGTCGACCAGTTCCGAGTCCCCCTGCCGGTGCCCGGTGCGCCCGCCGGTGCGGCCCGCGGTGCGACCCCCGGAGCGACTCCTGGTGCGCCCAGCGGTGCGCCCGCCGACCCCGCGCCCGCACCTCCCCGGGCCGCGCCTCCCTGAGGCACTGCCGGGCAGGGGATTGCCGCAAATCTCCGGTCGCGATAGAACAGTCTCCTGGAGCTGGATCGAGGCTGCCCTGGCCTCCTCCCGACTCCCCGGAGGGTCCGGTGCCCGAACGAGCCAAGCGCATCCGATATCTCGTACCCAACAGCTTCACGGCCATCAGCCTGCTGCTGGGGCTGTTCTCGATCTTCTTCACCCTGGACGGGAAGCTCGAGCTGGCAGGCTGGATCATCGTCTGGTGTGCGTTCTTCGACAAGGTCGACGGGATCGCGGCCCGGCTGCTGCGCGCGACCAGCAACTTCGGCGTCGAGTTCGACAGCTTCGCCGACTTCGTCGCCTTCGGGCTGGCCCCGGGCTTCCTCGTCTACCAGCACGCCATGAACTACCTCGTGGCCGGCCAGTTCGCGCTCGCCTGGCTGCCTCCGGAGCAGGGTGATGCGATCATCTGGATCTTCCGGGTGGCCGTCGCCCTGTACATCCTCTGCGCGGGCATCCGCCTCGCCACCTTCAACGTCCGCACCGCGGTCCTCGGGCCGGAGTGGTTCTACGGCATCCCGTCCACCTTCGCGGGGGCGCTGATCGCCGCGTTCTTGCTGACCGCGACGAAGTACGGCTTCATCGAGCCCCTGCAGCCCTACCTGCCATTCGCTATTTTGCCCCTCGGGCTGCTGATGCTCTCGCCGATCAAGCTGCCCAAGATCAAGGCCCGCAAGAGCCGGGCGTTCAACGTCTTCCAGACGGTCACCGGCGCGCTCATCTGCATCTTCTCCTTCCTGCGCATGTTCCCGGAGCTGCTGGTCCTCGTCGGCTTCGGCTACCTGATCCCCGGCATCGCCATCGGCCTGTTCTCCAAGAAGGTCCCGGTGCCGGCGGCCGAGCCCGTAGCCGGGGCCGTGCCCGAGCGCAGCCCCGCACGCAAGCGGGGGGGCAAGATCTGGTGGTGGCGCCGCAAGCGGGGCGTGCCGGCCGAGATCAAGCGCGTCGACCTGGCCAGCGGGGTCGTCGAGCCCGTCGGCCCGCCGTGCGCCGAGAGAGCAGCCGGCGGGCCGGAGGCGCCAGCAGAGCCACCGCACGCGCCGCCCGATCCCCAGTAGCCCCAACAATGCTCTGATAGGTGCCGGCCGCCGCGCCGGCACCTCGTCATTTGACATAACTGTTGTGGGGTGCCGGCCTGGTCGCTGGTAGGTGCCGGCCTCCGCGCCGGCACCTCGTCATTTGACATAATGTACCTTATCGGAAGTTAACCTGGCAGCAGAGTAGGGGGGCTCACCCGGGAATGATCTGGTGGATGCCGGCCTTCCGGGTAGGTGCCGGCCTGCGCCGGCACCAGGCTCAGCTCCCTCCTGGTCCTGGACCTGTCGGGCAGAGGAGCAAAGCGACCGGCGCGGAGGCCGGTCGCCACCAGGAGAGGGCCCGGTCGCCACCAGATCAGCGCGAACTCTCCCGGACCAGCACGTGGCCACCGACCAAGGCCTCGTGGACCGCCTTCAGGCCCTGGTGTGGCCCGAGCATGGTGGCGCGGCAGACCTGGTCGAGGGTCAGCGGCCCGTGCTCCCGCAAGAGCCGTGCGGCGTGCCGGGACTCGGGCGGCAGCTCGGCGGTGAGGTCGGGGCCCGGGACCGCGTCGAGCAGCACCTCGTCGTGCGGCAGCAGCCGACGGAACTGACGGTCCTCGTCGAGCCGCTTGAGCCCTTCGAGGATCAGCCCCTGCGTGTTGATCGCCATCTTCGCGGGGAAGCCGTCCACCGGCGAGTCGACGACGTGGAAGCAGCCCTCCGTGAGCCCGAGGGCCCCATAGAAGACGTCTTCCATCTGCCGCCGGATGTTCCGGAGGAGCTCCTGCGCGGACAGGATCCCCTGCTCCTGCAAGATCCGCCCGAGCTTGCGCTGGGGGGACACCTGGGCCAGGGTGCTGGCCAGGGTGGCCCGATCGAGGTGGCCATAGCGGAACAGCACCTCGCCGAGGCGGTCGACGACCTGGTTCGACTGGACCGCCAGCAGGTTGCCCTGCCGGAACACCAGGGTGCGCTGGACCGCCCCCGAGATCAGCACGACCCAGCAGGTGCGCTGGGTCGAGAAGAAGAACGAGCAGAGATCGGGGACCGTGAACAGCTCGCCGAGCTGACCGGAGAGAAAGACCCGGCCGGGAGGCAGCTTGGGCTGGGCGCGGGCCTCCTCGGGGACCCGCTGGAAGACGACCAGGGCGTCGCCGGTATCGAGGAGCTGCCAGCGGCCCGTGCGGCCGAGCAGCGCCTGCTGGGTGTGCTCCCCGTACAACCGGAGCCGCCGATCGGAGGAGATCTCCAGACACTCGCGCTCGGCTACGACGTCACGCTCCGGGCTGCCATCGAAGGAATCGGCGATCATGATTCGGTCGACCTGCCTTGTCAGCGTCTGCGGCCGAAGAGCCCTCCCCCACCCTTTTTATCATCTGTTTTCATATCTTTCTGTTGAAGAATACGGATTTCTCGCTTCGCATCGACGTTATAAGGATTGATTCGTGCTGCTTCCTGGAAGTGATGGAAGGCATCTCGGTCCCTTCCTTCATCTTTCAGGATCATCGCCAGGTAATAATGGCCTCGATCCAGGGTATCTTGGGCCTCCATCGCGCTGGTCATCAACTCTTTGATCCGCTCTCGGAAAGTCACGGGGACATTTCCAGAGGCTTTCGCCACCATGTACTCGGCCCATGCCTTGCAGACACGGAACTCCGGCTCGGCACGGTTGAGCTGGATCGCCTTCTTGAAGCGCTCCAGCGCCTCCTCGTAGCGGTGGCCCTTGAGGAGTCGGTCGCCGTCCTTGAAGGTGCGCTCGGCCTCCATGATGATGTTCACGTCGGTGGGGAGCCCCTTCCGCTTCCGGTCGAGGAAGAGGTCGTATTCCTTGCGCTTGGCCTTGTCGAGCAGCAAGGCGGCGGCGTTGTTGACGGCCTTCCAGGCGCTGTCGAGGCGCGCGGTCAGGTCGCCGAGGTTGACGCGGCGGAAGAGGTCGGGGTGGAACTGCTTGATCCAGTTCGTCCGGAGGTCCTGGATGTGCTTGTCGGAGACGTTCTCCGGCACGCCGAGGATCTGGTAGTGGTTGTTCTCCCGGACGCCGGCCTCGACGGCGGTCAGCCATTCCCGCAATTCATTGATATGACGCAATTTCTTATCATCGGCGTCGGCCGTCGGCTTGCCGCCGCGGGAGGGATGGGCGAGCTCCTTGCGCCCGGCCGTGGCCGCCGACGAGGAGGCCGCGCTGGCCGCGGGACGCCGTGGCGGTGGGCTCGTGGCCTCGGACAGCGTCGTCGGCGGACGCAGGGACCGCAGCGGGCTACGCACCTCTTCGCCGCCGCCCTCACGATCGCTCCCCCCGGAGGGCTCGTGGCCGCCGGTCGGCGCGGGCGGGCGCAACGGCGGCGAGGCCAGCGGCGGGGTAGGCGGCGGCGCGGGCGGCGGCTCCTCGGGTGGGAGCGGGCCGGGAGGGTTGCCATACGCACCCGGGCCGGGGGGGGGCGGCGGGTAGCCACCCATGGGGCCGAAGGAGCCGGCCGACTGGGGATCGGGCGGCAGGGAAGGCTGCGGCGCGCCCCAGGCCGGCGGCGGCGGGCCGGGCGGGGCATAGCCGGGCGGGGGTTCGGGCGGCGGCGCGCCCCAGGCCGGCGGCGGCGCGGCCGGAGGCTGCCCGTACGGCCAGGGATAGCCTCCCGGCGCGGCCGGAGCCGGTTGCTGCTGCCCGGGCGGCGGCGCGGCCGGCCCGGGGTAGTAGCCGTAGCCGGGCCCACCCCCGGGGGGCATCCCCGGAGTCGGGGCGCTCGGCTGCGCCATGCCCGGGGGCAGGGGGGCGTACCCGGGCGGGGGATACCCCGTGGGCGGATAGCCAGCGGGCGACGGCGCGGGCGCTCCCTCCCCCTCGTAGCCCGGCGGCGTCCAGGGGGACGGCGAGGCCTGCTCGTAGGTGCCAGCGCCATGCTGCCCGACCATGGTACCAGCCTGAGGCCAACCATAGGACTCAGGTACGGGGTGGGCCGGCGGGGGCGGCAAGCCCGGCGAGGGCGGGACAGCCTCCCCGGCCGATACCTCGAGCCCGGCGAGCGAGGTGGACAGCGGGGGATTGAGGGAGCGCTCCAGCGTCGGCAGCCGGTGCTGGGACTGGGGCGAGGAGAGCGCGGGGCCGGGCGTGTCGACCCGCAAGGCCGGTGGGCGGGAGCTGGAGCTGGTCTCCTGATCCCGGCGCAGGGGGACCTCGGGCGGCAGCTCGACCCCGGCGATGATCGGCGCGTCGGGGCTGTCGTGGAGGGTGAACTCCTCCCCTACTCCGCCCTCGTCCTCCACCACGAGGGTGGTCGGTGGGGGGACCGGCGCGGTCGCCGCGGCCCGGCGCAAGATCATGTCGACCTTTCCGGGGTACTCGCCGAGACCGATCCAGGGATCGGCCTCCTCGCCGAGGGCCTCGATCCCGCCGACCGTACGGTCCAGGCCGCTGCTGCGCTGGCCGAGGACCACCATCCCCGTGGCGTAGGCGGCGAAGACCTGCTTGAGCAGGACGAGCGCGTCTTCGGAGCGGGAGACCAGCTCGGCGATCGCGGTGCCCCGCGTCGTGGCATCGAGGACGACCGGGCTGTTGAAGACCTCGAGGAAGCGGACGCGCAGCGTCTCCAGCCGGGGACCGGGGAGCAGCGGCGAGGACCAGTAGGGTCCGAGGTGAGCCGCCTGTTCCGCCTCGGCTTTCTTGGAGTCGAACCAGCTCAGGACCGGCCCGGCGGGATCGAAGCCGATGATCCCCGGCTGGTGCGGGCCCGGCTCGAAGGCGTACGAGCCCTGGCGCAGCCCCATCAGCGCCCGCAGGCGGCGGGCGATGGCCTCGGCGTCACCGTTGCCGGGCGCCGGCTCGATGCCGACGACTCGCCCGCCCTGGAAGCGGACGCGCTCGGCGAACTCCCGGACCGTGATGGTCAACGTCCCGGAGGCCCGCTGCTCTCGCAGGGAGAGCACCGCGTGGAAGAGCTCGTTCCAGCGAATCGGTCCGCCGAGGGGGACTCGAAGAGCGGCTGCCCGGCCGGGGTCGGTACCGTTCACAGTGGTCAACCTCCATGCTGCGGCTGCTGGTGGCGGACCTCTCTCCGGGGGTCCGACCGACTCGTCCCACCGCATGGCCGGCGTCGGGAGGCCAACGCCGGCGGCTGTCGCTGCCCGGAGTCGAGGCCGACCGACCGGCAGCTCAGCGGAGCTTCAGACCGTAAAGGTACCCTCCGTTGGAGAGAAAGAACAGGTGCCCATCGAGGAGGGCCACCGGCCCCGAGATCCCCCGGCCCGGATCGAAGCGGTCCCGCAGCGCACCGCTGCCCTCGTCGAGCACCAACAGCCCCAGGCGCTCGCCGCTCAGGAAGAGCTGGCCGTCGCGGGCGGTGATCCCGCGGATCGGCCCCCCACCGAAGCGCCGCGCCCACCGCACCTGGGCAGGATCACCGCCGAGACGCAGCAGGGTCCCATCCCCCGTGCCCGCGAGCAGCTCGCCCCCGACCTCCGCCAGGGTGACCACCCCCTGGAGGCGGGGCTGCTGCCAGACCAGCTCACCGGTCTCCGGCTCGAGCCGGGCGAGACCGGCGCCGATGGACGCGGCGTACAGCCGCCCGTTGGCGACGAGCAAGGCGTCGACGTCGGCGAACTGGGTCCCCGGGCTCGCGAGCTGGCGCGACCAGACGACCTTGCCATCCTCGGGCTGATAGGCGATCACCGCCCCGTCGGCGAAGGCCGCGATCACTCGCCCGCCGGCGAACACCGGCGTCGCCACCCCGCCGATGGTGAACCCATCCGGGAGGGGGCGCTTCTGACTCCAGAGCCACTTGCCGGTGAGGAGGTCCACCGCGTGGATCGTCTCCTCCTCGGAGGTGAAGAAGACCCGCCCCCCCTGGACCAGGGGCTGGCTCCGGACGAGGGAGCGCACGGCGTGCTGCCAGAGGACCTTGCCCGTCCCCGGATCGAGGCGGTACAGGTTGCCATCGTCGCTCCCGACGAGCAGGACGCCGGCGGTGTACAGGGGTCGAGCGTGGACCGGTCCCCCCAGCCTGGTGCGCCAGAGGACGGCGCCGTCGCTGCTGGCGAGCCGGAGGACCTCACCGGACGAGGAGCCGGCGACGATGGCGCCCTCACCCGGGAGGGGGACGGGGGCGCTGAACTCGAGGGGCCGGAACGCGGCGAGGGTTTCATGGGGGACGAGGCCTCGCCGCCAGGCGAGGTCGGGGCGAGCCGCGGGGGTGGGGGGCGAGTCCAGGCCGAGTCCGACCCGGTCGCGGACGGTGGCGCTGGCGCGGCCTCCGGGTGCCGCCGCGCAGGCCGTCACGGAGGCGGCGAGCAGCAGGGCCAGGCACGGGAGGAGCACCAGCGCCCGCTTGCGCAACGGTCGCGGCACCGGCGAGCCCGGGAGTGCGAAGGTTCGTCGGCAGAGACGGGAGGAGCTGGTCACGAGGGGCACGTGCGTCCCTTGGCTCAGAGGAGGTCGAGCCGCTTCTGGAGCTCGTCGCGGTACGGTCCCGTCGGATGCTTCTCGAGGGCCGCCCGGTAGGTCTCGCGCGCCTGATCCTTGCTGCCCTTCGCCTCGGCGAGCTGCCCCTGGCGGAGCGCGGCGTAGTCGGCCAGGCCGCCGCCGGCCAGCCCGGCGATCTCCTGGTAGGTCTTGCCCGCCCCCTCGAGGTCGCCGGCCGCGGTCTGCGCGGCGGCGAGCCCGTCGAGCAGGAAGAAGCGGAGCTGGGGGCTCTGCACGTCGCCCTGGGCGTGGATCTCCTGGAAGAGCCGCACCGCCTCGGCCGCCTTGCCCTCGGCGAGCTCGACGTTGGCCCGGGCGAGCCGCGCCATGACCGACAGGTCACCCGAGGTGCCGTACTCCTTGAGGAAGGTGTCGTAGCTGGTCTTCGTCGCGGCGTTGCGCTCGGCGTAGGAGGCGAACTTGGCCCCGGTGGCGGCCGGCGGCGGCGCCTGATCGGCCTCGTCGCCGTCCTCGGCCGGCTCCGCGGAGATCGCCTCGCCGGGCTCCACCGCGGTGACCGAGGTACGCAGCGCCTGGCTGAACAGGGTCGAGCGGCTGGCGGTCCGCTGGGCGAGCAGCGTGGTCACGAGGATCGTGCCGAGGATCACGAGCAGGGTCGCCGCGCCGCCGAACACGAGGGGCTTGCGGTTCTCCTGGAAGAAGCTCATCGCCTTGTTGGTGGCCACGAGCAGCTCGTCCTGGTTCTTCTGGCCGACCTCTTCGATGGGGCGGTGGGAGATACGTCGAGCCTTGAGCGCCAAGGGTGCCTCCTTGAGGAGCCCGGGCGTCGGCCGCGGCCGACGTCCCTGGAGATACAGGTGGCGCATGATAGGGCAGGGATCGGGATTCGTCAACGACGGCGAGGCGTCAGGGCAGCCCCTGCAGGAGCAAGAGCTGGCCGCTCTGGCCGACAGTCGCCGTGGCAAAAAATTCCAACCAGAACAGACGATCGAGCCCCGCGCGCGGGGAGGGCGTCGATCCCGGACGCGGGCCCGACTCCGGCCGCGGCAATCGCTCCGGGAGGTTCGACCGAGCCAGCTCCCCGAGGCACCGCCGCCAGAGGCGCTCGCCCGGAGAGAGGAGCAGGCCCGGCTCGTGGAGCAGGAGCCCGGCGGCCGGCTGGTCCGGCCGATCGTCCACGATCACCAGCCGCGCCAGCCAGAGGCTGCCCGGCGGCGCGGTGGTGGCGCCGGGGAAGACGCAGCGGCATCCGCGCGCGGTCTCCACGTCCTGCAGCCAGATCCGGTCCTCCTCCCCTCCCCCGCAGCGGTACAGGCGCAAGGGAGCCTGCTGGAGCCGCTGGACATGCCCCAGGAAGCGGTCGTCGAGCAGCAGCCAGGGGGCCAGGTCGCAGGCGCAGGTCGCCAGCGTCTCCCTGTCCTGGCCGAGCGCGAGATCGAACAGCAGCCAGTCGTCGAAGAGCGCCGCGGGCACCGGCGGCTCGGCCGCGCCCTCCGGGCAGTACCGCCGTCGGGCCGCCGCGGCCAGCTCCGCGAAGGCCGAGAGCTCGGGGAGGGCGAGCAGCAAGGACGCGAGGTGGCGGAGCTGGACGAGGGCCTCGGCCAGGGGCAGCAGCCGCGGCTCGCACGCCAGGGGCGAGGTGCCGAGGGTCGCGATCTCGGCCGCGGTCGAGCGCGCCGCTCCTTGCCCCGCGCGGACCCCGGCGAGCTGGACCACCTTGCTGGCGGCCAGCTCCTGGAGCGCGGCCGCGACCCGGCGCGCGTAGCTACCCATCGCGGCCGGTCGCACGGTCATCGGAGGGGGAACCGCGGGGGACCTCCGCGACCACGACGTGCTCGTCGAGCCAGCCCACCAGCGCGGGATCCACGTTCACGGGGTCGTCCGGCGCCGGGTCGAGCTGCAGCCGCAGGTGGCGCCGGCCGTCCACCGTGGTGTCCAGCAGCGCCCGGCCCCGGGTGCCGGCCGGGAAGAGCCGCCCCCCGGTCCGCAGCTCCTCGAGCAGCCGCACCGGGCGCCCCTCCACCGCGTGGTCGAGGGTGCAGATGAGGTAGGGCTCGGCCCGGGGCGTGGCGTCCCGATGGACGTCGATGAAGGGGAAGTCGGCCTCGACGAAGGAGACCGTCACCTCCCCGGGCACGTCGGGCCGGCGCCCCGTGGCGACGAGGGTCACGACCTGCTTCATCCGGAAGGTGACCACCACGTCGATCAAGCCCAGCGCATCCAGGGGCGCCAGGTGCAAAAAGGCGGCGTGCTCCTGGAGCCAGCCGGAGAACTCCCGCACCGTGGCCCGCCCCCGCGGCCCGGGGCCGAGCAGGCGATCGACGAGCAAGGACAGCGGCAAGGGGGGCGCGGGCGATGGTCCGTCGGACATGGGCTCCTCGCGCCGGGGGCGTCGGGCCCGGGCAGCTCCGAAAGCCTCGGGGGTGCGCTCGCGCACTCCGGGCCCGGGAGGTCCCCGGAAGCCCCCCGGGCTCCCGACCAGCGGTGCGTGCTCAGGATACACGAAGGAGCGGCCGCTGCGCGCAGCCCGCTTCCCGGGTCGGGCGGCCACGGATCTCGGGACTGCGTACGGGTTGCGGGAGGCAACTCGACACCCTCTCGCACGAGGTGAGGCACACCAGGGAAGACCGGACCACCGGGGGCGGAGCGCGGACGAGCGAGCGGGTCAACCCTGCGGCGGACAGTCGAGCATCCACTGGACCCCGAAGCGATCCGTGCACATCCCGTAGTAGTCGCCCCAGAACATGTCCTGCAGGGGCATGCTCACCGTGCCGCCCTCGCTCAGCGCGGCGAAGAGCCGGTCGGTCTGCGCCCGGTCGTCGGTCTGGAGCATGATGCTGAAGGTGTTGCCCGGCACGAGGGGCGGGCCGAAGCCGGCCACCGCGTCGGACCCCATGAGCAGGTGTCCCCCCAGGATGGGCAGCTCGAGGTGGAGGATCAGGGGCTTCACGTCCTCGGGCAGCGGAGGCTGGTCGGCCGCGGCCGGCAGGTCCCCGTAGCGCATGGGCGGCCGAGTCGGCGCCGTGCCGAAGACGCGGCCGTAAAACCCGAAGGCCTCCTCCGTCTGCCCCGCAAAGTTCAGGTAGGTCGCGACCTTGGCCATGACAGCCTCCCGGTGCTGGGGCGGTCGGACCGGTGCTCGCCCGGCCAGCCGCTGTGGTGCTGGGGCGTATCTTGAGGCAGCGGCCCGAGAATGTCTACTATTTTACTTGCAAAAGGCCTTCGACCCGTCGTTCGTGGTCGCCGGCGATTGTTAGCGTGAGGTCAGGCTCGTCGGCTCAACACGCCGCGCCCCCGGCCCCCTCCTGCCCGTCCACCCACCACGGCCCCAGCTCCCAGCCGTGCTCGCCCTGCGTGTAGACCAGCACGGTGCGGTCGTGGGTCTGGACCTCGACTCCAGCAGGTGCGCCCAGGCGGGCGAGACAGGCCTGTTGCTGCTTGCAGTGGCCGACGAAGAGCAGCGTGCCGACCTCTCCCTCGCCCAGGGCCACCCACCGGTCGAGCCGGGCCTCGAGCTCGGCCAGCGTGCAGCCGCTCCGGAACCCACTCCCGCCGTCTTTCACCGGCACCCGGGCAGGCGCCAGGGCCTCGAGCAGCAGCTCCGCGGTCTTGCGGGTCCGCTTCTTGCCCGTGTGGACGATCAGGTCGGGCACGATCCCCTGCCGCACCAAAAACCGCCCCATGTCCCGGGCCTCCTGCTCTCCCCGCTCGGTCAGCGGCTGGTCGTTGCCTGCACCGTGGGCCTTGTGACCGTGCCGGACGAAGAGAAATCGCATCACCTCACCTCCTTGGACCTGCCTCCTCGGCGGACAGAGCGTAGCCGCAACCTGCGACAATCCACGTCGCATGCGCACGGGCACTGCGCCCTGCCACCTCCTCAGCCCTCGGCCGGCCCCCACCTTGCAGCAGTCACCCGGTCGAGCCCCTTCTGCCTGGATAGGGATCGCCGCTGCAGTCCGTTGGACGGGGCGAAGGTCGCCATCGGCTCCTCCTCGGGAAGCGGGCTCGGGAACGCCGGGCAGCGGGTGAGCGTACCAGCCGGACAGGGACGCGACAACGGGGAGCGCCAGGCGAGACCCGGCCGCAGTTCGCCGAGTGCGGCTCCGGTGCCCATGCGACACAAGCTGTCGCATTCCAGAAGCAAGCGGCTGGATTTCTTCCCCAAAAAGGAGGTCCACCACCGTCGAGCATCGCCGGGAGTCCGAGGGCTGCCAGCTCGCCACCGGCGTGAACGGACGGAACCACGTCGCGGCCAGGCCGAGGGCGGCCCCGTGACCCCGAGTCCAGGGACAGCCCCCGGTGCTTCACGCCAGCGGCACCAGACGGCCCAGCACTCCCAGGAACTCGTCGACCGCGGCCGGGGTCCCCAGCTCGACGACCCTCCAGGTGGGCCCCCAGCGGAGTCCGGGATCCGTCGGGTGCGCCGCGAGGTAGCTCTGCAGCGCAGCCCAGCCCTCGGGCTTGCCCGCGTTCATCCGTTCGAAGCGGTCCAGCTCGAGCTGCAGCCGCAACACCCCGTCCCGGGGATCCACCGGGCACTGGAGCACGCAGTTGCTGCCGGACTTCTCGCCCCAGAGCTGCTTGGGCGCGAAGTAGCTGAGGGTGGTCCGGGAGGTCTGCTCCCGCAGCCGGCTGCCGGCCTCGATCCGCTTCAGGAGCCAGCCCCGCAGGGGCTCCACGAGGGAGCGGACGCGGTGGGCCGCGGCCAGCTCGAAGATCTCGTCGACCGTGCGGCGCGCGGCGCGCGGCGCGCGGTCGTCGCCGCCCACCGAGGTGATCGCGGAGAGACCGACCATCTCGGCCAGGCGCTCACGCTCCTCGTCGTCAATCTGGCGGTCGCGGTTGGTGTCGATGATCTTGCCGAGGAGCTCGAGCAGGGAGACCAGCCGAGACCGGGCTGGCTCCTGGAGCGGTACCAGCGCCTCGCCGAGGGCCTCGGCGAGCCGGGCTTCCGGATCGAGGAGCAAGGGGCCCAGCGTCGCGGGGTCCCTCACGAGCGCGGCGTGGGCCTTCTCGTGCGCGGCCTCGAGGCAGACCAGGCCGAAGAGGATCTTCATCCGCACCGGGTCGTCCAGCAGGGCCCGCTCCTGGCCATCCTGGCCGCCGCTGGCCACCGCCTTGAGCAAGAGCAGCGTGTTGCAGAGCCGTTTGATGCTGCGGGGATTGAAGCCGATGGAGTTCTCGAGCAGCCCCCGGTAGTCCTTGGCGTCCTCGTCCGAGCAGGTCCAGCCGATCTGGGCCAGCGTGTGCTGGACGAAGCGGTTCACGTCGTAGCCGTGCACGGGCATCCGGAACGGCACCTGGATGATCTTGTCGAAGAAGGAGCGGCCCTGCAGCTCCTTCTCCCCCACCTTGAACTTCGCCTTGAGCCCCTTGCGGACCACCTCGTAGTCACAGGCGATGACGAAGACGCAGCCCGGCACGTCGACGAAGTTCTTCAGCGCCTCGAGGATCTCCACCGCCCGCTCGGGCAGCACGCGATCGAGGTCGTCCACGAAGACCACGAGCCGGTCCCGGCGGGTCTTCTGGCACCGCGACGCGACGAGCCGGGCGAAGTCGTCCTTGAGCTTCTGCACGTCGAACGTCTCGGTGGCCTCGTCCTTGGTCGGGTCCACCTCGACGCCGAAGCCGCCGAACTCGACCTTGCGCAGCGCGCGTACGGCCTTCCAGAGGCCGCCGATGACCTTCCGTGCCTCGGTCTTGTCCTCGGCGAGCTTGTCGTGCAGCGCCTGGATGACCACCAGGCTGAGCGCCCGGCCCTCCGCGACCTGCGCGTACTGCCAGGTGTTCAGGGTGTGCGTCTCCGGCGGGGCGCTCTCCTGCTGGAGCAACCCCTGGATGAGCTGCATCAGGCTCGTCTTGCCCGACCCCCAGTCCCCCTGGATGCCGACGGTCATCGGCGTGTCGCATTGCTGGACGAACCGGGCCAACGCCTGGGCGTAGCGCCGGAGGTCGAGGATGTCCTCGTCGAGCTTGCCGATGGGCACGTCCCGGACACCATGCATGCCTGCCATGATGCAAATCCTCCTAGAAAATCATGGGGTTGGGCGTGACGAGCCCCCCCCCCCCGGTGCGACTGGCCACCGGCGGAGGCCGAGCTCTGCCTGGAGCGAAGAACTCAGTGCCCGGTCGTCGAGGGGAGCAGGCTCAGCGCGCATTCAACCAGGGACGCGTCGCTTTCGTTCTCTCCGGTGTCGACGGCGACGAGGAAGCCACCGTACAGCCCCGTCTCGACGACGACCCCGCGTGTCAGCGGGTAGCGCTCCTCTGCGGTGGCTTCCCGGACCCGATTTCCGGCACTAGCGGTGAATTCAACGACGCCCGAGTCGTCGTGCAAGCGGGGTGCGCCCTCCTTCAATGTCCAGCGCCACGCCCGGTCGCCGTCCCCGAGGAGGGCCGGGGCGGCGATCTCTTCGAAGACGACGTGCTCGGGCAGTAAATTCGCCTGCCGGATGAAGGTCTTCTGCAAGGCCGCCAGCGGGGTTTCGGGATCGCGCATCAGCTCCGTCGAAAACGCCATGGCATCCTCCTTCGTGACCACATTACCAGAGGTTGCCGCGCCGGGTCCGGTCTTTTGCGATGGTCGAGGCAACGGACCGATTCACCCAGGGCTTCGTGACCCGGTCCGGCTGCGACGCAGTTTGTCGCATCGCGGACAGAGATCATGCCCTTGTCGAACGATGATGAAGCGCAACGGTTCTCCTCCCGGATTGCTGCGTGCCGTCGCTCTCCTGCGGGTCAGGTCCTGCGAGAAGGACGTCGCATATGCGCTGGCACTGTTCCCCTGCCCTCTTCCTCGGCCCCCGTCGGCGGCGCATCCAAGCCCGTGTTGGGCTCCAGGATACTTGTTCGCACCTGCCGCTCGCCTCCAAGAAAGTGGAATGATGGGTCTCCCCGGGCCACCTCGCAAGATTGTGCTTGGCCAGTGAGGGTCGAGCAAAATAGACTCGGTGCCCGGAATCGGAGAAGGAGCGAAGCATGGAGATCTCGGCCCGGCCTCAGACGACATTCCCCGATGTGCCTCTGGACGGCAAAGATTCCGAATCCGTTGACAATTGCCTTGGCCTCGACGATCACGCGCGCGCGCTCGCCAAGTTCATCTCCGGTTGCGAGACACCGATGACCATCGGGATCCAGGGGGACTGGGGCTCGGGCAAGACCTCCCTGATGCGCCTCATCGAGGCGAACCTCGAGAAGCAGCGCCAAGCGTCAGGATCTGAAGCCCTGGCCTGCCTGTCGGTGAGGTTCAACACCTGGCAGTACTCGCAGTTGGCCCAGCGCGACCGGCTGCCGATCGCGATGATGTGGAACCTGACGAAGAAGCTGCAGGACGAGGCCGCGAAGACCAAGGGGTGGCCGTCTGCGAACCAACGGGCGATGCTGATGCGCTTCGCCAAGGGACTGGCGCGGGCGGCCACGATCGCCGCGGCCAGCGTGGCCACGGGAGGTCTGGCCGGCATTGGCTTCTCCTTGGATGGCGAGAAGCTCGTGCGGGCATTCGAAGGCCAGGATGAGCAGATCGACGACGCGAACCTCTTCGAGAAGCTGCACGACGACTTCGCCGCGATCGTCGACGCGGTCCTGAACAGCAGGTTCGGTGCCGAGCAGGGCCCGCGTGTCGTGTTCTACATTGATGACCTGGACCGGCTGGAGCCGACCCGGGCTGTCGAACTGCTGGAGGTCATCAAGAACTTCCTTGATGTTCCGAGATGCGTGTTCGTTCTGGCCATTGACTACGAGGTGATCATCAAAGGACTCAAGCAACGGGCCACATCATCAGGCGAAGGTATCGATGGTAAATCGTTCTTCGATAAAATAATCCAGCTTCCTTATCGAATGCCGACTCAAAGTTACAATAGTTGGAATTTATTCGGCAGAAGAATGCTCAATATTTATAAAACCTCATGCGGACCAAATGTTTCTGGCCGGATGTTTCAATGGCCAGGTTCAGGAGATGCTTCAGATTCGGATCCTGCATATCGAAATGTCCGAGAACTTCTCGATTCATCCATTGGAAGCAACCCGAGATCAGTCAAACGACTTCTAAATTTGATTTCTCTCACCACACAGCTTGCACTAGAAGCGAGAAAAACAAAAACAAGAAGCAACTATGCAAAGCTTGGTGCTCCACACATTGATATTATTGTTGTTATTGTCTCGATCCAGACATCTTACGAGCTGTTCTTCAAGATAATGGCAAAGAGATGCGATGAAATTGTTGGTATCATCATGGCAATCAGATTTTTACCTCAAATAATCGAGGGATTGCTCCAATATGACATCGACACTGAAGAATGGGCTACTGAATTCGACCTGTTTATTTCTGAAAATACCAATAACAATGACCCACAGAACGGTACAAAGGAATGCGAACTCGATCGGGTGTTCGGAAAGCTCGACTCCCTTGAAAAGAGAGAGAACCGACGCATCGACTTTATTAATGGTGTACGTATCCTTTGCGAAGAACTGCAGGGAGAGAGCAAGGAGCTTGCAGCTACTCCCCGATTCAAGCGAAATCTTCCTCGTTTGGCCACGCTTCTCTTCAAAGCGGTCGACCACGAGGGTGGGAGCAAAGGTTTCATCTCGCCGAATGAGGCGAATGTACTTCGCCAGGCCATGTCCAACTCCCAAACCACTTCAATGGATACTGGAGAAGGCGTCGAGATATCGGGTTCTAGCAAAAAGGCGTCCCGGGTTGGCTTCTTCGATTTGCTCCAGGAGAAGCTCATCGACCAGGATTCCCAGCTCGTGTTCGTGCATACCAAGTACACCGGGGATGATGAGCTACTTTGTACCCCCTTGTTCGAAAAGGGCCGCACAGTCTGGCGGGTCCGCTTCAAGGACAAGGAGATGAACCTCACCGAGGCCACCCGACAGGTCTTCGTTCAACTCGGAGGAAGCGCGAAGTTCAGTGAGTCCGAAGTTGCTGGTATCGGGTCCATGGCCCCGTACTGGAAGATCCGGGGAACCGACAAGAAGCTCGATGCGCTCATGCGCGAGTACCGGGAGAAGCAGACCGCCGCGATGCAAGGTGCGCAGTTGGACATCGAATCCGAGGGTCCGAGCGTAGACGACTGACCCCGCCTTATTCACCCTCCCCGGCAAAATAGGGGTAGACGCGCCATCCAACTCCGCGTAATCTCTGGGATTGTGAATTCTAAGAGCTACACGACCGGAGGCGCGTCTTGGGTGCACAGTACAGCTTCGAGGGCCCCGAGTTCAACCGTAGTATCCGCATCGAGGCGCGACCCGAGCGGCTGTCGTCCGATGCCGGTGCCTTGA
>JAVEVO010000018.1:0-69115 GCA_034005005.1 Myxococcota bacterium
AGGGGGTTCGAGTGGCGTGACTGGCGCGTCCGGGGCTTTCCTTGGTGGATTTTTATGTTACTTGTTTGATTATTGTAGGTTAAATCTTTATTGGATTGTGTTGTTTCGGAATTTGTTAATGATCCATTTGATGATAAATATGGTGAATGTTTTTGTTTATTTGTGTTTATTCAGATTGTATTTTGGCGGATGACGGCCGAGGGGGGACCTACGGTCTGATGATTCATCACATCTTTCGATTTCTTTTCTTGCGGAAATGTGCTCTTGCGCCCGGATGATCACGGCATGCAACGATTCTTCCGAGGCAGAATTTGGGCGAGCCCAGTTCGGTGATGCGCGGCTGTCCCAGCGACTGCCGATGTTGACGGGCGACGACAACTACCCGGGCGACGACAACTACCCGGGCACCCGCTCCAGCGGGGAGGAGGCTTGGCGGTGAGCCAGGGCGCGCGACCTGGATGCGCCAATGTTTTCAGGGCGGTCGCGGGGTCGCCGCGGCCAGCCACCTGCGAGGGGTGGACCGGCAAAAATAGTTGTCGTCAGGCGGCAAAAATGGGTGCAGCCGGTCCGAGTGGGCGGATTCCTTGCCAATCTCCTCCGGCACCCGGCTCGAGCTGCAAAATCTCTCGCAGAGCCGCAGAGTTCGCAGAGAAAAGTGTTCACTCTGACTGAGCCCTCTGCGGCTCTGCGGCTCTGCGAGAAAATTCTTTTCGTGCGGGGAGTTGTGCCAAGGCCTCGCTGCTCGCTCACCGGGATGATCTGCACCCGGCAAAAATAGTTGACGTTGATCACGCTGAGATGTGTTGGATCATGAGCCGGTGGGACGGCTGAACGTCATCGAGGACAGCTCTTCATGGCATTGACGGGCGATCTGTCGTCCAATCGTCATCGAATGCAACGCTCCGTTGCACTGAAGGGCGATCAGTCGTCCAATCGTCATTGAATGCAACGATCCGTTGCACTGAGAGGTGATCAGTCGTCCAATCGTCATCGAATGCAACGCTCCGTTGCACTGAAGGGCGATCAGTCGTCCAATCATAATCGAATGCAACGCTCCGCTGCACTGAGGGGCGATCTGTCGTCCGACCGTCCGCAACTGTCGCCCGGCGCGCTCCGCGAGCGGGCCCGTGACGGGAGCTGGTGGTTGAAAGATGATGATTTTTTGGTGGTCTAGGAGCGTGTTGCGGAAAAGTCCGTCGCGAGGCGGTCGAGGCGCGGCGCAGGGAAGGAAGCACCGAGCCGAGACGCCGCAGGCGTACTCGAGGTACGTCGAGGACGGATCGGCCGGTGCTGACGCACCATGCGCCGATGCATCGGCCGCCGCAGCAGAACGCTTTGCGCAACACGCTCCTAGGGGGCTCAGCCCCGGCACTCCCCGCCCGACGCCTGCTGGCCCTCGCCACAGTTCGCGCCGCCTTCCGGCAAGGCGTCCAGGGGCAGGGGGAGCTGGGTCGCGCAGGTCTGCTCGACGAGGGCGGCGGCGGCCTGCCGCAGCTCCTCGAGGGTCTTCGCCCCGACGAGGCGCCGCACCTCACGGCCGTCCGGCGCCAGGAGGCTCAGGGTGGGCACGACGCTGACGCGATAGCGCTTCACCGCCTGCTGGTTGCGGGGATCGCTGGCGTCGAGCTCGAGGATCTCGATCCGGTGGTTGGCGCAGTCCTGCTTCAGCTCGTTCAAGGCCGGGACCATCGCCTTGCAGGCGGGGCACTTGGGTGTGTAAAATTTCACCATCCTGGCTTTCTCGCTCGGCTCGCCGAGGAAGGGCTGCACCGGGCCGGTGTCGGCCACCGAGGGGGCCGGCGCGACCGCGGCGTCGGTGGTGGGCACCGAGCTCGTGGTCGAGATGAGCCAGATGCCCAGCAGGACCAGGGCCACGCCGGTGATCTTCTCGAGGCGCGGCAGGTGGCGGTTGAGCTTCTGGAGCAGGGGCAGCAGGCGATCGGAGGCGAAGCCGAGGACCAGCAAGGGCGTGGCCAGGCCGAGGGAGTAGACCGCCAGGTAGAGGGCGCCGGTGAGGGGATCCGCTGTCCGGGACGCGGTGTAGGTGAGCACCGAGCCGAGGATGGGGCCGACGCAGGGCGTCCAGCCGAGCGCGAAGACCACGCCGAACAGGCCCGCATCGACGAGCCGGTGACCGGTGCGCAGGGCGCCGAAGCGGCGCTCGGTGTTGAGGAAGGACAGGCGGATCACGCCGAGGAACTTCAGGCCGAAGAGGATCACCAGCAGCCCGCCGACCCACAGGAGCGTCTGCCGGTGGCTGGCGAGGAGCTGTCCGAGCCAGGACGCGCCGAGGCCGAGGGCCGTGAAGACGAGCCCGAAGCCGAGGGAGAAGGCCAGGGTGGCCGTCAGCAGCCGGGTCCGGCCGCCCGCGTCCCGCACCGCCTCCAGGGAGGAGCCGAGGAGCATGGCGAGGTAGATGGGGATCAGGGGCAGGACGCACGGGCTGGTGAGGGTCAGCACCCCCGCACCGAAGACGGTGGCCAGGTCGAGCCCGGTCATGCCTCGCCTTCCGCCTGGGTGGTCTGCTCCGGCGGGTCGGCGGCCGGCTCGTCACACCCGGCGAGGTGCCGGCCCCCCGACAGCTCCGCGCCGATCATGAAGCCGACCACCGAGCCCATCAGCCCCGTGGCCACCGGGCTGGAGGTGATGGGGCACCCGCCGGTGACGCAGCCGATGGTCAAGGCGTAGGTGGCGCCGATCCCTGCACCGATCAGGGTGAGCAGGGCCATCACCCAGTAGCGCCGCACCCAGCACCGCAGCTTGCTCGACCCCTTCCCTGGGCTCGTCATCGCCACGACTCCTCTCCGACCGGCCGCGCGCCGGCCGCGACTCCATGAAGTCTAGTGTTTTGGTGTTGTTTTGGCAAGGGATCCCCCGTCGCCCGGCGCGTCCCCGGACCGCCCTCCTGGCCTGCCCCCGGTCAGGCTCCGGCCGCCGTCTCCGTCCGGGGCAGCAGCACCTGCTCCACCACCTCGGAGTGGTACAGAGAGCCCTTGAAGCCGACGGTCCGCTCCGCCTCCCGCCCCCGGGCGTGGTAGTAGATCACCGTCGGGGTGCCCCGCACGCCGAGCTTGGCCGCGGTCTTCGGCGCGGCCTGCGCGTTGAGCTCCGCCACCTTCACCCGGCCCGTGTAGCGCGCGGCCAGGTCCATCATGATGGGCTCGAGGCGCTGGCAGGGGGCGCAGCCCGGTCCCCAGACGTCGAGCACCACCGGCACCTCGGAGCGAAGCACCTCCTGGTGGAAGTTGTCGTCGTTCACCGAGACGGGCATCACCTTCGGCTTGCCCACGATCAGATCTTTCAACCAGCCCATGTACTCCTCCTCACCCTGATAGAGACAGGGAGTGGCCCGGGCGTCGCGCCGGGGAGAGACGGTTCGTCGCGCCACGCCGAGGAGGGGAGGGGAGGGGTCAGCCCGGCCCGACCGGGCGGGGGTGGCAGAAGTGGCCGGTGGTCTGGCGGCGGGCGGTCCGGCCCGGGGAGGCGGGCGCCGGGGGGGCGGCCGCGGCCGTGGCGTCCGGCTCGGCGTCGCCGCTCGCGAGGCGGGAGTGGATGCTGAGCAGGTCGGCGAGGGTCATCCGGTCGAGGCACTGCTCCATGGCCGCGGAGAGGGTCTGCCAGATCTGGCGGGCTGCACACTGCGCGCTCCGCAGGCAGGTCTGGTCGTCGGCCACGCAGTCGGTCAGCTCGAGGGGGCCCTCGAGGATCCGCAGCACCTCGCCGAGCCGCAGCTCGGTCAGAGGACGGGCGAGCTGGTACCCGCCGGCCGGTCCCCGCACGGTCTGCAGCAGCCCGGCGTCGCGCAAGGGGGCGAGGAGCTGCTCGAGGTACTTCTTGGATATCCCCTGCCGCTCGGCGACGTTCTTCAACTGGACCGGCTGGGTGGGGCTGAGCGCGATGTCGAGCAGGGCCCGGGTCCCGTAGCGTGCGCGTGTGGTGAGCTTCATCGCTCCCTTCTCGTCCGTGGTCTCCCCGTGCCGCCGGCGCGGCGGCTCGCTCCCGCACCCCGGGATCCTACTGTCCCGGATCCGTCCCGGCCGGTCAACCTTTGTCGCGCCGGCCCCGGCGGCTCGGGGGCGGGGCCCGGGGCCGGGGCCGGCAGCCCCCGGCACCCGCGGTGCGGCTCGGGGCTGGCCGACTCCGCGATCTTCTGCTACATGGGGGCCGCTCACTCGAGGTGCACGGCCACGAGTCGTGGCGAGGAGGAAGAGATGGCGAGCAAGTACGTGTACGTCTTCGGCGGCGGGAAGGCAGACGGCAAGGCCGAGATGAAGAACCTGCTGGGTGGCAAGGGTGCCAACCTGGCCGAGATGGCTCTCCTCGGCATCCCGGTGCCCGCGGGCTTCACCATCACGACCGAGGTCTGCACCTATTACTACGACCACGGCAAGACCTATCCCGCCGAGCTCACCGAGTCCGTCGACGCGGCCCTCGCCCAGGTCGAGGAGGTCATGGGCGCCCGCTTCGGGAACAGCGAGAACCCCCTGCTGCTGTCCATCCGCTCCGGCGCGCGCAGCTCCATGCCCGGCATGATGGAGACCGTGCTCAACGTCGGGCTCTGCTCGGCGACGATCCCCGGCCTGATCGCCAAGACCGGCAACCCCCGCTTCGTCTACGACGCCTACCGGCGCCTGATCATGATGTACAGCGACGTCGTCATGGAGAAGGCCGCGGGCATCGAGCCGGCCGAGGGTCAGGGGATCCGGGTCCAGCTCGACCGGATGCTCCACGAGCTCAAGGACGAGCGCAAGGCGGCTTCGGACGCCGACCTGAGCGTCGAGGACCTGCAGGGGCTGGTCGAGCGGTTCAAGGTGCGGGTCCGCGAGGTCCTCGGGCGCGAATTCCCCGATGATGCGCGGGAGCAGATGTGGGGCGGCATCGGTGCCGTCTTCTCCTCCTGGAACGGGCGCCGGGCCATCTCCTACCGGCGGATCGAGGGGATCCCCGACGAGTGGGGCACCGCGGTCAACGTCCAGGCCATGGTCTTCGGCAACATGGGCGACAGCTCGGCCACCGGCGTGGCCTTCAGCCGCAACCCCGCCACCGGCGAGAACAAGTTCTACGGGGAGTGGCTGGTCAACGCCCAGGGCGAGGACGTGGTCGCGGGCATCCGCACCCCCAACCCGCTCAACGAGGCGACCAAGAACGAGCAGAACAAGGCCATGGTCTCCCTGCAGACGGCCATGCCCGCGGTCTACCAGCAGCTCGACGAGATCCGGCTGAACCTCGAGAACCACTATCGGGACATGCAGGACATCGAGTTCACCATCCAGGAGGGGCGCCTCTGGATGCTGCAGTGCCGCGTGGGCAAGCGCACGGGCACGGCCGCCCTGAACATGGCCATGGACATGCTCGAGGAAGGCCTGATCACCAAGGAGATCGCCGTGATGCGGGTCGCGCCCGCCCAGCTCGACGAGCTCCTCCACCCGATCCTCGACCCCGCGGCCGAGAAGAAGGTCGAGGCCCTGGCGAAGGGGCTGCCGGCCGGTCCGGGCGGCGCCTGCGGCCAGATCGTCTTCACCGCCGGCGATGCGGTGGAGTGGGGCAAAAAGGGCAAGAAGGTGCTCCTCGTCCGGGAAGAGACCAACCCCGAGGACGTGGAGGGCATGCGGGCCGCGGACGGCATCCTCACCGCGCGGGGCGGCATGACCTCCCACGCCGCCCTCGTGGCGCGGGGCTGGGGCAAGTGCTGCATCGTCGGCTGCGCCGCGATCAACGTGGACGTGCACGCCAAGACCATGACCATCGGCACGCAGACCTTCCAGGAAGGTGACTTCCTGACCCTCAATGGGACCAAAGGTCATGTCTATGCCGGTCAGATCTCCATGATCAGCGCCACCGAGAACCCCCGCTTCGTCGGCTTCATGGCCATCGCCGACGAGCTGCGCCAGCTCGGCGTGCGGACCAACGCCGACACGCCCGCGGACGCCGAGAAGGCGCGCTCCTTCGGCGCGGAGGGCATCGGCCTGTTCCGCACCGAGCACATGTTCTACGGCAAGAACTCCGAGCAGCCGCTCTTCTTGCTGCGCAAGATGATCGTCTCCAAGAACGAGGCGGAGCGTCGGGCCGCGCTGGACGAGCTGTACCCCTTCGTGAAGAAGGACATCAAGGCGACCCTCGCGGTCATGGGCGGCCTGCCGGTGACGATCCGGCTCCTCGACCCGCCCCTGCACGAGTTCGTGCCCCATCACCACGACGAGCGGGAGAAGCTCGCGGCCGCGCTGGGCATCACCCTGGACGAGCTGACCGCCCGGGCCGAGGCCCTCGCCGAGTCCAACCCCATGATGGGCCACCGGGGCGTGCGCCTGGGCGTGACCTTCCCCGAGATCAGCGAGATGCAGTTCCGGGCGATCCTCGAGTCCGCGGCCGAGCTGACCCAGGAAGGGGTGAAGGTCCTGCCCGAGATCATGGTCCCCGTGGTCGGGATGGTCGCCGAGCTGGACCACCAGAAGAAGCTCGCGCAGCAGGTCCACGCCGAGGTGTGCCAGAAGTACGGGGTCGAGCACGTCGAGCACCTGTACGGCACGATGATCGAGATCCCGCGGGCCGCGCTCACGGCCGACAAGATCGCCGGGACCGCCCAGTTCTTCTCCTTTGGTACCAACGACCTCACCCAGATGACCTTCGGTTTCTCCCGGGACGACATCGGCGGGTTCGTGCCCGACTACGTCGCCGGCAAGCTGCTGCCCGCGGATCCCTTCCAGATCCTCGATCAGGAGGGCGTCGGTCAGCTCGTGGAGCTCGCCATCGAGCGGGGTCGCAAGGCCCGGCCCGGCCTGAAGATCGGCATCTGCGGCGAGCACGGCGGGGAGCCCTCCTCCGTGGAGTTCTGCCACAAGGCCGGCATGAACTACGTGAGCTGCTCCCCCTTCCGGGTGCCCATCGCCCGGCTGGCCGCGGCCCAGGCCGCGGTGCGCTTCCCCCGCTAGTCGTCCGGCGCTCCCCCGGGGTGGGTGGGCCTCCCCCCGCCCACCCCGGGGCTCCTCCTCCCCGAAAAAACTTGCGCGACCTTCCCGGCTGAGGCAGGAATGGCCCCCATGCGCACCACGAAGACCATCCTCGTCCCGTCTCTCTCGCTCATCGCCCTGCTCGCCCTGGCCGGGTGCCAGTCTCCCCCGGGCGACCAGGCCTCGCCGGCCGCCGCGGCCGGGGCGCCGGCCGCGAGCGGGGGCTCGGCCACGACCGTCAGCCCCGCGGCCCCGGCGAATCCGGCCGTCCCCGCGGCCCCGGCGAACCCGGCCGTCCCCGCGGCCCCGGCGAACCCGGCCCAGCCGGGCGACCTCGCGGCCCCGCCCGACGTCGCCGCGCCGCCGGCCGACGCCCAGCGGACCGCGTCCGGCCTGGCCTCCAAGGTGCTCGCCCCGGGGACCGGCACCGTGCGGCCCACCGCCGACGACACCGTCAAGGTCCACTACACGGGCTGGACCACCGACGGGAAGATGTTCGACAGCTCCGTGAAGCGGGGCGAGCCGGCCTCGTTCCCGCTGAAGCGGGTCATCGCGGGCTGGACCGAGGGACTGCAGCTCATGGTCACCGGCGAGAAGCGTCGCTTCTGGATCCCGGTGGAGCTCGCCTACCAGAACCGCCCGGGCAAGCCGGCCGGTATGCTGGTGTTCGACGTCGAGCTGCTCGACGTGCTCCAGGCGCCCCGGGCTCCCGCGGACGTCGCCGCGCCGCCGGCCGACGCCCAGCGGACCGCTTCCGGCCTGGCCTCCAAGGTGCTCGCCCCGGGGACCGGCACCCGTCACCCCGCGGCCACCAGCCGGGTGACCGTCGACTACACGGGCTGGACCACCGATGGCAAGATGTTCGACTCCTCGATCCCCCGCGGACGGCCCGCCTCCTTCCCCCTCAACGGGGTCATCGCGGGCTGGACCGAGGGCGTGCAGCTCATGGTCGAGGGCGAGAGCCGCCGCTTCTGGATCCCGGAGGAGCTCGCCTACAAGGGGCGGCCGGGCGCGCCAGCCGGCATGCTGGTCTTCGACGTGAAGCTCCTCGCGATCGCCGACTGAGCCTCGACCTCCCCGGCTTGCCCACGGCCACCGGCCGCCGCTCCGCTGGCCCCGCGGCCCCCGCCGCACTGCCCGGACCACGACGGACCCCAGGATACGACCCCTGATCGCCAAGACCCCGAAGCTCACCCTGGCCCCGGCGGATCGCACCACCGGTCTGCTCAGTGGCTTCTTCCTCTTCACCTTCACCGCGGCGATCACCATCCTCAAGTCGGCCTCCAACGGCTTGCTGCTCACCGAGTTCTCGGCGTCGGTGCTGCCCCTGCTGTACATCGCCATCCCGTTTGCGGTCGGCCTCGCCCTGCTGCTGCTCGCCGCACCCTCCGGCGCGGGGCGGCTGGCCCTGGGCGCCTTCGTCGCCGCAGGGGTCCTGCTGCTGTGCTTCGTGCTGCTGCCCGTGGCCGACAAGCCGACGACCATCGCGCTCTACCTCTTCGGGGAAGCCTGCGCGACGGTGCTCTCCATCGCCTACTGGGAGCTGCTGGGCACCCTGTTCGACAGCCGCACGGCCATGCGGATCTTCGGGCTCATCGGGGCGGCCGGGATGGCCGGTGCAGTGGTCGGCGGGCTCTTCGTCGAGCGCTGCTCCGTGCTGCTGGGGACCCGCGCGCTGCTCCCCTTCGCGGCCGCGGCGCTCTTCCTCACGGGCCTCAGCGCCCTGCGCCTGGCCCGCCGCCTCCCCGGGGGGCGCAGCGGCTGGGCCACCCCCCTGTCGGACCCCACGTCCGCGAGCCGCGCCCGCGGCACCTCCTCGCGCGTCGGGAACCTGCTCCTCGGCTTCCGGCTGCTCTCCCGCAGCCGCTACCCGCGGCTGATCGCGGGGCTCGTCCTGCTGCTCTCCGTGCTCTCGGTGACGGTGGACTTCTTCTTCCGCAGCCGGGCCCAGGGGATCCTCCACGATGACCAGCTCACGTCGGTCTTCGGCCTGCTCAACCTCGTGGTCGGCCTGTTCGCGATCCTCTTCCAGTTGCTGGTCACCGGCCGCCTGCTCTCGCGCTTCCACGTGCGCGGCTACCTGCTGACCCTGCTCGGGCTGATCGGCGGCCTGGCCGCGCTCGGCCTGGCCGGGCTGGGCTTCTGGCCGATCTTCGCCCTGAAGGTGGTGGAGAGCGCGTCCAGCCTCTCCCTCTCGCAGCCGGCGATCCAGCTCCTCTTCCATCCCCTGCCTCCGGGGGACCGAGTGCTGTTGCGCGGGGTCATCGACGGGCTGCTGAAGAAGCTCGGTCTGGCGCTCGGCGGGCTGGTGCTCTTCGTCTCCTTGCCCCTGGCCGGCGCCCTGGTCTCCGAGGTCGGCGTGCTGGTGCTGTTGCTCCCGGGCGCCGGGCTGCTCTGCTGGCTGCACCGGGAGCACCAGCGGCTGCTCGATGCCCGGCTCCGCCTCACCTTCCAGAACTCCCAGAGCGTCCGCCTCGGGCAGGGCACCGTCCGCGACTACCTGGAGCAGGGGCTGCGGCTGGGCAACGCCGGGCAGATCCTCTCGGCCCTGGCCCTCGTCCGGGCCGAGCCGGGCTTCGACCTCGCCCCCTACCTCACCCGGCTCGTGGCCCACCCCGACGCCGAGGTGCGCCAGCAGGCGCACCTGCTCACCGCGTCCCGGGAGGCCGCGGCCTTGCCCCTGGTGGGGTCCCTGGCCGCCGAGTTCCGGACCCCCCAGCTCGGCGAGGTGCGCTCCCTCGCCCAGCTCGCGCCCGTCCGGGCCACGGCCTTGCTGCAGCAGCGGCTGCGCTCGCCCGACCTGGCCATCCGCAGCGAGGCCATCGAGTCGCTGTACCCCCTCGAGCCGGACGGGTCGGGCCCCGCGCACCGCCTGCTGGCCCACTGGGTCGTCTGGAGCCGGATGATGGCGCCGCCGGCCGAGAAGGTCCAGCTCGCGGAGCTCATCGGCCGCCTCCGGGGACCGGAGCTCCCGGGCCTGCTGCTCCAGTTGCTCAAGGACGGCACCCCGGAGGTGCGGGAGGCGGCGGTGCGCGCGGCCGGGCGGCTGGCCCATCCCTCACTCCTCCCGCCCTTGCTGGAGGCGCTGGGCTCCCGCGCCCACCGGCTGGCGGCCCGCGACGCCCTGGCGAGCTATGGCGACGCGGTGGTCGACCTCTGCGAGCAGTGGCTCAACGATCGGAGCCGGGGGCTCGAGCTGCGGCTGCGCCTCCCGCAGCTTCTGCGCCGGATCGGCACGGCCCGGGCGGGGCGGGCCCTGCTCTTCTCCAACACGGAGGACGACCCCTTCCTGCGGGACCGCATCGCGGGCGCACTCGCCGCGCTCCACCGGGCGCACCCGGAGATCGACTTCGACCGCCAGTGGGTGCACCAGGCGGTGGAGCGGCGGCTGAGCTCCGTGAGCTACTACCTGCCCGTCTACCAGGAGCTGCTCCCGTACTTTCGTCCCGGTCACCTGCTCCTGCGGATCCTCAACGACCGCCTCCTGCAGAACCTCGTCGTGCTGCTGCACCTGCTGAGCCTGGTCCACCCGGCGGAGAGCCTCTACGCGATCCGCCTGCGCTGGCTGTTCGGCACCCGCCACCAGCGAGCCGACGCCCTCAACCTGCTGGAGCGGCTCCTCGAGGGGGAGCAGCGGCGGCGGGTCCTGGAGCTGCTCGAGGCGTACGATCGGCTGCGCGACGCCGGCAGCGTCTACGCCACCCACTGCGCCAGCGTCGACGGTGCGTGGGAGGTCAGCGCCGCGGCGGTGCGGCGCTGGCAGACCGCGGGCCGCGAGCCGCAGGCCCGCCGGGGCGGGAGCCCCGAGGCGGCTCGCTACGCCGACGAGGACTGGCAGCCGACGCGCAGCTCTTCGCCACTGCTGACCCTCGCCTCACCTCGCCTCGCCGCCCCGGCGAGCTCCGACGATCTGGCCTCGGGCGCCCGGGTGCTCGTCGCGCTCCAGGCCGAGGCCCCGCCGGGAGGGCTCGCCCGGCTGGTGGAGCTGGTGCGGAGCCGGGACGCCCTGCTCCGCAGCATCGCCCAGCGCAGCGTGCGCCAGTCCGCGCCCTGGTTGCAGGAGGCGGTGGGGCCGCTGCCCCCGCTGCTGGAGAACGAGATGCCCGAGACGTTGATGGACAAGGTCCTCTTCCTCCAGTCGGTGGACCTGTTCGAGCACCAGCGGGTCGACGACCTGGTCGCCATCGCCAGCATCACCGAGGAGAAGTCCTTCCCCCAGGGGCAGGTGATCTACGAGGAGGGCGATCCGTCCGACGCGCTCTACCTGATCCTCGAGGGCGAGGTGGAGCTGTTCAAGTCCGGCTGCTCGATCCTCGTCAACCACCAGCGGGAGAGCTTCGGCCAGCTCTCGATGCTCGACCGCAAACCCCGGCCGACGACCGCGGTGGCCCGCACCGCCTTGCGGACCTTGAGCCTCGGCCGGATCGAGTTCTTCGACCTGGTCGCCGACCGATCCGAGCTGCTCCAGGGGCTGGTGGAGGTCCTCGTCCGGCGGATCCGCATGCTCCTCGAGGAGACCGTCGCCAACCGCACGTGAGGCGCGCACCCGGCGGGGGGACCGGTGGGCGTCGCGCCCCGCTCACCCCACCTCCCCCCCGGCCAGCCTGTTGCCGCTACCCTCCGGCCCGGCCTGACGGGCCCGGCGCTCCTCACCCCGCGCGCCGTGCTCCCCGCCTCGTCCGCGACTCCTGCGGAGCTCTGGCTGTAAGTTCCTGAAATAAGAGGTGGTTCGTGGCCGTGTCGCGGCCGGGGAGGCCGGGGGGGGCGGAAACCTCCAGGGGTCATCGGGGGTTGTGGAATAGTCCCTTCCCTGCCGTCGCGGGGTCGGCTAATCTGCCTCTCACGCACTGGGTTGAAACGACCGCTTCTCCCCAGACGCATCTTACTTGGGGATGGTGACGATCCTTCGGGAGGGTGGGCAAAAAAGGCCAGGAGTCGCCGAGGGTTGTCAGATAGATGATCAGTTGACGATGCACTAGCTTGACAGAGGGAGCCAGCGAGAGCTATTCGGGAGATTGAAGCGATGGGGTCAGGAGGGGTCGTCGTGGTAGTCCGTGGGAGGATGCCGGCGCTCCCAGTCCTGGCGGGTGAATGACGTGAGCCAGCTTCCGGAGCCGCGATTCTTGGGGAGCGAGCGGCGGTCGGTGGACGACCGGGGGCGCAGCCCGGTCCCCAGCCAGTTCCGCAAGTCGCTCAGCGAGCACGGGATCCAGGAGCTGTACCTCTCCGTCACCCAGGCGTGTGGGTTCCCGGTGGTGCGGGTCTACCCGCCCGACGCGTTCACCAAGGTCGTGCAGGAGCTCAACGAGCTCGAGGATCCGGAGGATCAGGACGCGGCTTACGCGTTCATGCACCTGGCCTCCCGCTGCGAGATCGACGACGCGGGGCGGGTCCAGTTGCCGGCGCGGTTCCGGGAGTACCTCCAGGTCACCAAGGAGATCGTCTGGACGGGGCTCGGGCAGTACTTCGACCTCACTCATCCCGAGGCCGGGAAGATCCTGCCCGCGGTGCTCAACCAGGCGGCGACGAATCGGAACTCGCCGATCTCCCGGATCCAGCGGTGCGTGTTTCGTTCGGAGAAGGCTGGCGGCGCTTCGGGGAGCATGGCCCGGCCAGCAGCAGATCAATAGACCAGCGGTTCCAGGCCGCGACGAGGGTCGACGACGGCGAGCGGACGGGTGCGTCCGGCCACCGTGAGGGGGCTTTGTTGTCCGAGGGCTTCCACGAAGCGGTGCTGGTCGAGGAGGTGCTGCGGCACCTCGCGCCCCGGGCCGGTGGTCGCTACCTCGACCTCACCCTCGGTGGCGGCGGCCACGCGGCGGAGGTGCTTCGCCGCTGCGACCCCGACGGCTCCTTGTGGGGGGTGGACCAGGACGCCCAGGCGCTCGCCGCGGCCCAGGCACGGCTGGCCGGCTTCGGGAAGCGGGTCCGCCTGGAGCATTGCCGCTTCGATGAGCTGCCCGAGCTCTGGGAAGGCGCCGGCAGGCCTCTGTTTCAGGGGATCTATGCCGATCTCGGGGTCTCCGGGAACGACCTCGACGATGCGGCGCGGGGCTTCTCGTTGCAGCGCTCCGGGCCGCTCGACATGCGGATGGACCAGCGCCAGCCGACCACCGCGGCCAGCTTGCTGCGGGACCTCGACGAGGTGGCGCTCGCCGACGTCCTCCGGCGTGGCGAGGTGCCCGGCGCCGGACGGCTGGCCCGGCTGCTCCACGAGGCGGCCCGGCGCGGCGAGCTCGACCGGACCGATCAGCTCGCGGATCTGGTCCTCCGGCACTCGCCGCCCCGTGGCCGCAAGGGCTCGGGGGGCGGGCGCAGCCACCACCCGGCGACCCTCGTCTTCCAGGCCCTGCGCCTGGAGGTCAACCAGGAGCTGCCGGCTCTGGAGCGGCTGCTCGCCTGGCTGCCCGAGCCCCTGGCCCCGGGCGGGGTGGTCGTCGTCCTCAGCTACCACTCCCTCGAGGACCGGCGGGTCAAGCGTCGATTCGCCGAGCTCTCCCGGGGCTGCATCTGCCCGCCGCGCCTGCCCGTGTGCGGCTGCGGCCGCCAGCCTGCGGGGCGGCTGCTCACCACGCGGGGAGAGCACGCCGGACCCGCGGAGATCGCCCGTAACCCGCGCTCGCGCAGCGCCGTCCTGCGTGCCTGGATGAAGGAGCTCCGACCATGACCAGCCGCCAGCCCTGGACCGCGACTGCGACCTCGACCCTCCCCGCCGCCGGCCAGCCCCTCGCCTCCGCGCCGGGGGAGAGCTCCGAGCGGGTGCTGCCCCCCGCGACCGCCGCGGGGCTGCTCGGTCCGGGCCGGGGGGTCACCTTCCTGCTCGTGTCCCTGCTGTGCGTCGGCTGGCTGACCGCCTGCTTCGTCTACCTCGTGCACCAGCGCTCCCAGACCACCCTCCTGGGCTACCAGATCGCCGATGCCCGGGAACGGCTGACCCGGCTGCACGAGCAGAACGAGCGCCTCCACCTCGAGGCCCGGGAGTGGCAGACGCCGGCGCGCCTGCAGCTCGAGGCGGCGCAGAGCACCCGCCTGCGGCCCCCTTCCGGCAGCCAGGCGCGCTTCTTGGCCGCCGGCGCCTCCCAGGACCTCTTGCGGCAGGGCCAGCTCTCGTCGGCGGCGGTCGGCGCGGCGGCGTCCGGCGAGCGGCTGGCCATCATCGCTCCGACCGGCGAGCAGGCTTCGCCCGCCAGGGAACGTCGGGTCGCCCAGTGAACCCGCGAGAGCAGCGCGCCGGGGTCAACCTCCGGATGAAGATGGCCTTCGCCATCCTCGTCCCCGCCCTGCTGGCGGTCGGGGTGCTGGTCAAGGCCGTCTGGCTGCAGCAGGCCAAGGGCGAGGAGCTGCGTGTCCGGGTCGCGAAGCAGACCGAGGAGGAGTTCCAGCTCCAGAGCCGGCGCGGGAACATCCTCGACCGGAAGGGGGGCGAGCTCGCCGGTGCGGTCCAGGTCCACTCGGTCGGGGTGCACCCGGCGGAGGTGGTCGACAAGCCGCGCAGCGCGGTCCTGCTCGCGCAGGCCCTCGGGCTCCCCGTGGCCGACGTCCTCGCCACCCTGGAGCGGCCGGTGAAGCACACCTACCTGGCGCGCAAGATCGACGATCCCCTCAGCGCCCGGGTCCGGGAGCTGAACCTCCCGGGCATCGTGCTGGAGCGGGAGTCCAAGCGGACCTGGCCCCAGGGCGCGCTCGCCGGGCCCATCGTCGGCTGCACGGACATCAAGGATCGCGGGGTGTTCGGCATCGAGGCGGCCATGAACTCGGTGCTGGCGGGTGAGGTGCGCGTCGTCAAGGGGCGGCGTGACGCCCTGCGGACGCCCATCTTCGACCAGGGGCTGCAGGACGGCGACAAGCTCGAGGGGCAGTCGGTCGTGCTGACCATCGATCCCTACCTGCAGCAGGTCGCCGAGGAGGAGCTCCATGCGGCGGTCAAGCAGCACCAGGCCAAGCGCGGCGTGGCGATGATCCTGGACCCGCACCAGGGCGACATCCTCGCCTGGGCCCTGTCGCCGGCCTTCGATCCCAACGATCCCCGGAAGAAGGCGGAGCAGCTCGGCAACTGGTCGGTCGTCGAGGACTTCGAGCCGGGCTCGGTGATGAAGGTCTTCGTCCTGGCCGCGGCCCTCGAGGCCGGGGTGGTCAGCCTGGCGACGCCCATCGACTGCGAGCGGGGCGCCTACCGCATCGGGCGCCACGTCATCCACGACCACGCGCCGGAGGGGGTCCTCTCCGCGAGGGACGTGCTGGTCGTGTCCAGCAACATCGGCGCCAGCAAGCTCGGCGAGCTGCTGGGCCGGGAGCGGCTGTACGAGGCGATCGTCGCGATGGGCCTGCACGGCAAGACCGGCACGCCGGGCCTCCTCGGCGAGGTCGGCGGGCAGCTCGATCCCCCGGCGAGCTGGCCCCAGGTGAAGCTGGCCACCGTCTCCTTCGGCCAGGGGGTCACGGTCTCGCGCCTGCAGCTCCTCGCCGCCGTCGGTGCGATCGCCAACGGCGGCGTGTTGCTGCAGCCCCGGCTGGTGCTGCGCGTCGACGAGCCGGGCCAGGGCCCCGGGCCCGAGCTCCCGGTCGTGGCGCGCCGCCGGATCTGTCGGCCGGAGGTGGCGCGTCAGGTCACGGAGGCCATGGTCGGTGTGGTCCACGAAAAGCACGGGACCGGCGGCAAGGCGCGCCTCGAGGGCTTTCTGACTGCAGGCAAGACGGGAACCGCGGAAAAAGTAGAGCAAGGGCGCTATGCGGACAAGTGGATTGGTACTTTCGTTGGTTTCGTGCCGGCCGATCGGCCGGCCTTCGTGATCCTCGTCTCCCTGGACGAGCCCGAGCCGATCCACTACGGCGGCGCGGTGGCCGGGCCGGCGGCCAAGGCCATCGCCCGGCGAGCCCTCGCGTACCGCGGCATCTTCCCGGCGGAGGCCCTGGCCGAGGCCGAAGCGGCCGCGACCCTCCGGCCGCAGCCTGCCGCGGTCGCCGAGGTCGAGGAGCGGGAGCCCGTCCGGGAGGTCTCGGGCGACGCCGCGGTGGTCGAGGAGCCGGCCCTCGGCCTCGATCCCCTGGCCGCCGCGGCCCCCGAGCCGACGGCCGTGCCCTCGTTCCAGGGCCTGTCCATGCTGCGCTCCCTCGCCGTGGCCGAGGAGCACGGGCTGACGCTCGAGGTAGTCGGCAGCGGCCGGGCCGTGCAGCAGGAGCCTCCCCCGGGGACGCTGGTGGGGCCGGAGAGCGGCGTGCGGGTGGTCTTCGCCGGGGTGACCCGCGAGGTCCGGCCGTGACCCCCGGGCGGCCGCGCTCCCTCCGGGAGCTCTGCGCCGGGCTACCGGTCCTCGCCTGGCGGGGCGACCCGGCGGTCCTCGTCCACGACATCACCTACGACAGCCGCGCGGTCCGGCCGGGCACCCTCTTCGTGGCCCTGCGCGGGGCCAGCAGCGACGGTCACCGCTTCCTCGACGCCGCGGTCGCGGCCGGCGCCGCCGCGCTGCTGGTCGAGGAGCTGCCCCCCGTGCTCCCCGCGGGGGTCACGGCGCTGCAGGTCACAGACAGCCGGGCGATCCTCGCCCAGGTCGCGGCCCGCTTCTACGAGGAGCCCTCGCACCGCCTGCGGCTCGCCGGGGTGACGGGGACCAACGGCAAGAGCACGTTCTGCTTCCTGCTGCGCACCGTGCTGCTGGCGGCGGGGCGGCCGGCCGGCCTGATCGGCACCCTCGGCGCCTGGTTCGGCGACCAGCAGCGTCCGACGCGCAACACGACCCCCGAGTCCCTCGATCTCCAGCGGCTGCTGGCCGAGATGCTGGACCACGGGATCACCGACGTCCTGCTGGAGGTCTCCTCCCACGCGCTGGCGGCCCACCGGGTCATCGGCCAGCGCTTCGCGGTGCGGGTCTTCACCAACCTCACCCGGGATCACCTCGATCTCCACGGGACGGAGGAGGCCTACTTCCAGGCCAAGCGGCGGCTGTTCGCCGAATTCGGTCCCGGCGACCGCTGGGTCAACCTGGACTGCCCCTGGGGGCGGCGGCTGGCTGCGGAGCTGCCCGGCTGCCAGGGGTTCTCGGTCCGCGGCGACGCAGCGGCCGCCCTGCGGGTGGTCCGCTGGCAGCAAGGTCCGGCCGGGCTGACCGCCGAGCTGGTGGGGCCCGCGGGCCCGTTTTCCCTCCACTCACCCCTGATCGGGACCTTCAACCTCGAGAACCTGCTCGCGGTCTGCGCCGCCGCCTCCTCCCTGGGGGTGGGGCCGGCGGAGCTCGTGGCCGGGCTGGCCACGGCCGAGGGCGCGCCGGGGCGACTGCAGCGGGTGGCCGATCCGCGGGGCGAGCTCGAGGTGCTGGTCGACTACGCGCACACGCCGGACGCGCTGGCCCGGGTGCTGGACGAGCTCGCGGTCCGGGCCGCGGCCCGGGGTGGTCGGGTGATCACCCTGTTCGGCTGCGGCGGCGACCGCGACCACGGGAAGCGGCCCGCGATGGGGGCCGTCGCGGCCCGGCAGAGCGCCCTGGTCGTGCTCACGGACGACAACCCGCGCCACGAGCCGAGCGACCGGATCCTCTCCCAGATCGAGGAGGGGATGCCGGCCGGGGCCGCCCGGGTCGTCGTGCCCGAGCGGCGGGAGGCGATCCGGCGCGCCCTGGACGCGGCGCAGCCCGGAGACATCGTGCTGTTGGCCGGCAAGGGGCACGAGGAGTACCAGGAGCGGGCCGGGGTGCGCCTCCCCTTCAGCGACGTGGCGGAGGCGCGGCAGGCGCTGGACGAACGGAGTCGACCATGAGGCAGGATCTGCAGCTCACCGTCGCGGAGGCGGTGCACGCGGCCGGCGCGGAGCTGCTCAGCGGACGGCCCCAGGGGGTGCTCGGCGGGGTGTGCAGCGACACGCGCCTGCTGCAGCCCGGGGACCTGTACTTCGCGATCAAGGGCGAGCGGTTCGACGGCGTCGACTACGTCTCGCAGGCCCTGGCCGCCGGGGCCAGCGGCCTGGTGATCCCGGCCCATGCGCTCCCCCGGCTGCCGACCCTCGAGCTGGGGGAGCGAGCCGTGCCGATCCTCGCGGTCCCGGACACCCGGGCCGCGCTCGGGAGGCTCGCCCACTGGCACCGGCGCCGCTTCGGGGTGCAGCTCGCGGCGGTCACCGGCTCGAACGGCAAGACGGGCACCAAGGAGCTGGTGGGTGCGGCCCTGGCCCTGGCGGGGCCGACCCTGAAGACCAGCGGCAACCTGAACAACGACATCGGCCTGCCCTTCACCTTGCTGCAGCTTCGTCCCGAGCACCGCTTCGCGGTCCTCGAGCTGGGGATGAACGCCCCCGGCGAGATCGCCTACCTCGCCGGGCTCGCCCTGCCGCGCATCGGCGTGATCACCTGCGTCGCCGCAGCCCACACCGAAGGCCTGGGCAGCATCGAGGGGGTCGCGGCGGCCAAGGGGGAGCTGTTCGAGGCCCTCCGGCCCGACGGGGTCGCGGTGGTGAACCTCGACGATCCGCACGTCGTCGCCCAGGCCCGCCGGACCAGCGCCCCGGTGCTGACCTTCGGCACGAGCGCCGGCGCGGACGTCCGGGTCGTGCAGGCCTCCTCGGGAGCCGGCCCGCTGGGCACGGGGGGCGCCTCGGGGATCCTCGAGGTGGGCGGCCGGCTGCTGCCGGTGCAGCTCAAGCTCCTCGGCCGGCACAACCTGCTCAACGCCGCGGCCGCGCTCGCGGTGTGCCGGGCCTTCGACCTCGAGCCCGAGCCGTGCCTGCTGGCCATGGGGCGCGTGCTGCCCGCCCCGCACCGGCTAGCCGTGCAGCGGCTCCTCGGCCTGACGGTCATCGACGACTGCTACAACGCCAACCCGGGCTCGATGGTGGCCGCGCTCGACACCCTCGAGGCCCTGGCCGCCGAGGCCATCGGCCACGCCCGCAAGATCGCCATCCTCGGCGAGATGCGGGAGCTCGGAGCCGAGTCGCTCCGGCTCCACCAGCAGGTGGGCCGGCACGCCGGGCGGATCGGGCTCGAGCTGCTGATCACCGTCGGCCGGGAGGCGGAGGCGCTCGGCGAGGAGGCTCGCCGCACGGGGGGGGTGAAGAGCTGGGTCCACCAGGAGGAGGCCGGCGAGGTGGCGGAGCTGCTCCTCGAGCGGTCCCGGCCCGGGGATCTCGTGTTGCTCAAGGGCTCGCGGCGGGTCGGGCTGGAGCGGGTCCTCGACGGCCTGCGGCGCGGGGAGGTTCACTGAGGTGCTCTTCCATCTGCTCTTCCAGCTTCGGGACGTCGGCGCCTTCCGGGTGTTCCGCTACACCAGCTTCCGGGTGCTGGCCGCGACCGCGACCGCGCTCTTCGTGGCGCTGTTCCTCTATCCCTGGTTCATCCGGCGGCTGCGGCGGGAGCAGATCGGCGAGGTGATCCGCGCCGACGGGCCTCAGGGCCACCAGCAGAAGTCGGGCACCCCGACCATGGGCGGCACGCTGATCCTCTTCTCCCTCGTGGGCTCGACCCTGCTCTGGGCCGATCTGACCAACCAGTACACCTGGCTCGTGCTCGTCACGACGGTCTGCTACGGCGCGCTCGGCTTCGTGGACGACTACATGAAGCTCAAGGGGATCGGCAAGAAGCGGGGGCTGCCGGCCAAGCTGAAGCTCTTGTTGCAGATCGTCATCGCCGCGATCATCGGTGGTTATCTGGTTTTCATTCAGGGATTCGATTGCAGCCTCTATGCTCCTTTCGTGCCGATCAAGTATAATCTCGTTTTGCCTCCGGCCTTATATTTTGGATTCATGATTCTTGTGGTCATTGCCACGGCAAACACAGTCAATCTGACGGATGGATTGGATGGTCTGGCGATCGTACCTGTCATTATCGCTGGAGCTGTATTCCTCGTTCTGAGTTATGGGGCAGGAACGGTACTTAGTTACTATGAGGTGATCGATTCCGTGGAAATCCTGCGGAAATTCGATTTTGCGGCCTATCTGAGGATTCCTTCCATCAAGGGTGCGGGTGAACTTGCCATTTTTTGTGGGGCAATGGTGGGAGCTGGGATCGGATTCCTCTGGTATAATACCTATCCGGCAAGTATTTTCATGGGCGATGTGGGATCTCTTGCACTTGGAGCATCTATTGGACTTCTTGCCGTGCTTACTAAGAATGAGCTGCTTCTTCCGATTTTGGGTGGAATTTTTGTGCTTGAGGGTGTGTCCGTTGTGACACAAACCGTCTCTTATAAGCTGACAGGCAAACGTATTTTTCGGATGGCTCCCCTTCATCATCATTATGAGCTCAAAGGGTGGGCTGAACCGAAAATCATCGTACGTTTCTGGATCGTAGCGATCATGCTCGCCCTGATCGCTCTGGCGAGTCTGAAGCTGAGATAGATCGTTCCACCAGGGACCATCCTCGGGGAAGGATGGCACGCCCTGCAGCGGATGGGTGACGGCCGATGTCTTCGGAAGCGCTCGGCAGGACCTGGTCTCCCTCCTCGGACGAGGAGAGCTGCTTCGGTATCCGGAGCTCCAGCGCCTCCCTGCCGGTGGTCGCGGAGCCCCAGGGCTACGATCGGCTCCTGCTGCTGCTGGTGCTCGTCGCCATGGGTTTCGGCGTGGTGATGGTCTACTCGGCCTCCCTGATCCGGGAGGGCGTCGCCGTCGACGCCGCGGGGGTCATGCGGCTCACGGGCAACTCCGAGGCCCTGCTCCTGCGCACCGTCCTCAACGTGCTCGTCGGGCTCGGGGCGCTCGTCCTCGCGCTGAAGATCCCCGTGGGCTGGTACCATCGTCACGCCTACCTGCTGTTGACCCTGGCGATCCTCCTCCTCGCCGGCCTGATCCCCTTCGGCACCACCGTCAACAACTCCACTCGCTGGTACAACCTGGGCTTCTTCCGCTTCCAGCCCTCCGAGCTGGCGAAGCTGGTCTTCATCATCTACGTGTCCTTCTCCATGGTAAAAAAGGCGAGGAAGATCAGGAACTTCAGCACCGGATTCTTCCCGCATCTGGTGGTGCTCGGCGTGCTCGTCATGTTCTGCCTGAAGCAGCCCGACCTCGGGACCTCGGCGATGCTCGGGGGGATCATGATCCTCATGCTGCTCGTCGGCGGCACCCGGTTCCTCAACGTCGTGATCGTGAGCGCCTTCGTCATCCCCCTGCTGGGCTACATCATCTCCATGAGCGACATGCGGGTGAACCGGATCCTCGTCTTCCTCGACCCCTGGCGCTACTGCGACAAGCCCTACGGCTACCATCTCTGCCAGTCCCTCGAGGGGGTCGTCACCGGCGGGGTCACGGGGCAGGGGCTCGGGCTGGGGGCCAAGAAGCTCTTCTTCCTGCCCGAGGCGCACACGGACTTCATCATGGCCATCGGGACCCAGGAGCTGGGATTGCTGGGGCTCGCCGGCGTCGTGCTCCTGTTCGTACTCATCGGCTGGCGTGGGCTGCGCATCGCCTACCGGGCGACGAGCCTCTTCGAGCGCTTCCTCGCGTTCGGCCTCACCTTGCAGCTCGTCCTGCAGGCCTCGGTGAACCTCGGGGTGATCACCGGCGTGCTGCCGACCAAGGGGCTCACCTTGCCGTTCATCTCCTACGGCGGCTCGTCGATGCTGTTCTCGGCCTTCTCCGTGGGCATCCTGCTGCGGATCTCCATGGGCCTGCCCCTGGTCGAGAAGCTGCCGCCGACGCGGGTGCCCCCCGGCGCCGGACCGCTCCGTCGGCTCCGGATGCGGCTGTGGGAGGCGATCCGATGAACCCGCCGGCGTTCCGGGTATTGGTGGCCGGCGGGGGGACGGGCGGCCACTTCTTCCCCGGCCTGGCCGTGGTCGAGGAGCTGCGCGCGCAGGACCCCGGCAGCGAGGTCCTCTTCGTCGGCACCGAGCGCGGGATCGAGGCCCGCGTCTGCCCGCGGGAGGGGCTCTCCCTGCGGACGATCCAGGTCCAGCGGCTCAAGGGTGGCGGCTGGTCGGGGTGGATCGCCGGCCTGCTCCGGCTGCCCCGGGCCTTGCTCCAGTCCTGGCGGATCCTGCGGGAGTTCCGTCCCGACGTCGTCCTCGGCGTCGGCGGCTATGCCTCGGGCCCGGCGGTGCTGGCCGCGGCCTTGACGGGGCGGCCGACGGTGATCCTGGAGCAGAACGCGCGCCCCGGCATGACCAACCGGCTCCTCGGCCGGGTGGCCCGCCGGGTGGTGGTCGCGCTGGAGGAGGCGCGTGGCTCCTTCCCGGCCGGGCGCACCGTGCTCCTCGGCAACCCCGTGCGGCAGAGCATCGGCGAGCGCCTGGCGGCCGCCCGGGCGAACGTCGAGCCCCGGGCCGCCGGTGAGCCGCCCCACCTCCTGGTGGTCGGCGGGAGCCAGGGGGCCCGGGGGATCAACCGGGTCCTGCCGGCCGTGCTCACCGAGCTGCAGCGCCTCGGCGTCAGCCCCCGGGTGCGGCACGGCACGGGCCGGCTCGATCTCGAGAGCGTGCGCCTCGAGCTGCAAGCCCGCGGTCTGCTCGCGCAGGTCGAGACCAGCGAGTTCATCGAGGACATGGCCGCGGCCTACTCCTGGGCCGATCTGGTGATCTGCCGCGCCGGCGCGACCACCCTCTTCGAGCTGGCCGCGGCGCGCCGCCCCGCGGTGCTGATCCCCTTCCCCTACGCGGCGGACAACCACCAGGAGGCCAACGCGCGGGCCTTCGTCCAGGCCGGTGCGGCCTTGCTGGTCCGTGAGCGGGAGCTCGATCCGCCGGCCCTCGCGGCCACCCTCGCCGAGCTCTTCGCCGATGGCCTCCGGCTGCAGCAGATGGGCGAGCGGGCCGGGGAGCTCGCCCGTCCCCGGGCCGCGCGGCAGATCGTCGCGCTGGTCTACGAGCTCGGCGGGCGGGCCGCGCCCGCCGCCGCGGAGGAGGCCGGATGAGCGGCTGGCGTGTCGCCGAGCTCGCGGCCCTGCTCACGGGCGAGGTGCTGCCCGAGGAGCTCCTCGCCCGGCACACCTCCTACCGCGTGGGGGGGCCCGCGGAGGCCTTCGTCGTCCCGGCCGACCTCGCCGACCTCGCCCGCTGCCTGAGCTACTGCACCCGCCACGGGGTGCCCTACCTCGTCCTCGGGGAGGGCTGCAACGTGCTGATCGCGGACGCGGGGCTGCGTGGGGTGGTGCTGCGGCTCTCCGCGCCGGCCTTCGCCACGATCTCCCGGGCGCCGGTACCCGGCGGGCGACCCGACGAGCTGCTCTTGCGGGCCGGCGCCGGCTCCTCGCTGCCGCAACTGGTCCTCCGGGCGCGGCTGGAGGGGCTCCCGGGCCTCGTCTTCGCGGCGGGCATCCCCGGCTCCCTGGGCGGGGCGGTGATCATGAACGCCGGGACGTCGGCCGGGCAGCTCTCGGACGTGCTGATCGAGGTCGAGGTGGTCACCCGGGACGGGGAGCTCCAGCGTCTCCCCGCGGCGCGCTGCGGCCTCGGCTACCGCTGCAGCCGGCTGCCGGCGGGCAGCGTCGTCGTGGCGGCCACGCTGCGACTCACCCAGGGAGATCCCCGGCCGGTCGGCGAGGCGATCGACCGCTACCTCGCCCGGCGGCGGGCCACCCAGCCCAGCGGGGCGACCGCGGGGTGCGTCTTCAAGAACCCGCCGGGCGAGCACGCCGGGAAGCTCATCGAGCAGGCCGGCCTGAAGGGCACCGCGATCGGGATGGCCGAGGTCAGCGCGGTGCACGCCAACTTCATCGTCGCCAGGCGGGGAGCCACGGCCGCGGAGATCCACGCCCTGATCCGGCAGGTCCAGCAGCGGGTGCACGCCGCCAGCGGGGTCCGGCTCCAGCCCGAGAACCTGCTGCTCGGCTTCGCGGCGGGTGCGGCGGCCGGCCCGGCGACGTGCGACGAGGAGGGTTCGGTGAACGACATGATGCCCTTCAAGGGTGCCCGGGTCGTGGTCCTGTATGGTGGGCTCTCCTCGGAGCGGGCCGTGTCCCTCCTGTCGGGGACCCTCGTGGCCGCGGCCCTCACCCGCCTCGGCTACGACGTCGTCCTCGTCGACGTCGGCCGGGACCTGGCCGCGCGGCTGCAGGAGATCCAGCCCGACGTCTGCTTCAACGCCCTCCACGGCACCTACGGAGAGGACGGCTGCGTCCAGGGGCTGCTCGAGCTGCTCGGCATCCCCTACACCGGCTCGGGGCCTCTGGCCTCGGCCCTGGCCATGGACAAGGTGCGGACGAAGCAGCTCCTGCTCCAGGCCGGCTTGCCGACTCCCGATTTCCGGCTGGTCGAGCCGGGCCCCCTCGGGGAGGAGGTCGAGAACCCCTTCGGCTTCCCCGTGGTGGTCAAGCCGGCGAGCGAGGGCTCCTCCGTGGGCGTGTCCATCGTCCACGAGCCGGAGGAGCTCCACCGGGCCGTGGTCACGGCGGCGAGCTGTGGCGACGGGCGGGTGCTGCTCGAGCAGTGGGTGGAGGGCGCGGAGGTCACCGTCGGCGTGCTCGCCGGCCGTGCCCTCGCCAGCACCGAGATCGTGTACGGGGAGGAGTTCTACGACTACCGGGCCAAGTACGAGAGCGACGGCACCCGCTATCACACGCCGGCGCGCCTCCCGGAGCCGACCCTGCGGCGCCTGCATGAGCTCGCCGAGCAGGCCGTCGAGGTCCTCGGGTGCGCGGGCGGCCCCCGGGTCGACTTCATCGTGGCGCGCGACGGCAGCCCCCACCTGCTCGAGGTCAACACCCTGCCGGGCATGACCAGCCATTCCTTGTTGCCGATGTGTGCGAAATACAATGGGATTTCGTATGACGAGCTGTGCGGCCGGCTCCTCGCCGGGGCGCGGCTCTGGGTGGGCCATGAGTAGCGCGGCTGCTCTGAGGCTGCCGGCCCGGCGCCGGGTCGCGTCGGGAGGTGACCGATGAGGTTGCGTCGGCACCGGCGACGGGTGGGGCCGCCTCTGCGCCCGGCGCGGCTGCTCGCCGGGCTGCAGCGGCCGCTGCGGCGGATCGGCCGGGGGCTGCGCCTGCTCCTGCCGCCGCTGCTCGCCTGCGCACTGCTGGCCGGCGTGATCTGGAGCCTGTACCAGTACTGGGACACGACCCCCTACTTCCGGCTGCGCAGCCTCGAGATCACGGGCGAGCAGCGCATCGGCGAGGAGGAGGTGCGGTCCTGGGCCGGCCTCGACGAGCACACCCACGTCATGAAGCTCGACCCCCGGGAGGTCGAGCGGCGGCTCGAGGCGCACCCGCGCGTCGCGGATGCCCGGGTCGCGGTCGAGCTCCCCGGTCGGGTGACCATCCACATCGTCGAGCGCAAGCCCGCGGCCCTCGTCCTGCTGGACGGGCTCCAGTTGGCCGACGAGCACGGGGTGGTCTTCGCCCCGAGCGCGGGGCGGGGTGAGGAGCGCCTCCCGGTGATCACCGGGCTGGGGGCCGAGCGCTCCCTGGAGGCCGTGCGGCGGGGGGCGCTGATCCGCGAGGCGCTCTCGGTGATCCGGGAGTGGAACCGGCTCCAGCTCACGCAGATCGATCGTCTCTCCGAGATCCACGTCGATCCCGTCCTCGGGATGATCCTCTACACCGAGAACATGGCTACCGAGGTGCATCTCGGAGTCACCGAGCACAGCTACCGACTCAATCGGCTGCGGGATGTCCTCGTGACTCTCCGACAAGAGGGTAGAAGGCCGAGCTACGTCTTGCTGGATGGCGAGTCGGATCCATATCGAGTGACGGTAGGAATGGAAGAAACGAGCATCCCTTCGAAAAAGGGGTCCAACGGTTGATCCACGGGGGCCGCGTCGGCCTGGCGGCGCGCCGGCCCGGTCCCGGGTGACAGAGTCCGTGCAGGGAGGAGTCATGGCGAAGGAGACCCGTCTGGCAGTTGGTGTGGACCTCGGTGGCAGCAGCGTGACGGCCGTGGCGGTGGAGCGGCGGGAAGCCCAGCCGGTGGTCGTCGCGCTCGGGCAGGCGGCCCTCGAGCCGCCCCAGGAGCACGTCGGGCAGCGTGAGGCGATCGTCGGGGTCGTCCGCAAGGTGATCGAGGACGCCGCGATCCAGGCCTCCAGCGAGCTGCGCGAGGTGTTCGTCTCCCTGCCCGGCGAGAAGATCAAGGGGTTCAACAGCGAGGGGATGGTCGAGATCCCCAAGCAGAAGATCCGCGAGGTCCGCCCCGAGCACGTCCGCCGCGTGAGCGAGGCGGCCCAGGCCGTGAGCTTGCCCCAGGATCGCCGCGTCGTGCACGCGATCTCCCGGGAGTACCTCCTCGACGGCCGGTCCCGGATCACGGATCCCATCGGGATGAGCGGCTCCTGTCTCGAGGCCCGCTATCACCTGATCACCGCGCCCGCCGAGGTGCTCGACGAGACGCTGGACATCTTCCGCCAGGCCGGGCTGCAGGTGGTCGGGATGATGGCGCCCGGGATCGCCGCGGCCCACGCCGTGCTCACGGAAGACGAGAAGAAGCTCGGCGTCGCGCACCTGGACATCGGCAGCCGGCTGACCAGCCTGGTCGTCTACCTCGAGGGTGGGCTCACCCACACCGCGAGCCTGGCGGTGGGCGGCGCGGACTTCACCGCCGACCTGGCCGATGCGGCCGCCACGGTGCCCGAGGAGGCCGAGCGGCTCAAGCTCCGCTCGGGGGAGCTGCCCTCCGAGGAGATCGACCCGACCGACGTGGTGACCCTGCCCGCGGTGGACGGACGACCGCCGCAGGTGATCCACCGGGCCTTCATCTCCGGGGTGCTCGAGTCGCGGCTGGACGACATCCTGACCTTCCTGATGAACGAGCTGAACAGCCAGAACCTCGGCGGCAAGCTCACCGCGGGCATCGTTCTGACCGGCGGAACCGCTTTGCTGCGAGGTATCGACGTCTACATCGGTAATATGCTCGATGCACCGGTGCGGATCGGGGTTCCTCATCAGGTTCTCGGGCTCGATTTGGTCATGAATCCGCGTTATGCTACTGCTGCTGGTCTTGCTCTGGTTGGACTCACTGGAAGGGAGAACTTCTACTCTGGAATTGGAAAGAGTAGCGGAATTGGTGCTGTCTGGCAGAAGACAGTCGATTTCTTTGCCGAGCTATTTTAGTACTATTTTGCTATTTGTAGTTAGAAAGGCATATTGAATGGAGGACATGAGCCGATGAGGTGACGCCACTAGGCGATCTGGCGTTGCCATGCGGATAGATGGGACGGGGAGGTGCCATCTACTGCATCGTTAAAGATCGCTCGGAGGAGAGCAACGATGTCGATCGACTGGCGGGAGGCTGACAACAGCACTCCATGCGTGAAAGTCTGTGGTGTCGGCGGTGGCGGCAGCAACGCCATCGACTGGATGATCGCGGGTGGGCGTCTGCCCGAGGTGGACTTCATCGCCGTCAACACCGATCTGGCGGCCCTGCAGGCCAGCCGGGCGCCCCAGAAGGTGCAGATCGGTATCCAGACGGCCCGGGGCCATGGTGCGGGCGCCGATCCCCAGATCGGGCGTGCCTCGGCCATCGAGGACCACGCGCGGCTCAGCGACGTGCTGTACGGCGCGGACATGGTCTTCGTGACCTGCGGGATGGGCGGCGGCACGGGCACCGGCGCGGCGCCGGTGGTGGCGCAGGCGGCCCGGGAGCTGGGCGCGCTGACGGTGGGCGTGGTGACGCGGCCCTTCTTCTTCGAGGGGAACCGGCGTGCGGCCCAGGCCACGGCGGGCATCGAGGAGCTGCGCAAGGTCGTCGACACGCTGATCATCATCCCCAACGATCGGCTGTTCGACGTCGTGAAGAAGGGCACGGAGCTGGTCGACTCCTTCCTCCGGGTCAACCAGGTGCTCGAGAACGCGGTGGCCGGCATCGCCGAGGTGATCCGTCCCGGCGGCCTGGTCCGGGTCGATTTCGCCGACGTGCGGACGATCATGCAGGACAAGGGGACCGCGCTGATGGGCACCGGGCGGGCGCGGGGCGAGGGTCGCGCCCGGGCCGCGGCCGACGAGGCGATCCACTGCCCCCTGCTCGAGGACCTGCGGGTCGACGGCGCCAAGGCCCTGCTGATCAACGTCACGGCCAGCAGCAGCCTCACCATCCACGAGATCCGGGATGCGGTCGCGCCCATCGAGCAGTGCGTCGACCCCGACGCCCACGTGATCTTCGGTGCCGTGGTGGACGATGCGATGGGCGACGAGCTCAAGGTGACCGTCATCGCCACGGGCATCCAGGAAGAGTCCATGGCCATCGCGCCGGCCATCGCCCTGTTCAATCGCTCCCGGGACCCCCGGCTGCGCGGCAAGCAGCTCGGCCGGCCCCTCGACACGGAGCGGCTCAAGGAGCCCGCCTGGAAGCGCAACGCCACGCCGCCGCTCGTGGCCGCGTCCCCGTCGCCGCGCACGCTGTCGCCCGCGGCCTCCGCGCGCAGCGGCGGTCTCACCGAGGTCCGCACCATGACTCCCGGGCCCTTCGCGACCTCGGCGATCCCCGCTGCCCAGGCCGCCCCCCTCGTCTCCACCGCCGCCGACGAGCTGGACGCCGAGGCCGCGGCGCGCAGCGCCACTCCACCCGACCGCTACACTCCGGCCCGTCGCGGCTCCGCTTCGGCCGTGGCCGAGCTCCCCTCCTTCTTCCGTCGTCAGAGCAAGTAACGCCGCCGCACGGCGGGATCTAGGGGCCGGTCGGCGCGGGGCTCGTCCCGCTCGCTGCGTCCGACTCCCGGACCGCGGGCGGGAGCGTGAGGCGCACGTACACCTCGCTGGCGAGCGCGATCAGCCCGAGCCCGAGCAGGTCGAGCCCGACGTTGGCCGCCAGCCCGACCCCGGAGGACAGGGGGGGGCCGAAGGCGACCAGCCCCTTGAGGGCGAGCCAGGGCCCGCCAAGGGGCAGCAAGGCCAGGAGGAGCTGGCCCGCGTGGCCGCTGACGAGCTGGCGGCTGCGCTGCAGGCAGCTCACCGGATTGGTCTGCCCCTCCTGCACCGCCGGGAGCTCGGCGAGGAAGAGCCAGGCGACGACGGGGGGCAAGAGGACGACGAACACCGCGGCCACGCCCACGAGCAGGACCCGCAAGAAGTCCACCGCCAGCAGGGTGAGGTACAGCCCGGCCAGCCGCGGCCCGCCGACGGGGGCGGGTGCGCTCCCCGCCGGCGTCGCGAGCAGCCGCCGCAGCACCACCAGCGTCAGCGCGGGCTCGACGAGCAGGTACAGCAGCGAGGCCAGCAGATCGCTGGCGCCGAGGGACTCACCCGGCAGGAGCTCCAGCTCGAAGGCCCCCGCCGTGACCGGGTCCAGGGCCAGCAGCACCTGCAGCGGGCCCAGCAGCACGACGAAGGCGAGGCCGACGGGACGCCAGCAGCGGGCGAGCTGGCGCAGGGCCGCGCCGGTGCAGGCCAGGGGGGGGAGCTTCCAGGGCACGAGACACTCTCCTGTCCGGGGCATTGTCACCCAGGGCTCCGGGATGATACATCCTGGAGGGGGTCGGGAGGTCGTCTTCCGGAGGATCCATGTGCGCTCGTCAGCCAGGGAGGCGCCAGCAGTGATCTCGCGGGTCCAGCTCCGCGTCGGGGCAGCGCCCGGCGGTTCTCCGGCACGCCGCGTGGCGGTCCTCGGGCCTTGTTGTGGTCTGCTGCTGCTGCTCGCCGGGCCCGGCCTCGCCGAGGCGCGGGAGCGCGTGGCGGCCCTCGTGCTGGGGGCCGAGGAGGCCTCCGAGCCCCTCGCCGATCAGTGCACCGAGGTGCTGGTGGCTGCGGTCTCCCGGCAGACCGACCAGGAGATCGTCGGCAAGGAGGAGTTCCTGGCCCGCCTCGGGCTGCCGGACCGCGCGGGCGTGGAGACCTGCCTCAAGGAGAAGACCTGCCTCGCCCGGGCCGAGACGGTGCTCGGCCTGACCAGCATGATCGTCGGCTACCTCGCGGCCGACCGCGAGCTGCATCGTCTCCTCCTGTTCAAGGTAGGGGTGGATGGTGCGGTGGGGGCCGAGGTGAAGCGCGAGTTCGCGGGCGGCTCCCCGGAGGTGCTCGCGGGGATCTCGCCGATGCTCGAAGAGCTCTACCGGGTCAAGGAGGCCCTCCTGCGGGTCGAGTCCAGCGTGCCCGGCGCCCAGGTCTATCTCGACGATCAGCCCCGGGGTACGACGCCGCTGAACCTCCCCCGGGTCCCCCTCGGGCTGTACTCGTTGCGGGTGGAGGCCCCTGGCCACGCGGTCCATCGCCAGGCGCTCCAGATCGGCGAGGCCGGCGCGCAGGTCAGCGTCGTGCTGCAGCCCGCGGGGGCGGCCGCCTCGCGGCCCGGGGGCGCTCCGGGGCGAGTCGGTGGGGCGAAGGTCTCGACCGAGGCCGGTGGATCTGGGCACGAAGTACTGATCTGGGGCCTGGCCGCGGGCGCCGCCGTCGGTCTGGCCGGGGGCGGCGTGTTCCACCTCCTGGCCTACGGGGACGCGACGGACTACGCCGCCACGGACGATCTCGCCGAGAAGCAGGATCTGCGTGACCGGGGCGAGCGGCGCTGGACCTACGCGCTGGTCGGCTACGGCGCGGGCCTGGCCCTCGCGGCCGGCGCCCTCACCACCTACCTGGTCACGCGGCCGGCCGCGGTCCCTGCCCGCCCCGACGCCCCGCCCGCCGGTCCGGCCGTCTCCTGGGGCCTGCTGCTGGAGCCGCTGCCCGGCGGCGTCCTCCTCGGTGGCGGGGCCAGGTTCTGAGCGGCCGGGGGGCCGCGCCACCGGGCTGCGGGATCGGTGCCTTGGAGCCTCCCGGCCGATGTGCTAGCAACATGCTCCTGGATCCCCGCGGCAGGAGGCGACAGCAGGATGAGCCAACCCGTCTACCCGAGCGGACCCTATCCGACACCTCCCTACGGCACCCTCCCCGGGCCCACCGGACCGACCACCATGGGCAGCGGCGGGCCGGTCCTGGGTGGTCCCCTGGGCCCGGTGCCGGGCGGTCCCCTGGGCCCGATGCCGGGATATCCCTATCCCGGGCTGCCCCGGCGCGTGCCGCCCATGACCACCGGCAAGGTGGTCGCCATCTCCCTCGTGACCTCGATCCTGGTCTGCGCCGTGTTCTTCCTGACGTGGATCCTGCTCCTGGATCACCCGGTCGGTGGCCCCGTGAGCCCGGTCGGGGCCGGGATCCCCGCTTCGGCGGTCGTGCCGGCGCCGCCCGGGGGCGCGCTCCCGGAGCCGGCCGGGGGTGAGGTCGTCGTCGCGCCCGGGGGCGCGCCCGTCGTGGCTCCCGTCCCGGCCGCAGCCCCCGTCCCGGTCGTGGCCCCCCTCTCGTCACCCGTCGCCGCCGGGGCGTCCGTCCCCGCCGCGCCGCCGGCGCCCATCGCAGCCCCGCCGGCCGGGGCCGCCCCCGTCTCCGGGGAGGCGGCGACCGCCTCCCCGGTCGAGCTGCTGGTGCCGGCGGTGCGCGGCAGCTCCCAGGCCCGGGCCGAGGCGACCCTGCGCGCCAAGGGCTACCGGCCCGTGGTCCGCTACGCGGCGTACGACGAGGACGTCCGTCCCCTGGCCGTGACCGGCCAGCGCCCCGCCGCGGGCACCCCCTTGCCCGCGGGCAGCACCGTCACGATCATCGTCAATCCGGACGGAGAGTAGGCGCCTCGTCGGGCGGGGGGGGCGATGCGGGCTGCTGGAGGGCGGCCCGCTGGGCATCCCGCTGCTCGGCGGCCAGGATGAGCTGCTCGAGCGCCAGACGGTCGGTCTCGGGCTCGGGGAGGCGCACCGTGGGGGGGACGGGCTCGACGAGCGAGGGGCGCTCACCTTGCCGGAACAGGTCGCGCGCGGCGAGGACGCGGGCTGCGTAGCGCTGGCAACTGGCGGGGAGCCGACGGCCTTGCCGCTGCCAGCGCTGGACCGCGCCGGGGCCGGCGGCGTAGGCGGCCAGCGCGAGGGTCTCGTCGCCCGCGAAGCGGCGCAGCAAAAGCCCGAGGTAGTAGGTCCCCGCGTCCACGTTGAAGGCGGGGTCGTACGGGTCGGGATCGGTGACCCCCAGCCGCCCGCTCAGGGTCCGGACGGTGGAGGGCATGAGCTGCATGAGCCCCATGGCGCCTGCGGGAGAGGTTGCGGTCGGGCGGAAGCGCGACTCGTTCCAGATCACCGCCAGGACCAGCTCCTCGGTGACGCCGTGACGGGCCGCGGCGTCCGCCACGAGGGGCTCCACCTCCGGGTGGGTCGCGGCGGCGGTGGCGAGCTCCGCCCGGGTCGCGGGGAGCTCGCCGGCGGGGCGCACTCCCCCGGCCCGACCCGCGCACGCGCTCAGCAGCAGGGCGAGCCCGAGCAGCAGGAGCAGGGGGCTGACGAGCGGGATCCGCAACGCTGCCTCGCAGCGGCCGGGGTGGAGGTCGGCCGTCCAGCCGAGGGTAGCATGGTGGGTAAATGTAGGCAAGATTGGCGCGGAGGTGTCGGGCCGGGGCGGGAGGCCAGGCCACGGGAGCGAGCAGGGTGATGGGGGAGCCAGAACGCGGCAGGGCCCCGAGCAGAATGCCCGGGGCCCCGGGGTTGGGTGAGATGCCTGGTCCAGTGCAGGTCGGCCTTGCGGCACGCCGTGGCCGCCACCTTGCGGCCGTTAGAAGGACCCGTCGCGAGCCACCGGGGAGGGGATTGTGGAAAGGAGCCTTCGCTGGCTTCCACGGCTCGACCTGCCCCTTCCAGGCGGTCCCGATGCTCACGTTCGAGTCCAAAGAACTGCTTCACGGGGTCGGTCCTCGCCGAGCACCCTTACCTAGGAGAACCGGGGTCGGCCGGGTTTTGTTCCCGGGATTGCGACCCCTCGTCGCCCTGAGCGACTTTTCTTGTCTGCAAGTGCGATGCCAACTTCGCGAGAGGGGCGCGATGCCGGCGGATCACGTCCGAACGGCCCGGGAGCGAGTCCCCGCGCTCGTGCCCGCTCGACCGGCGTCCGGGAGAGGTGGCGACTCCCCTTGATCTGGCATCTGGAGTAGCCGGTTTGGGGCCGATTCGGGGGATTCCTGCCAGGGAGATGGCAGATCGATCTGCCAGCAAGACCGGGTCGCTGCCGCGCTCGCTCAGGCCCAGCGGATCAGGAACAGCTCGTAGGGGTTGCTGAGGTGCTCGTGGCGGGGGAGGATCCGCACGGTGTAGCCGTGGCGGCCCGTCATCTGGCAGCGGATCCCGCCGCTGAAGCGCGCGATGCCGGCAGGGTCGCTCGACTGGTACGTCATGGACGCCGGATGACCCTGCTGGATGTTGCCCCAGGCGTCGGTCGGCCCGTGGTACAGCTCCACGAGCAGGTCGTCCGGGGTCAGGCCGTTCAGGTGGACGTCGGCCTGGACCAGGAACTCCTGGCCCACGGGCAGCTCCGTCGCGCTCAGGGGGGTCATGTTGGCCACGCGCACGCCGTGCCAGGCCGACCGGATCCGCTGCTTCCAGGCGGCGAGCTGGCGTGCCTGGCCGTTTTCCTCGACCCGCAGCACCGAGGAGCGGTGGGCGGCCGGGAGGTAGCAGAGGTCCGTGTACTCGGCGACCATCCGGTTGGTGTTGAACACCGGCACCACCTGGCGGATCGTCTCCTTCATCCGGCGGATCCAGTGGCGGGGCAGCTTGTCGCTCCCCCGGTCCCGGCCGCGGTCGTAGAAGGTCGGGATCACCTCCTGCTCGAGGAGGTCGAGCAGGTTGGCCGACTCGACCACGTCCTGCTCGCGCGTGTCGGCGTACTCCTCGCCCTGGCCGATGGCCCAGCCGTGATCGGGGGAGAAGCCCTCCACCCACCAGCCGTCCAGGACGCTCATGTTGATGGCGCCGTTGGCCGCGGCCTTCATCCCGCTGGTGCCGCTCGCTTCCTTGGGGCGCATGGGGTTGTTGAGCCAGACGTCCACGCCCTGCACGAGGACCCGGGCGACCCGCATGTCGTAGTCCTCGAGGAAGACGATGCGCCGGCGCAGCTCCGGGTCGCGGGCGATGTGGATGATCTGGCGGATCAGCTCCTTGCCCTGGTTGTCCGCGGGGTGCGCCTTGCCGGCGAAGATGAGCTGGACGGGGCGGTCCTTGTCCAGGAGGATCTTCCGGATCCGGTCGAGGTTCTGGAGGATCAGGTTGGCCCGCTTGTAGGTCGCGAACCGTCGGGCGAAGCCGATGGTCAGGGCGGCCGGGTCGAGCACCTCGTCCGCGACCGCGGCCTCCTTCTCGGGCAGACCCCGGCGGCGGAGCTGCTCCTTGAGACGCCGACGCGTGAAGGCCACCAGCCGCTCGCGGCGGTAGGTGTGCGTTCGCCAGAGCTCCTCGTCCGGGATCGTGTCCACGGCGTCCCAGACCTCCGGGTTCGCCGGGTCGTCGCCCCACCGGTGCCCGAGGTAGGTGTCGAACAAGTAGGCGAGATCGTTCGAGATCCAGGTGCGGGTGTGGACGCCGTTGGTGATGCTGTGGATGGGCACCTCGTCGGCGGGGATCTCGGGCCAGACGCGTGCCCACATCTTGCGGGAGACCTCGCCGTGCAGCCGGCTGACGCCGTTGGAGTGGTCCGCGAGCCGCAGGGCCAGCACGGTCAGGCAGAAGGTCTCCTGGGGATCGTGGGGGTTCTCGCGCCCCAGGGCGAGGAAGTCCTGGCAGCTCAGCCCCAGCTCCTCGTGCAGGGAGTGGAGGTAGCGCTCGATGAGGTCGGCGGTGAAGCGCTCGTTCCCCGCGGGCACCGGCGTGTGCGTCGTGAAGACGTTGGCGGTCGAGACCACCTCCACGGCCTCGTCGAAGGTCAGGCCGTGCTGCTTCATCTCCTGGCGGATCTGCTCGAGCGCGAGGAAGGCCGAGTGCCCCTCGTTCATGTGGCAGACCGTCGGCTCGATGCCGAGGGCCTTCAGCGCGCGCAGGCCGCCGATGCCCAGGAGGATCTCCTGGCGGATCCGCACGTCCGCCCCGCCGCCGTACAGGGACGCGGTGACCTCGCGGTCGTGGGGCAGGTTCTCGGGGACGTTGGTGTCCAGCAGCAGCAAGGGCAGCCGGCCGACCTCGATCCGCCAGGTCCGGGCGTGGAGGATGCGGTCGCCGAGGTTGATCTCGACCCGCACCTGCTTGCCCTCGGCGTCGAGCGCGGGGACGAGGGGGAGGTTGTAGACGTCGGTCTCCGGGTAGATCTCCTGCTGCCAGCCGTCCGCGTTGAGGTACTGCCGGAAGTAGCCGCGCAGGTACAGCAGGCCGACGCCGATCAGCGGGATCCCCAGGTCGCTGCACGACTTGAGGTGGTCCCCCGCGAGCACGCCGAGGCCGCCCGAGTAGATCGGCACCGACTCCGTGAGGCCGTACTCCAGCGAGAAGTAAGCGATCTTGTACTCCGGGTCCTTCATCATGCGAGCCCGGGTCCGGCTGTACCAGTGGCTGCCGCTCATGTAGCGCCGGAAGGAGTTCTCGACCCGGTCGAGGTGGGCCAAGAAGCCGTCGTCCTGGGCCAGCTCCTCGAGCCGCCGCTGCGGGGTGGTGCCCAGCAGCTTCACCGGGTTCATCCCGATCTCCTGCCAGAGGGGCCGGTCGATCCGGCGCAGCAGGTCGATGGCGTCGTGATTCCAGCACCACCACAGGTTGTAGGCCAGCTCCCGGAGGAAGGAGAGGCGTGGGGGGAGGGAGGGGATCACGACGAAGGTCTGGGTCTGTCTCATGGGCAGGGCCTCCTCGAGGGCATCGTCGGAGGGGGTTGTACTCGCCCTGGCCAGCGGCCGCTACCCGGAAAGTGGATCCCCCCCTGCTCCCGGGGGGCGCGAGTGGTCAGCCCCCTGGCCTGGCGAGTGGGCCGGCAGCAGATGTCGACCGCCTGCATCTTCCATTCCCAGGGCCGGCCTCTTCCGCTAGAATCGCCCCGCCAGACCGCCCGGGAGGCGGTCCAGGAGCGGGTGGAGAGCAGGCGTGGGAACGAAGCAGCCGCACGAGGATGTCGAGGCGGGCCCCCTGGCCGCCCGGAGCCCCCGGTCGGGGAAGATCCTGCTCCTCCTCGGCGTCCTGGTCTGCCTGGTGGGGCTGGGCATCGCCGGTGAGCTGACCTCCATCCACGTCTGGGTGCACACGGACCCCGACTACCGCTCGTTCTGTGCGGTGTCCGAGACGGTCAACTGCGACACGGTGGCCGAGAGTCCGTACTCGGTCTTCCTCGGGGTGCCGGTCGCGGTCTGGGGCCTGCTCGGCTACCTGCTGCTGGGGGCCGTGTTCGTCTCCGGCTTGCGTGGTCGCCGCCCTGGCACCTGGCCGGCCGGGCTGCTGCTGGTCCTCTCCTCGTTCGCCTTGCTGGCGAGCCTCGTGCTCGGGACCATCTCGGCGGTGGCGATCCACAGCTTCTGCATCCTGTGCGTCGCGACCTACCTGCTCAACGCCGTCCTCTTCGTCCTCGCCGTGCTGCTGGCCTGCCGGCGGGGGGGGGCGGGCGCGGCCGTCGCCGGGGACTGGCGCCTGGTGCGCGCGCGTCTGGTGCTTTCGTTGGTGATCGTCGGGGGGGTTGGGGCGATCGTACTGGCGTTGCTCCTGTTCTACCCCAACTACTGGAACGTCAGGACCACCATGGGGCCCGGCGGGATCGCCACCGGGGTGACCCCCGAGGGCGATAGCTGGATCGGCGCTCGCCAGCCCCGGCTGACGGTGATCGAGTACTCCGACTACCAGTGCCCGCACTGTGAGCGGGGGCACAAGGAGCTGCGGGCGCGGGTGGCCGCGAACCCCGAGCAGGTCCGCTTCATCCATCGCCACTTCCCCCTCGACGATAGCTGCAACCCCCTGGTGCGGCGACCGTTCCACCCGCGGGCCTGCGCCCTCGCCCGCTGGGTGGTCTGCGCCGGTCGACAGGGCAAGGCCTGGGAGGCCAACGATCTGATCTTCGCCGAGCGTGGCCAGGCCGGGCTGACCCGCGACGGGCTGGCGAGCCGACTGGGCCTGGATCAGGCCCAGTTCGTCCGCTGCCTGGACGACCCCACGTCCCTGGCCGCGATCCGGCGGGACATCGACGCCGGCCTGGAGCTGGGCGTGCGGGGGACGCCGAGCTACGCCGTGGGGAGCACCCTGTATCCCGGACACATCTCCCCGGAGCAGTGGGAGCAACTGCTCGGCGTGGCGGCCTCGCCCGGAGCGCCAGCCACCGCTGCGCCCGCGCCCTCGCCGGCGGGGGCCCCATGAGCCGATCCCGCCGGGGCCGTGGTCCGTCGGCGCGCCGGCCTTGCCCACCCTTGCCGCTGCCGGGTGCGTCCCGGTCTTCCCGTTTCGGCCAGGCTCTCCTGGCCTGAGGAGCGAGCCACGATGCAGCCCTTCGACGATCCCCGCCGCCTGCTCGACGAGACCTCCCTGGTAGAGCGCTTCCTCCGCTACGTCGTCGTCGACACGACCTCGGACCCGCGCAGCGATTCGCGGCCCACCACCCCGGGTCAGCGCGTGCTCCTCGAGCAGCTCGCGCAAGAGCTGCGGCTGCTGGGCCTCACCGAGGTGAGCCTCGACGAGAACGGCTACCTGCTCGCCGCCTTGCCGGGCAACTGCGACGCGCCGCCCCTCGGGCTGATGGCGCACGTCGACACCGCGCCGGCCTTCTCGGGCGCCAACATCCGGCCCGTGATCCACGAGGGGTACACCGGGGGCGAGATCCGCCTCGCCGCCGGCGTGACCATCGATCCCGAGAGCTCTCCCGAGCTGCGGCAGTGCCTCGGCGACACGATCATCACCAGCGACGGGAACACCTTGCTGGGAGCGGACGACAAGGCCGGGGTCGCGGTGATCTTCGCCGCGCTCGAGCTTTTGCTGCGCCATCCCGAGCTGCCCCGCCCGCCCCTGCGGATCGCCTTCACTCCGGACGAGGAGATCGGCCGGGGCACCAACTGGTTCCCCCTGGAGCGCTTCGGCGCGGACGTGGCGTTCACCCTCGACGGCGGCTTCCCCGGCGAGGTGAACGTCGAGACCTTCTCCGCGGACAGCGCCTTCGTCACCATCCACGGGGTCGCGACGCATCCGGGCACGGCCAAGAACAAGCTGGTCAACGCCGTCGCCTGGATGGCCCGCTTCCTCGATCGGCTCCCGGCGCTCGATCGGCCCGAGCACACCGAGGGGCGCGAGGGCTTCATCCACATCGACGAGATCGAGGGCAACTCGGCCCGGGTCAAGGTGCACATGATCCTGCGCGACTTCGAGGACGACCTCCTCGCGGCGCGGGGTGAGCTGGTCCGGCGCCTCGCGGCGGAGCTCCAGGCCGAGGAGCCGCGGCTGAAGGTCGAGGTCGAGATCGTCAAGTCTTACCGCAACATGCGCGTGATGCAGCAGCTCCGTCCGACCCTGCTCGGCACGCTGATGAAGGCCGTCCGGCTGGCCGGGGTCGAGCCCGAGGCCGTGCCGGTGCGGGGTGGTACGGACGGCTCGCGGCTCACGGAGAAGGGGCTGCCGACTCCGAACCTCTTCGCGGGCGGCGTCAACTTCCACGGGCCGACCGAGTGGGTTTCCACCCGGGCGATGGCTCTCTCCGTGTGTGCGGTGATGAACCTCCTGCAGATCTGGGCCGAGGAGGCCAACCCCTGAGGAGGGGAGCCAGGCTCACCTGTCGGCGGCCGGCGTCGATTGACGCTCCCCCCCGTCCATGCTACTCGGTCCTCTCCTCGACCTCGGGAGGTCTCGGAATGGTGCGTTTTCAGGCTCTGCTGTTCCTCTCGATCTTCGTGGCCTCCTCGTCGGCCGCAGGGCAACCTCAGCCCGGCACGCCCGCGGCTCCGGCCGCGGCTCCGGCGGCTCCGGCTCCGGCCACGGCTCCGGTCGCGGCTCCGGCTCCGGTCGCGGCTCCGGCGGCTCCGGCGGCTCCGGCTCCGGCCGCGGCTCCGGCGCCGGTCGCGGCACCGGTCGCGGCACCGGCCGCGGCCACGGCTCCGGCGGCTCCGGCTCCGGCCGCGGCTCCGGCGGCTCCGGCTCCGGCCACGGCTCCGGTCGCGGCTCCGGCCGCGGCTCCGGCGACGAGCTTCCCCGCGGGCTTCGGTGCCCCGACCGCCAGCGACCTCCCGCCCATCGGTGAGCCCCTGGGTGACGTCGGGTTCGGCGACAGCGGCTGGGGCGACCAGGCAGTCGCCGCGCGGGCCAGCTTCCCCTGGATCGAGCACCACGGCTATTTCCGCTTCCGCCCCGACTTCTTCAACGGGCTCGATCTCGGCACCTTCAGCGAGGACAACACCCTCGGGGGGACGAGCGGTGCCGCTCCCACCCTGACCGAGACCGCGACCAACGCGGACAACGACGACCTCCCCGGCGGCGATTCGGTCTACAGCGCCAACCTGCGGTTCCGCTACGAGCCGACCCTGCATCTGTCCGAGTCGGTGCAGATCCGGACGCAGCTCGATCTGCTCGACAACCTGGTGCTCGGCTCCACCCCGGACGGTGCGGGCGGGCGGGCCGACGTGCCCCTCGTCTTCTTCTCGGACTCTCAGGCCTCGCCGGGCGCCGGTGGTCGGGCCCTGGCCGACTCCCTGGCGGTGAAGGCCGTCTACGCCTGGTGGAGCCTGCCCCTGGGCGAGCTGACCGTCGGGCGGATGCCCGACGCCTGGGGCCTCGGCATGGTCAACAACGCCGGACAGGGCGAGGACGACGACTTCGGCGACTACCGGGACCGGGTCCAGTTCTTGACCCAGTTCATGGGGATCTACGCGCAGGCCAGCCTCGACTGGATCTCCGAGGGCGCGACCACCGCCTCGCCGGATCAGCCCTTCGGGCAGGCCCGGGACCTCGATCAGCTCGACGATGCGGACCAGTGGACCTTCTCCGTCTTCCGGCGGCCCCGCTCGGAGCAGGAGCTGGCGGTCCGGCTGAAGGACCTCGACGAGTACCGCCTGCCGGTCTTCGACTACGGCCTCCGCTTCTCGTACCGCTCCCAGGAGTGGAGCAGCGAGCAGCAGAACCTGCCCGGGAGCCAGTCACGCCAGCTCGTCCCCCTCCCCGAGCTGACCGCGCAGGCCCAGGCCGCGTTCGACGCCTACGACTACGCCCTGGTGCGGCGGGACGCGACCCTCTACATGCCCGACCTCTGGCTCCGGTTCGAGTGGAAGCCCGCGCGTCAGCACCACCTGCGCTTCGAGCTGGAGTCGGCGCTCGGGTTCGGGACGATCGGGGAGTCGACGATCGATCCGCAACAGGAGCTCGAGACGGAGCGGGACATCCTCCTGTTCGGGCTCGCGGCCGAGGCGCAGTACCGCTACCGCTCCTTCGATTTCGGGCTCCAGGCCGGCCTCGCCACGGGGGATCGTCGCACGGGCTTCGGCGTGCTCGCCGGGTCCCGCCTCCCCGACGCGGAGAGCACGGAGGACCTCGGCGCCTTCTTCTTCGATCGGGACTACCACGTGGGGTCGATCCTCTTCCGGGAGATCCTCGGCACGGTCACCAACGCGTGGTACCTCGCCCCCTCCTTCGAGTACGATTTCATCGACACCGCCGGCGAGAGGCTCGGGGCGAAGGCCAGCCTGCTCTTCGCCCGGGCGCTCGAGGCCGACGTCGAGGAGTCCGGAGAGCAGCGGATCCCGGTCACCTACGGCACTCCCTCCGGTGAGCACAACCTCGGCGTGGAGCTGGGAGCCGGCCTCTTCTTCACCCAGAAGGACTCCTTCACCTTGCGGCTGGATTATGGCGTCCTCTTCCCCATGGACGCGTTCAGCTACTACCACCGGGACACCCAGGAGCTCATCGAGCCCGAGCGCGCCCACACCCTCCAGGGACGGCTGGTCTTCCACTTCTGAGCCTCCGCGGCGGCCGGGGCCGGTCGTGCTCCCGGCACGCCGGCTGGGGCGTCCCTTTCGTCGGCCATTTCGGGTATGCTCGACACCACCGACCCGTGTGCCCGGGCGGCGGCGGGACCGGAGGGGGACGCTCCGGCCGCTCTGCCGTGCGGCCCTCCGGGCGGCCGCTCGACGTCGGGCGGCAGGGGGAGCTCGTGCTGCGCTTCTTGCTGTTCTTGCTGTTGATGGGCGTGGTCGCGTTCTTGACGCTGTCCTTGTACGGTCACCGTCGGAGCCCGGCCCGGCTGCTCGCCACGGGGCGGGAGGGTCGCTGGCGGGAGCTCGCAGCCCAGCACCCTCGGTTCGGGGAGGCCCTGGCGGTGCGGGACGGGATCCGCACCTTGCTGGGGGCCTGCGGCGAGGAGGATCGGGATCCGCGACTCGTCGAGCTCGCCGAGAAGGTGGACCTCCTGCTGGAGCGGATCGCCGCGCACCTGACCGTGCTCGCGCAGGTCGATCTCCAGCTCGTCTCCTTCGAGCCGGCGCGGCTGCAGGAGCGCGCCGACGAGCTGCTGCAGCGGCGGGCCCAGGCGGGTGACGACGACACCCGCCGGCTGCTGAGCGCGAGCCTGCACGAGGTCGAGCGCCAGCTCCACCTGCGTGACCAGGTGCGGATCCGGCGGGAGCGGCTGCTCTCTTCGGTCGAGCACACGGTGCTGCAGCTCCAGGCCGTCCACCTCGACCTGGTCAACGTCTTCTCCGCGGGGACCCAGCGCGACGCCGGCCAGATCCAGCTCCTGCGCAAGCGGGTGAGCGGCCTGCTGGAGGAGCTGGGGCGCACCGCCGAGGAGGCGGAGGAGTTCGCCCGGCTGCACCTGGAAGAGGAAGAGGACGTGGAGACCGTCGGCCGGTCGCGCTGATCGCTCAGCCGGCGGGCGTGGCGACCGTCGGGCGGCCGGCCGCGACCACCTGCTGGTACGCCGTGCGCACCCGCAGCAGCCGCTGCAGGAGCAGCTCCCGCTGCCCGGGGCTCGCCTCGGGGTGGCGATCGGGGTGGAGCTGGAGGGTCAGCCGGCGGTAGGCGCGCCGCGCCGCGACGGGGTCGACCCGCTCGAGCCCCAGCTCCTCGAGCGCCCGGGCCAGGACCAGGGGATTGGCCAGCAGCAAGGTCGGCGTCTCGCAGCCGCGCGGATCGAAGCGCGGCTCGTGGCGTGCGGCCACCTGATTGACCACCTTCAAGCCCAGGAGCTGGTCGAGCTGCAGCGCCCGGCAGACGTCCAGCAGGCGCCCCACCTTGCCGGCACAGCGCGGCTGGCGCTCGAAGGCCAGCTCGGCGAGGGTCTCCAGGAAGATCGGTCGCTGCTCCCCGGAGAGCAGCTCCGGGAGCGTGCGGAGCACTGCGGTGGGCGGCTCGCTGGCCGTCACCCGCTGCTCGCCGATGCGGCGCAGGCGGGCGAGCTCCGCCGTCGTCGCGCCCCACTCGCGCAGCAACTGGAGGATCAGCGCGGCCTCGTGTCGGCTGACCGCGCCGTCTCCTCGCGCAATCCAGAGGCCCAGCTCGACGAGCGCGACCTTGAGGAGCCATTCCCGTCGCTGGCGATGTGTGACCATGGTACCTCTGCCTACCTTATCCTACATGCAGGCCGAGACATCCCATGATCGGTGGGGGCGGGTCAAGAAATCGCGCTACTGCTCCTGCTCCAGCTCGGCGCGCAGCCGCTTCAGCTCGGCGATGGTGGACTCGGCGCGGCTGCGCTCGCCCGAGTAGTCCGCGTAGCGCTCCCAGAAGTCGATGGAGCGGTTGAGGTAGGTGAAGTCCGTGGATTTCGGCTTGCGCTCCTTCTGGCGGTAGAACTGGTGCTCGAAGGCCTGCGCGAGCACCTTGTAGATCTCGGCGACCTTGGGCCGCCGCTGGTCCGGCGGGAGCTTGTCCTGGACGAAGAGGAAGCGGTCCTTGGCCTGGAGCGCGATCTGGAAGCGCTTCAGCTTCACCGCGACCTTGATGTAGGCGCCGAGCACCTGGGGGTCGTGCTTGTAGGAACCGTAGGAGGTGGCCCGGTAGAGGGCCTCGAACTCCCGGCGCAGGTTGCGCTGCTGGAAGAAGTAGCTGGCCAGGTTGAGGTTGATCTCCGAGAAGTGGTGCGTCCCCGGCGGGACCTTCTCGCAGGCGCGCAGCTCGCACTCGGTGAGGCCGCGACCGCCGGCCCGGGCGGCCGTCTCGACGTTCTTCGGGGTGCAGGGGCAGCTCTCGCCCGTGACCACGATCGGCCCCTCCCGCGGGGAGCCGAGGATGCGCAGCAGCAGGTCCTCGTCGCTCTCGCTGGACCCGGCGGTCTTCTTCGCCGTGCCCTTGGCCGGCGGGACGCGGTTCGGCGTGCTGGTCACCGGCACGAAGACCGCCTCGGAGCCGCCGCCGGGCGATTCGCTGATCGTTCCGGGGGCCATCGTCGGCGCGCTGGCGACCGTCGTGGCCGTGGCCGCTGGGCTGCCGGTCGGGGAGATGGGCGTCACCGGGATCGGTCGGGGCAGCTCCGCGGTGGGGCGGACCGAGGCGATGAGCGAGCTCAGCTCCGGGTCCACCGGCTCGGCCCGGCGCGAGGTGGTCGGCGCCGGGATCTCGATGGTGGACGGCCGTGAAGAGCTGGCTGGCCGGTCTTCGCGCAAGGTCGGCGGGCGGGATCCGCCGGAGACCAGCCGGGGGGGCTCGGACGCCGCGACGACGGTGGGGGAGCGCTCGGGAGGTGGGGGCGGGGTCGCGGCGGCGACGGCCGTGGGCTCGCTCGCCGGTCCGGCGGCCGGCCGGGCCGCGGGGACGAGCTCGCGCAGCTCGTCGAAGGCGCTCTGGGAGTAGCCGAGGACTTCCATCAGGTTGCTCCGGAGCCCCCAGGCGTTGGCGGCGATGCCCTTGAGCTTCTCCTCGTCGGCGCGGCGCAGCGCGGCCCGGAGCTGCGCGGCCTCCTGGGAGAGCCCGCGCCGGGTGGAGGAGAGCCCTACCAGCTCGCGGGCCAGGCGGTGAGCCGTGGCGCGGTCCCGGGGCGGCACGAGCTCGATGAGCTGCCGCGCCTGCTGCACCATGGTGGTGATCTGGCGTCCGATCTCGGTGTCGCGCCGGGTCACCTCGCTGACCCGCTCCTCGGCCTGGGCTCGCCATTCCTCGAGGGTCAGGGGCGTGTCGCCGAGGGACTCGGCCGGCGCGCCGTCCTCCACGGGCAGCACCCCCTCCTGGCGGTTGAGCGCGGCGAAGAGCTCCATCGCCTTGGCCGCCTCGGTGACAGCCGCCGGCGGCTCGGGGGGACGCCGGGAGCGGACCCAGTGGACCCCGGCGACGACGACGATCACCAGCAGAGCCGCGGCGAGCGCGCCGACGCCGATGAGCGCGGGCAGGGGGAGGGGGAGCTTGCCGGTCTTGCCGGCCTCCTGCTCCCCGGCCGGGCGGCCGCTGGCGTACTCTTGCTGCAGGCGGGCCATCTCCAGCTCGTCGACGTCGACCAGCAGGGTGGCCTTCTCCCGGTCCGCACCCTTGGGATCGGGCGGTGGTGCCTTGAGGGGGCCAGGAGCTGGCTCGGCCGCCCGGTGCGGCTCGGGGGCCGGTGCCGCCCGATAGCCTTCGACCTCGCGGCTGGGGAAGCCCGGCGCCGGGCGGGGTGCGGCCGCGGGGGGCGTGAAGCCGGACGCGACGCCGGGGGTCACCGGTGTGGGAGCCCAGCCGTTGCCGCGGGGCTCGGCGTGGCGCGGCAGCTCCGAATCGGAGAGGTCCAGCTCCTGGATCTCGTCGACCTCGATGTCCATGGTGCCGCCCGCGCCCTCGGCGCGGCGGCCACCCAGCGGGCGCGCGGCCACGGCGCTCAGGGCGGGGGCGGCGGCCGAGGTGGGCAACTCCCCGATCTCCTGGACGATTTCGACTTCGGCGACCTCTTCGAGGTCGATGTCCATGGTGCTGCCGGCGTCGGGCAACGAGTCGCCGGCCGGCGGGCGCGCTCCGGGCGCGGGGCGAGCGCTGGGCTCGGCCGGGCGGCTCCCCTGGAGCTGGGCCGCGTCGCCGAACTTCTCGAGGATCCGGGTCGCGGGCGGCGCGACCCCGTGGGAGCCCGTGGGCCGGCCCGGCGCCGGGCCGGTGGCGCGGGGCGCGCCCTGCACCCCCGGCACCATGGGATGCTGGGGGACCGCGAGGATGCGCGAGATCTCCTCGTACATGGAGCGGGCGTCGGGGAAGCGATGGGCCGGGGGGCGCGCGAGGGCCCGCTGCACCAGGTCGAGCACCGGCTGGGGGCAGGCGTAGGCCGGCTCCAGCCGCTGGAGCTGCCCCTGGAGGTGCGCGTTGAGCATCGCCGCAGGATCGCCGACCACGGCCGGTCGACCCGAGATCATGTGGAAGAGCACCGCGCCGAGGGAGTAGACGTCGGACCAGGGGCCGAGGTGCTTGCCCTCGATCTGCTCGGGCGAGACGTACTCCACCAACCCCGGCCGGAGGAGGGCGGACTCCCCGCCCGGGGTGGTGCCGCCGCGCAGCTCGATGCCGAAGAGCCGGTTGGAGCCGAGCCCGGCGAGCCGCGCGCGCAAGCCGGCCTGCTCCTGGATGATGAGGATGTTGGCCGGGGTCAGCTCTCCGTGGAGGAACCCGAGGCGGTGGGCCGCGTCCAGCCCGGCCAGCAGGTGCTGGGTCAGGCCGAGCACCTGGGTCCACGCGAGGGGGCCCCGTTGCAGCCCCTGGGCGAGCGCCTCGGCGCGGATCAGCTCGTAGGTCGCCCAGTGGAAGCCACTGCCCGTGCCGACCGCCAGCACGCTCACCACGCCGGGGTTGCGCAGGGCGAGCAGGGGCTCGGCCTCGCGGCGGAAGCGCTCCTCTTCGCGGGCCTCGTCCTTCTGGCCGTGGACGAAGACCCGCAGCGCCACCTCCTGGCCCACGGGGTCCTCGACCGCTCGGTAGACCGCGCCCCGCTCCATGGGCAGCAGCACCCCGATGAGCCGGAAGCGGCCGTCCACCACCGCCCCCAGGAAGGAGTCCTGGGGATGGTTCAGGTGCTCGGTCTCCGGCACCATCGCGCGTCCATCTCGCGGGCAGTGGCTCGGCGGAGGAGAGCCGGGCGGGGGTGAGTAACCGCAGAAATGGCAGACCCAGGCACCGTACGGATTCATGAACACCTCCGGCGCTCAGCCTATACGATCCAGCCTCCGGGGGGAAGGTGGTGGATGCGGGCCTCGCGTCCCTCCCCTCCCTGACTAGACGGCGAGGCGTGGGTGGGGCTTGCTCTCCGGGGCGGGTCGCGGGTATGGTGCGCCCGGAGGTCGAAGCGATGGGCGAATCGGAGAACAAGGAAGCGTCGCCACGGGTCGGGGAGCCGGGTGGGCCGGTCCCCGCGGCGGTGGGCGGCTCGACCTTTCCGGTCCGCGCGCGCCTGCCGCGTCGCAACACCGCGGTGTTGCTCATGGTCCTCGTGGTCACCCTCACCGTCCTCGCCGCCCTCGTCGGCTGGCGGATCTCGGCGCGCGCCGAGCCTCCACGCACCTTCCGGCTCACGGGCCTCGGCCACTCGAGCTTTCTGCTGGAGACCCCCGGGGGGGCTCGCCTGCTCCTCGATCCCCTCTCCCCGAGCCTCGGCTATCCGGTGAGCCCCGTGGCTGCCGACCTGGTGCTCGTCTCGCATGGGCACTTCGATCACGCCAACGTGGCCCAGGCCACGGGGCAGCCCGAGGTGCTCCAGGCGGTCAGCGGCGAGCCGCCCCGCGTCCAGTCCCTGCAGCGCACGTTCCGGGACGTCACCGTGCGCAGCGTCGCGAGCTGGCACGACGCGCTGGGGGGGAAGGAACGCGGGCCCAACGGCATCTGGGTCATCGAGGCCGCCGGCGTGCGGATCGTCCACCTCGGCGACCTGGGGCACCTGCTGACCAAGGAGCAGCTCGAGGCCATCGGCGCGGTCGACGTGCTGCTGATCCCGGTCGGCGGGACCTTCACCATCGACGAGCAGCAAGCGCGCAAGGTGATCGCCCAGTTGGCGCCGCGCCGGTACGTGATCCCGATGCACTTCGCCACGCCGCGCCTGAAGATGAAGCTGCCCCTCGCCCCCCTCGCACCGTTCTTGCGGGGCTGGAAGAGCCGCGTCGCGCAGATCGAGGGGCCGACGCTGGTCTTCGACTCGCGGCCCTCGGGGCAGGGCCTCGAGATCATCGTGCTCGCAACCCCCTGACTCCCTGATCTTCCTCGGGAAATTCTTCGAGCAGCCGGGCGAGGTCGGTCCGCTCGCCCAGGTTCGTGAGGGCCGTGGCGGCCTGGCGGGCCAGGACGCGGGCGTCGGCAGGCGCGCCGGCGTCCTGGAGCAGGCGGGCGCGTTGCCAGAGGGCGAGGGCCTGCCCCTGGGGGGCGCCGATCTGGCGGTGAAGGGCGTCGGCCTCCGCCAGCGCCCCCTCGGCCTCCGGCAGCTCGCCGGCCAGCCGGCAGGCCTCGGCGAGGTAGAGCAGGGCGGTCGCCAGGGCCAGGGTGCGGCCGGTCTGGCGGAGCAGGGGGACGGCCCGCGTCAGCAGCAGGTGACCGCCCCCCCCGGTCCGGTTGGCGAGCTCGCCGAGCTCGACGAGGGTCGCGGCCTCTGCCGGTACCAGCCCCGAGGAGCGAGCGATCTCGAGGGCTTGCCGCAAGGCGACCTCGGCCGCGGCGAACTCCCGCTGATCCCGCAGCAGGACGCCCCGCTGGCGGAGGACGTCGCCGAGGGCCGCGGCCTCGCCGCCGAGGCCGAAGAGCCGTTCGGCCTGGTCCAGCTCCGTCGCGGCCGCGGCGAAGTGGCCGGCGCGGCGGAGCAGCTCGGCCCGGGCGAGGTGCGTGCTCCCCTCGCCGCTGGTCTCGCCGATCCCGCGAAAGCCCTGCTCGGCCGCGTCGAGCAGGGCCTGGGCCGCGGGGATGTCTCCAGCCAGCAAGGCCAGCCCGGCCAGGTTGCCGCGCGCGCTGGCTTCGCCCTGGGGGTTCGTCTGCGCCGTGAAGGTCTCCAGGGCGGCCGCGCAGAGGGTGCGGGCTTGTGGCAGGTCTCCCTGCAGGCTGCGCAGCGCGCCGAGGTTGAGCTGCACCCGGGCGGCGTCCAGGGGGCGACGCTGCTCCAGGTAGCGCTGCAGGGATCGCTGCTGGTGCTCCTCGGCGGTGCGGAGGTCGCCCCGGCTCGCGGCCAGGGCGCCGAGGTTCGCCTCGCAGGCCGCGATCCCCACGACATGGCCCAGGGCCTCGTTGATCTCGAGCGCACGCTGGTGCTCGGCGAGGGCCCGGTCGATGTCTCCGGCGGCGCCGGCCAGGTTGCCGAGGTTGGTGTGGGCCGCGGCTTCCCCCCGGCGGTCCCGCGCCTTCCGGTGCAGCCCGAGGGATCGCTGGTAGAGGGTCAGCGCCTCCTCGACCTGGCCGGCGGCGCGTGCGAGGTGCCCGAGGTTGGCCAGCGCGAGCGCGGCCAGGGGCGGGCTGCCGATCTCGAGGAACAGGTCGAGGGCCTCGGTGAAGGCCTGGCGCGCCGAGGCGATCTCACCCCGGCTGCGGTGCAGGTCCCCGAGGCAGTTGAGCACGTTGCCGGCGCCCGCCCGGTGTCCGGCGGTCACGAAGCAGCCCAGGGCCTCCTGGTACAGCTCCCGCGCCTCCTCGGCGCGGCCTGCGGCCACCCGCAGCAGGGCCAGGTTGCCGAGCTGGTTGCCCTGGCCGACCCGATCACCGGCCGCGCGGCAGCCCGCCAGCGCCTCCGCGTACAGCTCCGCGGCGCGCCCCACCTCGCCACGGTCCTGCAGGATCAGGCCGAGGTTGCCCAGGGCCAGGGCCTCGCGGCGCCGATCCCCCAGCTCCCGGGCGAGCGCGACCGCCTCCTCGAGCTGGAGCAGGGCCTCCTCCTCCTCGCCCGCGCCATGGAGCAAACCGCCGAGGTTGATCGCCACCGGCAGCAGGCGGTCGCGGCGCTTCAGGGCCGTGTAGATCTCCCGGGCACGCCCGTAGGCTTCCCGGGCGACGAGGTACTCGCCGCGGGCCGCGGCCTGGCGCGCCTCGGCGAAGAGGCCGTCGGCCACCTGCAGGTCGTCCGGATCGTGGTCGTCGTGGCTCATGGGCGCAGTGTAGCACGATGGCCGAGGAGGCGCCGCCGACCCGTGGGCGGAAGGGCGGGTCACGTCCGTCCGGACGCGGGACGGGGGACGCGTCGGCGTGTCGCTGGCCGCCTCGGGAGCGGACGCATGGACAGACCGGGCGGCCTGTGGGATCGTCCGTAGGTGGGATGGCTCGCTCTCGAAGGCCATCGCCGGAGAGGTCATGGATTCCCGGATCCTCTTGCTGCTGTTGCCGCTGTTGGTCTCGCCCGGTTGCACCACACCGAACCCGCGCCTCGACGCCGGTGGCCTGGAAGGTGAGGGCGAGGGAGAGGGGGAGGGTGCGGAGGGGGAAGGGGAGGGTACGGAAGGGGAGGGCGAGGGAGAGGGTACGGAAGGTGAGGGCGAGGGAGAGGGGGAGGGTGCGGAAGGGGAAGGGGAGGGTACGGAAGGTGAGGGCGAGGGCGAGGGTACGGAAGGTGAGGGGGAGGGCGAGGGCGGCGAGGGGCTCGGGTTCGCCGAGCCCTGCCAGCGGAACGCGGACTGCGCGTCCGGTCGCTGCGTCGAGACCGCCGTGGGCAGCGTCTGCACTCGCCCGTGCAACGATGACTGCCCGGAAGGCTGGGAGTGCAAGACCGTCACCGATGTCGGGAGCGATCTCCTGAATCTCTGCGTGCCCCTGGCGCTCGAGATCTGCGATGGACGGGACAATGATCGGGATGGTCTCGTCGACGAGGACCTCGTCGCGCCAGAGGCGCTCAAGTTTCGCGGTGTCTGCTCCGGCCAGAAGATGGTCTGCGCTGGCTCTCAGGGTTGGGTAGAGCCAGATTACCATGAAATCGTCGAGTATTCAGAAATAGACAACCTGTGTGATGGAAAAGACAACGACTGTGACGGAAGTACCGATGAAAATTATATACCAATGACCATTGAATGTGGTATTGGGGCATGTTTTGCTGATGGTTTCATGCGCTGTGCAAATGGCGAGCTGCTCAATGACTGTTCTCCGGGTTCTCCAGAAGCAAATGATGCTCGCTGCAATGGATTGGATGATGACTGTGATGGCGAGACCGATGAGGATTATCTCATAGTTGAAGGATGTGGATATGGTGACTGCCGGCAAAGGAGTACTGCATCGTCATGTGTTGATGGAATAGAGATTCCATGCGTTCCTGGATTGCCAAATAGTGACAATGACTCGACCTGTAATGGAATTGATGATGATTGTGATGGTGAAATCGACGAGGATTATGTGATCGATCGTAGCTGTGGTGTTGGATACTGCCGGGATAATAACACTCCATCCGCCTGTTCCAGAGGATTGGAGAGCCCATGTTTTCCGTCCATTCCACTCTACCTCAATGACACTTCATGTGATGGGATAGATGATGACTGTGACGGCGAATTCGATGAGGATTTTATAGCAGATATATCCTGTGGAATCGGTGAATGCCAGGTTGATTCACAATGTATCGGTGGATCAGAAGTTTGCATCCCAAATGAACCTCAGCGTGAGGTTTTGGATGGTCTTGATAACGACTGCGATGGGAAGGTCGATGATGATCTGCCTTCTTGTCGATTGATCAGGAATATCAATGACACGGGAATCGATTTGGAATTCTGCGAAATCGTTCCGGCTGGTGGCGGAGTTAGTTTCTGGATGGGATGTCGTGAAGACCTGAACGGTGATCAATGGAACTGCCGCCAGAATGATCAGCCGCAACACATCGTTTCATTTGATATTGGGTTCGAAATGATGCGTACTGAAGTCACGGTGGATCATTATCGTGCTTGTGTAGAATCAAACTATCCAGGATGTATAGCGATCGATTCCTGTGAGGATGCTGAGCCCAACTATCAGGTTCCCGGGTCCGGATCGCAGCCAGTCAACTGCGTCACCCGGCCCATGGCCCAGGCCTTCGCTCGCTGGGTCGGCGCGTCGTTGCCCCTGGAGGCGGAGTGGGAGTACGCGGCGCGCGGACCGATGCTCGCCGCCGACGACTACTTCCCCTTTCCCTGGCGGACCAGCACGATCAACTGCGCGCGCACCCCCTACGGCGGGTGTGCGGACTCGCCCCTGGCGGTCGGCAGCCACTCCCCCCAGGGGGACAGCCCCTTCGCGATCGCCGACCTGGCCGGCAACCTCGCCGAGTGGACCCAGGACTGCTACCACGCGAGCTACGACGGGGCGCCGGGGGACGGCAGCGCCTGGGACGTGGACTGCGCCAGTGACGGCGCGCAGGTGATCCGCGGCGGGAGCTGGCAGTGGGCTGCGGACCTCTGCCAGGTCTCCAACCGCTACGGTCTGCAGAGCAGCCGGCAGCACTCCACCGTCGGCTTCCGCCTGGTCCGGCGGCTGTTCTAGGTGTTGCTGGCGGGGGCTGCTCGGGACCTGGCGCGTCGCCGGCGTGGGGTCGTCAACCCATGGAGCTGAGACAGCAATCCTGTGTTCCGCGGGGCCGTGGAGGCCGTCGGGAGGGCGCGCCCCGCGAGGCTCGGCACGCCTCCCGGCTCCGGTCTCTGCCCCTGCTCGGCGCCCTGCTGCTGCTCCCGGGGGTGGGCAGCGCCGAGGTCGGCACCGGCGGGCCGGTCGCGAGGCCGGCGCGGCTGCTGCACCGCGACGCGCTGCCGCCCATCGATCTGCCCCTGCGGCCGGGTCGCGAGCCCGGGCTCGGCGGCGGCGGCGCTTCGCCGCTGGCCCCCCCCCGCCTCCCGGATGCGGGTCGGGACCTCCTCGCCGAGGCCGAGCTCGCCGCCGCCACCGGACCTCCCCTCGAGGACCGGGACGGTCGGGGCCTGCGCGAGTTCGTCACGCGCGCCACGGAGCTGCAGCGGGGGCGCCTGGCCCGCCCCTTGCGGATCCTGTACTACGGCGACTCCCACGTCGCGGCCGATCTGTACACCGACGATCTGCGACGCCTGCTGCAGCGGAAGCTCGGCGACGGCGGTCTCGGCTACCTGCTGGCCGGTTGTCCCGCCTCGGGGACCCGCCACGGCGGGGTGGAAGCCGGGGCCGACGAGGCGTGGCGCTGCGAACGGGCCCGGCTCGGCGTCAGCCCGGCGGGCAGCCAGCAGGTCGGGCTGGGTGGCTTCCTCGCCCGGGCGTCCCTCCCCGGTGCCCGGGCCTGGCTGCAGCTCCTGCCCGGCGAGGAAGGGCGCGCGCCCCTCGGCAGCCTGGAGCTGCTCGCCCTGGTCCAGCCCGAGGGCGGCACCCTGCACCTGGAGATCGATGGGCACCCCGGGCGTCGGCTCGCGACGGCCGGCTCGCCGGGTCCCTCCTCCCGGGTCGCCTCCCTCCGGGCCGAGCTGCCTCCGGGCCATCCGCAGCTCGCGCTGATCGCCCAAGGGGACGGCGAGGTCGGGCTGCTCGGGGTCGTGGCCGAGAGCGGCGAGCCCGGAGTGGTCCTCGACACCTTGGGGATCAACGGCGCGCAGGCCGCCACCCTGCTCCTCTGGGACCCGGCGCTGTGGGCCGAGCTGCTGCGCCGGCGGGACCCCGATCTGGTAGTGCTCGCCTACGGCACCAACGAGGCCGGCGACTGGACCGCCTCCCTGGCCCAGTACCGCCTCACCCTGGCTCAGTTGCTGCGTCAGCTCCGGGCCATCGTCCCCCGGGCGAGCTGCCTGCTGGTCGCCCCCGGGGATCGCGCGGCGCCGGACCGCCGCGGGGGCTACCGCACCCTGCCGCGCATCCTCGAGCTCGTGCAGGCGCAGCGGCGCGTCGCCGCGGAGCAGGGCTGCGCCTTCTACAGCACCTTCGAGGCCATGGGGGGGAGCGGCGCGATCGATCGGTGGAGCCGCCTGCAGCCTCCCCTCGCCCAGCCCGACCGGGTCCATCTGTCCCGAGAGGGGTATCGACGGCTGGCCACCATGCTCGGGGGCGCGCTGCTGCGGCAGCTCCCCCCGTGACGGCGCGGCGTCCGGTTCAGAGCTTGTCGTCGCCGTAGCGCAGGCCCAGCAGCAGGGTGTCGCGGCGATAGGTGGGGCCGGCGCCGATGGTGAAGTAGCGCGCCCAGCGCAGCTCGGCGGTGAGCGGGCCGATCAGGAGGCGGCGCAAGGCGACGCCGACGCTGGAGCGCGTCTCCTCGTCCTCCACGCCGAAGGTGGGGTCGGCGATGCCCTCCGCGAGCTCCGGGTTGTCGTAGCGGGCCCACAGCAGGCTGGCTCGCAGGCTGAGATCGACCTCCCCGGGCAGGGCGAACCCCAGGGAGCCCCGCCCGCCGAAGCGGAGGTTGGCCGAGCCCACCGAGTTGGAGCGGGTGCTCTGGAGGAAGAGGCCCTCCGAGAGGACGAGGCGTCCGAGCTGGCTCCCTTCGAGGTCGAGGCGGGTCACCGCGTCGGCCCGTCGCTCGCCGGCAGGGTCCTCCTGCCCCTCGTGGTTCAGCCGGACCCCCTGGAACGCGAGGGAGAGCCGCCGCACGGCGAGGTGAGCCTGCTTCCCCCGACCTCGCCAGCGGAGGAAGAGGTCGCCTCCCCAGCCCTCGTGGTCGTAGTCGCGATCGGGCACGTACCAGAAGGCGAGGCCCGTCACCCGGCTCCCCAGGGAGAAGCCGGCGGGCAGCCGCCAGGAGATGCCGGAGGACAGCCCGCCGGCGCGGTACGAGCGCCGTCCGTCGGGCTGCCGGCGATCCTTGGAGTCGATCGCGACGAGCAGGGAGAGCGGCTCGGGCAGAAAGCCGCTCAGGCCACCGGCGAACTGCAGCACCAGGGCGTTCTCCGCCTGCTCCCGTCGGAAGCGCTTGGCGCCGCCTTCCAGGGTGGCGGAGTAGCTCAGTCGGTCGCGCGCCCGTCCCTGCAGCTCGGCCCGGCCCATGGTCAGCAGGAGCAGGTCGGGGCGGATGTCGCCGCCCTCCTCGGCCTCCTGCGCGGCGTTGCTGTCGAAGGCGGGGGCCGCGGTGAACTCGAGCGCGAGCCGGCTGGAGGCGAACGCGGGCGCGACCACCAGGATCAGGGAGAGCATCCCGAAGCAGGCCCCGGCTTGCCCTGGGGGGGGGTGCGGCACGCGGGCTCCCGTTTGCGAGGGGCCGGCCGACGGCGCGGCGACATGGTCGACCGCGTCACTTTGAGACCAGCAGTCGGGGAGGTCAAGGGGAAGCAGTCCACGGGGGCCGGGGGCCGGGATCAGAACCCTTCGCGGTCCTCGAGCTGCTCGGCGCGCTGGCGCAGGGCCCGGGACTGGCGGAGCAGATGCTGCCCGCGCTGGGTCGCCGCCTTGTGCTGCTGCTCGAGCAACCGGAGCTGGGCGGCCAGATCGAGGGTGTCGACGTCCCGGGGATCGACGAGGCCGCGGATCGGGTCGACGTCCTCCCGGAGGCCGATGCGGGCCTCGACGGATCCGCCGCTGCTGCGGCCCGGGTCGACACCGCCGGCCAGGTCCACGTCGCCGAGCTCGCCGGGGATGGCCACCGGGATGCCGTCGTCGCGGGCTGCGCCACCCATCTCCGCACCGTTCCCGGGGACGGCCGGTTCGTCGCTCTGGTACTCGCCGGCCGGTTCCGGGCTGTGGCCGTCGTCGCCGTTCCAGAAATCGCCATCCGCCTCGTCGCCACCGGGGAGGCCGCCCGTGGCGGTGCCGTCGCTCTCGCTCTCGCCCTCGCCGCCGATCAGGGAGCCGGGGGTGGTCGGCGTCCCCGTCTTGCCGCTGGTTTCGGTCTCCTTGCCGGAGGTGGCGCTTGGTACCATGGTCACACGGCTCACCTTGCGGTAGCGGACCGCGTCGTCGAACAGCCCCTCCTGGCGGGCGAGATCGTCGGCGAGGCGGGCGAGGCGCTCCTGCTTGAGCACTTCCTGGATCCGGCGGGCCAGGGATGCGGCGTGCCCCAGGTACTTCTCGCCGACGTCCGCGAGCTCGTCGGCCGCCTCTCGCAGCTCCTCGGGACCGTCCGTCGAGCGGATCTGTCCGGTGGGCACGACGGGGAGGGCCGCGCTGGCCGCCACCGGCTCGTACTGCTGCAGCAGCCCGAGCAGCTCTTCCTGTCGCTCGACCCAGGCGAGGCGCCGCTCGGGCTCCCGCGGCGCCTGCCGCTCGAGCGCGGCCAGGCGCTGGCGGACCGTCGTCGCCAGCCGGGTCCGGGCCTGGCGGACGGCCTCCTGGGCCGTCACGAGGCTCTGCTGCAGCATGCGCACCTCGTCGGCCATGGCGCGGGCGTTTCGCTGCAGGGCCTCGAGGCGGAAGCTCTGCACCGGCCCCTCCTTCAGCTCCTCGATGCGGGCCGCCAGGTGGGCGTGGAGCTCTTGCTTCTTGCGCAGCTCCCCGCGCAGACCCTGCGCGCGACCGTTCGCTTCCCGGACGGCCGCGGCCAGGCTGCGCAGCTCCGCATCGGCCGCCACCACGGCGGCGGCGGCCCGGGGGGCGGCGACCGCGGTGGCTGCGCCGAGGAGCAGCCAGCAGGAGCACAGCAGCGGGAAGAGCTTCGACAAACGGTCCTCCGAGGCTCCGGCGGCATGTTCCGGAGACCCCAGCCAGTGGCCTTGCAAACTCCCTGCCAGAGCTCGCCGGAGGTCGCGTGGCCCGCTCCCTCCCGGCCGGGCCGGCCAGGGGCCCGCCGTGGACCCGGCCGGTGTGGCGCTCACCGTCCCTCCCGGTCGGCGGCTCTCAGGATTCTGAGAGGGCGACGAAGATCTGCGGGAGGCCCCGTCCACCGTGGCGGGGGAGGTCAGGCCTCCTCGTCTCCAGCCGCGGCCTCCCCGTCCCCGTCGTCCTCCTTCCAGAGTCCGAAGGCCTTGAGCTTGTAGTACAAGGCCGAGGTCTTGATCCCCAGCAGCCGGGCCGTCTCCGTCTTGACGCCCCGGGCCTGGGTGTAGGCCTGGACGATCAGGTCGCGCTCGATCTCCTTGAGCAGGTCGGGCAGCGCCCGCTGGCCGAGGGTGATGAGCGGCCCGCGGGCCGCACCGCTGCGGCGGACGACGGCCGGCAGGTCGTCGGGCTCCACCGTCGACCCCTGCGCGAAGACGAGGGTCTGCTCGATCATGTTCTCGAGCTCCCGCACGTTGCCCGGCCACGGGTAGCGCCCGAGCAACTCCAGCGCCTCGGGGGAGAAGCCGGTGACCCGGGAGCGCGTCCGGTTGCGCAGCTTCTCGAGGAACGCCTGGGCGAGGATCGGGACGTCCGCTGGGCGTTCGCGCAGCGGGGGGAGCTGGATCGGCACGATGTGCAGCCGGTAGAACAGGTCCTCGCGGAAGGTGCCGGCCTCGACCATCTCGCGCAGGTTGCGGTTGGTCGCCGAGATCACCCGGACGTCGACGCGCAGGGTGTGCTCGCCACCGACCCGCTCGAACTCCCGCTCCTGGAGCACCCGCAGCAGCTTGAGCTGCAGCCCGGGAGTGATGTCGCCGATCTCGTCGAGGAAGATCGTGCCGCCATCGGCCAGCTCGAAGCGGCCGATCTTGCGCTTCAGCGCGCCCGTGAACGCGCCCTTCTCGTGGCCGAAGATCTCGCTCTCGAGCAGCGTCTCGGTGAGCGCGCCGCAGTTCACCTTGATGAACGGGCCGCTGCTGCGGCCGCTCTGGTCGTGGATCTCCCGGGCGACCAGCTCCTTGCCGGTCCCGCTCTCGCCGAGCAGCAGCACGGTGGAGTCGGTGCGGGCCACCCGCTCGACGAGGCTCATGACCTCGCGAAACGGCCGGGACTCCCCGATCAGGCGCTGGGGCTGGGGGCGCGAGAAGATCTGGTCCTTGAGGTACTCGTTCTCGGAGCGCAGGCGGGAGCGGTCCTCGCGCAGGGCGCACAGGTTGGCGGCGGCCTGGAGCTTGAGCCGCAGGAGCTGAGGCGAGAAGGGCTTGGTGATGAAGTCGAAGGCCCCGAGCTTCATCGCGGTGACGGCCACCTCCACCGTCCCGAAGGCGGTGATCAGCATCATGACCGCGTCGGGATCGATCTCGCGGACGGCCTGGAGGACCTCGATGCCATCCATCTCGGCCATCTTCAAGTCGCTGATCACGAATTCGGGGCGATGTTTGCGGAATAGCTCCAGGCCTTCCTTGCCAGAGGCTGCCGAATAGCAGGTATATCCCTCTTTTTGAGCAGTTGCCTTCACTCCTTCCCGGACTCCCTCGTTGTCGTCGATGACAAGTACCGTCTTCATGAGTTCATCCTCTCAGAAATGCAAGGATTACTGTTGTTTTTGGATGGATTTTCGCCAATCAATGGCTCATCTCCGAAGACCATCGCCTCATCGCCACCGATGAGCGGCTCGTCGCTCCCGATCAAGCCCTCTCCCTGGGGCAAGCGGTCGTGCTCGGGAGGGGGCAGCGGGCCGGCGAGCCGGGGGAGGCGCCTCCGGCGAGGCAGGACGACGGTGATCCGGGCCCCCCGCCCCTCCGGGCCCCGGCCCAGGAGCAGGCGGCCGCCGTGATCGCCGGCGATCTTGCGGCAGAGGGCCAGCCCGAGCCCGGTGCCCTGCTCCTTGGTCGTGAAGAAGGGGCGGAAGACCTGCTCGGCCAGCTCGTCAGGGATCCCGGGGCCCTCGTCCTCGACGCCGAGGTGCAGCTCGTCGTCCTGCTCGGCGACCGTCAGGCGCACCGTGCCGCCCTGGGGCATCGCCTGACAGGAGTTGCGCAGCAGGTTGAGCAGTAGCTGGCGCAGCCGCCGTCCGTCGGCCTCCAGTTGCAGCCCCGCGGGGCCGGAGATCATCTCGAACCGGCACCCGCAGGCCACCGGGTCGCTGCGCGTGGTGGCGACCACGTCCTGCAGCAGGGTGTCCACGAGGAGGAGGCTCTGCTGCAGCGGTGTGCGTCGGGCGAAATCGAGGAACTCGTTGACCACCCGCTTGAGATGGTCGAGTTCCTTGCGGATGCGCGCCGCGTAGCCTGCGGCCTCGGGCTGGCTGGCGACCTCTTCGGCGAGCAGCCCCGAGAAGAGCTCCATGCCGCCGAGGGGATTGCGCACCTCGTGAGCGATCCCCGAGAGCATGAGCTGGAGGTCCTGCTCCCGGTGCTGGATCGCCCGGCGCATCTCGTTGAGCGAGCCGGCGAGCAGCGCGATCTCGTCATCGCCCAGGGGGCGCACCTCGGTGTCCAGGTCGCCGTCCCCGATCCGCCGGGCGGCCTGGGCCAGCTCCCGGATCGGCTCGCTGATCCGCTGGCTGACGACCAGGGAGATCGTGAAGAGCAGGAGGAGCAGCACCGCACCGGCGGTGCCATAGGTCAGCGCCAGGCGGTCGAGGCTGCGGAAGGAGGAGCTGCTCCCCTCGACGCCGACCAGGCCTACCACCTCGTCGGTGTCGGGCAGGCGGATGGGCGCGTAGCCGGTCAGGTAGCGCACTCCGTCCTCGCCCGTGAAGAGGATGGACGCCGTCGCCTCTCCCTGGAGCGCGAGGGCGATCTCCCGGCGATCCTGGAGCACCTCGGGCAAGGTTGCGCCGATGGGCGTCCCGTCCCGGGTGTCGACCTTGGCCTGCAACTGTGGACCGAGGATGAAGATCCGCCGGACGTCCGTCGCCTCTCGGAACTGCTCCAGCTTGTTGCGGAGGTTCTGGTGGACGCGGCCCATGTCCGGGGTCAGGCGGCTGATCCGCTCGGCGTCGGCTCCCGAGGAGAGGATCCCGGAGGTGGCCTGGGCGATCGCGGTCAGGCGCTGGCCCAGCTCCTCGACGGCTCCCCGGCGCGCCCCGGTGTACGCGAGGAGGCCCGCGGCGAGCAGGAGCAGGCCGGTCGGCAGCAGGTAGGTCAGCAGCAGGCGATTGCGCAAGCGTCCGGCACGGAGGTCACGCGGGGGCGGGCCCGTCTCCGGGGCCCCGGGTGATGCCTGGCCCGTGGCGGCGGCACCTGCTGATGTCGGCATGGAGCAGCTCCTGATCCGGGTCCGCATCTCGGCCGGGCCGGACGTGACGATCAGGATACCACCGGCCCGCCTCGCCCGCACCCTCGTCGGGCTGGTCCCGGCGGCTGGGCTCGGTTCAGCCGCCGAGGGCGCGCCGGAGGCTGGGCTCGGTTCAGCCGCCGAGGGCACGCCGGAGGCCGGGGCGGACCGCCGCCCAGACCGCGGCGATCTCGGCGGCGCCGGGGCTGGGGCCGCCTCCCCCGATCCGGGCCGCGGCCACGGTCCCGGTCAGCCCCGGGTAGCCCGCCTCGAGCCCGCCGAGCAGGGCCTGCCAGGAGCCCGGCTCGGCGAACCCCTGCAGCAGCCGCCCGACCAGCGCCGACGCGCTGCTCGAGGGTGGGGCCGCGTCCGGGCGCAGCAGCCGGGCCCGGGGGAAGAGCGCATCGGCCGGCGCCAGGAGGACCTCCTCGCCGGTGAGCAGGGAGAGGGGGAAGAACGCCGGTCCGCGGCCCGTGAGGAGCAGCCGACCGAACGCGCCCAGGACTCCCGGCGGGGGATCTTCCGGGGATGGCCAGCCTCCCGCGAGGGGGAGCGGTTCGTTGCGGCCGTCGTCCAGCACCAGGCCCTCGCCCTGGGGCGCGACCACCAGCGAGATCCGGTGGATCCCCCCCACCCAGTCCTCGGGGGCGTCCTCGAGGGCCAGCCGCTTGCGCCAGGCGTTGATCGCCGCACCGCAGCCGCGCACGCAGACGTCCAGCGCCTCGCACACCTCGGCCGCTCCTGCCGGCTCCTCCTGCCCCTGGAGCATCTCGAGCCAGCGCGGCATGAAGCCCGGGTGCAGCTCGCCACGCCGGACCCGGAGGAGCTGGGCCACCTCGTCCACCGTGACCCGGTCGGCTTCGGGCAGCTCGTCGCTCACCGCCTCGCCGGTGGCCACATCGATCCAGTAGCGCTTGAGGACCAGCCGGCCGTCCAGGTCGGCGAAGCGGGAGCGTCCGACCTCGAGGTAGCGACGGTGGCGGATCGGCATGGAGGAGTGCTCGTGGGTGATCGACCCGAGCCACTCGTCGTGGGTCGTCTCCGGCACCTGGGCGCGGACCATCAGCTCACGGATCAGGGCCACGGCACGCAGGGCTTCGAGCAGCTCCTCGGCGGCCGACCAGGCCCCCGGCTCGTCGCCGGGCTGCAGGCTGGCGAAGAGCCGGGAGCAGCCCGCCAGCCGGTGCGCCAGGCGATCGAGCCCCTCCTCCTGGAGCTGGGTGGCGATCGCCTGCAGCTCGCCGGCCAGGGGAGCCCGGCTCAGTCCGTGCTGGAGCACGAAGCCGATGAAGCTCTCGAAGCGATCCAGCCCTCGACTCCCCCGCCGGCACGGCTCGAGGCTGCCGACGGGCGTCGTCGGGGCGGATTCCTCGGAATCGAAGCTCCAGGGGCGCTTCATCCAGAGGGCGGCGAGCAGCTCGGTGTGCTCGCACCAGCCAGCGAGGCTCGCGGGGCAGTTGCAGCGGGTCACCAGCCCGCCGGGCGTGTCCCAGAGGGAGGGCAGGTGGACCACGCCGGCGGGCGAGAGCCGCTCGGCGCAGAGGAACGCCGCTCCGGACACGGGGCGCTTGAGGCTCGCCAGCCGGTCCTGGGATACCTCGAACGCGCGACGTGGCACCTCGTGGGTCTCGAAGCCTCTCATCCTGTGCTCCTCTCCTCGCCCTCTGCCACGGGCTGCCGGACGACGAAGGCGAGAGTGCAGGGACGCCCCATCGTAGCAGCACTGCCGCGAAAAGGGGAAGAGGCCTGGGGGCCCGGACGGGGCCCCGGCCGGTGGTCCTTGCGGGCGCGGCTCGACGCTGGCTATGCTTGGCCCGGGCCACCGGGGCGGGCGTGCCGTCTTCGCCGGGCTGGTCCCCGAGAACCTCGTGGGGCGTCGGACGTGCTCCGCGAACACCGGTGGAGGTCGTCGATGTCCCGTCGTGGTCTGACCCTGGTCGTGGTCCTGGGAGTCCTGTTGCTCGCCGGTGGCGTCTCCGGCTACCTGCTCCTGCGTGGTGGTGCCGGGGATCCCGGTGCCGGGGCGGGCTCCGCCGAGGCGCCGCAGCTCGGCGTCATCGACGCCCCCGGAAGCTGCCCGGTCTGCGGGATGAAGGTCAGGCCGGGCAACCGGCGGGCTGGCAAGGCCGTCCTGCGCAGCGGCAAGGTCGAGGTCTTCTGCGCGCCGCGCTGCCTGCTCGTCTACGCGATCAAGGGGCTGGCTCCCGGCACGCCGGGAGCCCTCGCTGATCGCAACGAGATCGCCGAGCTGTGGCTGGCCGATCACTACGATGGCCAGCCGGTCGAGGCGCGCCAGGCCTTCTTCGTCCACAGCAGCGACATCGTGGGTCCCATGGGCCCCGACATCGTGCCGGTGAAGAGCCGGGAACGGGCCGAGGAGCTGGTCCGGGACCATGGTGGGCAGATCGTGACCTTCGGACAGATCGACGCCGAGCTCATCGACCGCGTCATCGCCAGTCGACCCCGCTGAGCCGGCACCCGGCTCCACCCGCTCACCCCCCGACGAAGGCCCGCTGCGCCTGGGCGAGGATCTGGTCGATCTCCTGGTGGTGGCGGGCAGAGACGTGGATCGGGACCAGCCGCCGGACCCCCAGCTCCCGGGCGAGCGCCCCGGCCTGGACCGCGGTCAGGTGCCGGGTGGTCCGGGCGCGTGCGGCCTCGTCCTCGCCGAACGCCGCCTCGAGGTACAGCAGGTCGGCCCCCTGCGCGATCCGGGAGAGCGCCTGGCGGTTGGCGTCGCTGGCCGCGAGGTCCACCGCGTAGGCGACCCGCTTGCCCAGTCCGATCCGGCGAACCACCTGCGCCAGCTCGTCCGGCGTCAGCACGCGGCCTGCAGGCGTCGTCACGGCCTCGGGCACTCTCCCTGTCGGGGTCTCTCCGTCCCGGAGCCGCCGGCGAAGCTCCCCGAGCCAGGGCCCGGGAGCGAGGCCGAGCCGGCGCAGGGCCACCGGGTCGAACTCCACGTGTCGGCTCTCCTCGAGCGCGAAGGCCAGGCACGGCAGGCCGTGATCGAGCACGGTGGCGTGCAGCCGGATCCCGCCCTCGGCGTGCAGGAGCGTCGGCGTGTCGGCCGGCGCCGGGACCCACTCCGGGGGGGCCTCGGCGAAGCCGCCGGTGCGCGCGGTGAAGTGCGTCCGCCGGCGTCCCTCCCGGTCCACCTCGTTCACCTCGAGCTGGAAGGGGAAGTCGCCCAGCAGGTTCCAGCTAAACGCCCCGAGCGCGCCGCGCACCTGCGCGAGGAAGGGGGGCGGTCCCCAGAGTCGCAGCCGCCCGCCGTGGGGACCCATGCGCGCCCGGAGGAGCCTGGGGAAATCGCCGAAGTGGTCGAGGTGCGCGTGGCTGACCAGCAGGTCGCTGACCCGGCGGAGGACTCCCTGGGTGACCCGGCGGAGATCGCCGCAGTCCAGCAAGACCACGCGCCGGGTGCCCCGGACCGCGACCCGCAGCACCGGATCGCCGTCGACCCCGTTGAGCAGGGCCAGGTCGAAGGTGCGCTCGAGGGGCAGGGATCACCTCCGCCGCTCGCGGCCCGGGAGCGGACAGCCCTCCTCCCTGCCCGAGCGCTTGCTGGAACCACTAAAGATTCTAGGGTGTTGGGGGGTGATCGTCAAGGAGCGGGCCGGCGTGCGCCACGCCGCCCTTGTCCACGTGACGGGGTACTAGGGTAGGGTCTGCACCAGCCGGAAGCCGTGGGTGGGCAGACGCTCCGTGGGCCCCAGACCCCAGCGGGCGGCCAGCCGCGCCAGCGCGGCCGTGCTGCCCCAGGATCCTCCCCGCGTCGCGCGCCGGCCGGTCCCGGCCAGTGGGCCGACGGGGTCCACCCAGGCTCCGTCGCCCCGACGAGAGGCTGCCGCGGCGCCGTAGTCCAGCCAGTAGCCGTCCCAGACCCACTCCGCCACGTTGCCCTGCATGTCGTACAGCCCCCAGGCGTTCGCGGCCCGGCTGGCCACGGCTGCGGGCGCGCAGCCCACCGCCGCCTCTTGACGCTCGGGCCATTGTCCGCAGGGGTAGCCGTCTTCCCGGGGCGTGCCGCTGTTGCCGCCGTAGCAGGCGACTCCGTCCAGCGCCGGCGCGTCGTGCTCCCCCTCGAGGACCCAGCTCGCCCCGTCCTGCACGGCACCGGCCAGCCCGGCCCGGGCCGCGTACTCCCACTCCGCCTCGGTGGGCAGACGGTAGGCCGGGCAGGACTGGAGCGGCGCGTGGCGCGTCCGGACCTCCACACAGCGGAAATCTCCCGTGCCCGGCGTGCCCTGGCAGTCCACCAGCTCGTAGCAGCCCTCCCCGAGCCCCTCCTCCTGCGAGCGCCAGTTGGCGTAGGCCAGCGCCTCCCACCAGCTCACGGTCTCCACGGGGCGCTCACCCTCCAGGTCCTGGCGTGGGAAGCGCGCCGGGTTGACCACCGGCTGGCCTTGCCAGCCCATCTGTGACCATGCTTGCTGCCCCAACTCCGTGGCCTGCATTCGGAACCGGTAGCTCAGGACGACCCGGTGTTGCAGCTCGTCGTCGGCACGCCCGGCCTCCTCTCCGGGACAGGCACCGGGTGCCCGGGGATCGGCGCAGCTACCCATCTCCGCGAGGCCGGCGCGACAGCTTGCGCCGCACTCGAGCCCCGGGCTCCCCATCACGAACTCACCCGGGCAGAGCACGACCCAGCGGTCATGGGCCGGCCGGTCCGGACGCTGCGGACCTGGGAGGCAGCACGTCAGCGGCTCGTCCGTCTCGCCGTCGCAGTCGTTGTCCTGGCCGTCGCAGCGGGACTCCTCGGCCTCGTAGCCGGAGAGGATGCTCGGCTCGGGATCGACCCACCGACAGGTCAGGCGGTCACAGATCTGGCGCAACCCGTGGCAGAGACCGCGCTGCTCGGCGACGAGGCCGGGCTCCCCGGGACACCCCGCGGGGCAGGGCTGACCCTCTCCGTGCGGCCCGTCCACCTCTCCCGCATCGGCCTCCTCCTCCTCCGGGGTGTCGGCCTGGTCGGCGCCGGCGGACGCATCCGCCGCCTCTCCCGCGTCCACGACGGCGAGCTGCAGTCCGGGCGGCTCATGACGAAAGCAACCCGTGACCGCGAGGCCGAGGGCCAACAGCGAGAGCATTTCGGGGAGAGAGGGGTTCGTGAGACGTGGGGATATCTTCTGCACCACCATCCTCCGCCAGCCCAACAATCTTACAGCGTCAGCAACATGCCTCGGTGTCCCCCGGAGGTCAAGCCCGCGAGGGTGTCCATCCGCAGAAGCAGATCCAGCGACGCGGCCCGGCGCAGGGGCCACGGCCGGGCGCAGGTCGAGGAGCTGGGCCGGGACCATGGTGGGCAGATCGTGACCTTCGGAGGGGTCGACGTCGAGCCCATCGACCCCGTCATCGCCCGTCGGCCCCGCCGAGCCGGCACGCGGCTCCGCCCGCTCACCCCCCGACGAAGGTCCGCTAGCCTAGGAGCGTGTTGCGGAAAAGTCCGTCGCGAGGCGGTCGAGGCGCGGCGCAGGGAAGGAAGCACCGAGCCGAGACGCCGCAGGCGTACTTGCGGTACATCGAGGACGGATCGGCCGGTGCTGACGCACCATGCGCCGATGCATCGGCCGCCGCAGCAGAACGCTTTGCGCAACACGCTCCTAGCGCCGGCGCCAGGCCAGATCGTAGCCGGCTCGGCCGACCTGGACCTCCAGGATCTGCCCCGGCGGCTCGATCAGGAAGGCGGTCGGGGCCGTGACGACCTGGTACGAGGTCTCGGCCTGCTGACCCCGATCCAGCAGCACCGGGAAGTCCAGGCCGAGCTGGTCGGCCATGGCGCGCACCTGCTCCGGGGTCTCGCGGGAGTTGATCCCGACTGCGCCGAGCTTGCCCTTGCTCTGCCGGACCGCGGACGCGACCAGGGGGAGCTCGGAGCGGCAGACGATGCAGTCGGTCCAGAAGGTGAGGACCGTGGTCACGGTGAGCAACCCGGCCAGGGAGTGGCGCTGGCCCGCGAGATCGGGCAGCTCGACCTCGGGGGCGCGTGCGCCCTCCAGCGGATGCCGGCTGCTGCAGGCGAGGTCGGCCCCGAGCAGCAGGACGAGCAGGATCGGGAGCCGGGGATCGAGCCTCATGGCCATCCTCCTGCGGCGACGCTCAGCCGGAGATCGCCACCCCCGTGCTGAGCTGCCAGAGCAGGGCCGGGGCCGCGATGCCGGCGGCCGCCAGCAACTGGTACAGCAGCGCCTTGCCGAATCGCCGCCGGGCCAGCGTGCGGATCACCGCACCCTCCTCGTCCCGTGGCCAGGCCTGCGCGAGGGTCGCGCCGCCGATGGCGGCGCTCGCTCCGGCCAGCAAGAGCCCGTAGGTCGGCCAGCCGAGCCAGGCCGGGGCGCCGCGCAGCATGCAGAACGGGCAGCGGTGGGCCGGTGAGCCGTAGACGTAGCCGCCGAACAGGGCGGTCACGGCGACGAGGAAGAGGAAGACGAACAGCAAGGCGGCCGCGGCGAAGAGCCAGCCGCTCCGTCGAGCCGCGGGGCCACCCCGTAAGGCGCGGGTCCGGGCGGTCGAGCCGGTGGCCAGCAACAAGGCCAGCCCGCCGGCGAACAGCCCGAGCGTTCGCCCCGGGGAGAGGCCGTCCAGGAGCTCCTGGGTCTTGCTCGGGGCGAGCCGGAACGCCACCGCGCAGCAACTGGTGACCTGGTCGGGCTGCAGATCGAAGAAGAAGGCGGTCTGCAGGGCGAAATCGAGCCCCACGAGGGGAAGGACGAGGAACAGCAGTACCTTCGCTCTAGGGCGGGCGTTGGGGAAGCCGCCGACCAGTCGATCCGCCCGGAACAGGGCGCGCCAGACCGCCAGGGCGAGCAGGGTGCCGCCCTTGGCCAGCAAGGCGGGCAGGCCGAAGGAGGAGGCGCGCACCACGCCGGTGGCGCACATCGCGCCGACGAGCAGGTCGGCCAGCCGGTCCAGCAAGAGCACGAAGAGCAGCGTCTGCAGGAGCAGCAGCCCGAGCGCAACGTCCAGGCCCAGGGCCACCAGCTCTTCCTGGCGCTCCAGGCGGAGCTGCGCCGCGTCGCTGCTGGTCGCGTCCCAGCGGCGCAGGATGCGCCCGCCGACCAGGCTGCCGTGGAGCACCGGCAGCAGCAGCATCCCGCCCCCCACGGTCAGCCCTACGGTCCAGCCGTCGAGGATCATGCCGGTCCCGGGCCGTCGAGCAGCGTCAGGACGCCGTCGCGCAGGTCATAGGTCTGGTCGGGGCGGAGCCGCTCCACCAGACGCGGGTCGTGGGAGGCGATGAGCAGCCCCCGCCCCCGGCCGCGCAGGCGGGCCAGCTCGCCCAGCAGGCTCGTGGCGGTGACCGTGTCGAGCTGGGAGGTCGGCTCGTCGAGCAGCAGCAGGGCCGGGTCCGCGATCAGGGCCCGGGCCAGGGCCACGCGCTGCATCTCGCCCCCCGAGAGCAGCCCGGCCCGGGCCTGGGTCAAGGCGGCCAGGCCGAGCTCGGCGAGGATCCGGCGCGCCCGCTCCTGGGCCACCCGCCGTGGTACGCCCTGGGGCAGCAGGGGGAGGATGACGTTCTCCAGGACGCGCTCCTCCTCGAGGAGCTGGAACTGCTGGAAGACGATGCCGACGTGCTGGCGGCGATAGGTCGTCCGCAGCTCCTCGGGGAGCCGCGCGAGGGAGCGGCCGAGCAGCTCCACCTCGCCCTCCGTGGGGCGGGCCACGCCCCCGGCGAGCAGCAGCAGGGTCGACTTGCCCGAGCCCGAGGGGCCGAGCAGCAGCCCGACCTCGCCGGCTCGCAAGGTGAAGCTGACCTCGCGCAGGGGCCAGACCTCCCGGGAGCCGTCCCGGTAGCTCTTGCCGACGCGGGAGAAGTGCAGCAGGGGCTGGTCGTCGAGGGCGGTGCGGGGGGCCGCTGACGGGAGGGTCATGCCAGCCCCCGCAAGACCCGCTCCGGGTCGACCAGCGCCGTGCGCCAAGCGGGCAGCAGCAGTGCACAGACGTAAGGACCCCAGGAACAGAAGAGCAATAGTAGTAAAGTACCACCCGGCGCGGACGGGGGCAGGTCGAAGCGCGGATACAGGCTCGTCCAGCCGGCGAGCAACGGACGCAGCAGCACCGCCTCGAAGCGGAAGACGTGCAGGAACGCGCCCAGCACGCCCAGCGCGTACGCGAGCAGAGCGACCAAGGTCCCGCGCCAGAGCTGCAGCAGCAGCACCTCGCGGACCTGCCAGCCCACCGCCCGCAGCACCCCGATCTCCTTGCTCTCCTGCTGGCTCGGTCCGGCGGCCCGGCTCCAGACCAGGGTGGCGAACGCGAGCAGCAGGACCGCGAGGATCCCCATGGCCGCGCCGCTCTTCCAGCCGAACGCGCTGTGATAGCCGCGCCGTAGCCCGTCCCGGGTGAGGACGCGGCAGTCGGGGAGCAGGCCGGCGAGGCGGCTCGCCACGGCCTCCTGCTCCTCGGGCGCGTGCAGATCGACGACCAGGTCGCTGGCCTCCCCGGGAGCCAGCCCCAGCAGCTCGCGCAGGGCCGGTTCCTGGACCAGCACCAGGTCGTGCGTCCAGAGGTCGGTGGCCGCGGTGAACAGCCCGGCGAGCCGGAAGATCCGCGGCCGGCCCGTGGAGTCGGTGAGGATCACCTCGTCGCCCGGGCGCAGCCCCTCCTCCCGGGCGTAGCCCCGACCGACGAGCACCTCGTCGGCGCCCAGCGCGTCCAGGCGGAGGGTCTGCTCGAGGATCCGGGCGCCCGGGGGCGGACCCTCCCCGGGGAGGTAGCTCATCAGGGTGTAGGTGTCCTGGCGGGTCGCATCGTAGAAGCTGCCCCACACCCGGGGCCGGACCCGGCGCACGGCCGGATGATCCGAGAGGCGGGCGGCGTGGGTGAGGGGGATGGGGACCGCCCGCCCGCCGATCACCCGCTGCACGATGAGCTCGGGGGAGGCGGCGAGGGTCTGGTCGGCGAGCAGCCGCAAGCCATCGGTGGTGAAGAGCAAGGAGCCGCAGAGGAAGATCACCAGGGTGAAGACCAGGACCTCGGGCAGGGCGCGCGCCCAGCCCCGCAGGAGCGAGCCGACTGCCCGGTCGACCAGCGCGAGGTGGCCCTCGACCCGGGGGGGGAGCTTCATCGCCCCCCGGCCGTGGCCGGGCGGTGAGCCGGGGTGATCCGCCCGCCGTGGGGGGGCCGGGCGTCCGTGGCTTCCCGAGCGAAGAAGGGCAAGGCCGCGAAGGGTTCCGGGCCTCCGGGGACGAGCTGCAGCGGCAGCGCCGGTTCGGCCAGGGCCGGGTTGCGGCCGGCAGGCGACTCGGTGGTGAGGCAGAGGTCGGTGAGCCCCAGCCAGGCGACGGTGGCCCGGGCCGGGGCGAGATCCCGGGGGGCCGGCCGGCTCAGCCAGGCCCCGGTGGCCAGGAGCAGCAGCAAGCCGAGGAACAGCCAGGCCGGTCGGGGGGGGCGCATCCGGCGTGGCCGTCGGGCGAGCCCGGCGGCCTGGGCCACCTGGCGTGCGCCGGGTCCGACCGGTGAGTCGGCGGCCGGCCTCGCGGGCGGCAGGTCACCGGTCGGCTCCCCCGCTCGGGCCCTGAGCTGTTCTCCGGCGGTGGCCATCGTCCTTCCCCACCTGGCGTCCCGGGCACGAAGCAGGCCGCGTCCGTCGCCCGCCGCAGGGTCGCGGTCCTACATAGCATGCCTTCCTCCCCGACGCACACCCTCGTCCTCCCCCGCTGACCCGGCGCGCGAGCGCGCGGCCGCTCGGGGCCTACCGATCGGCGCAGCGCTCCCGGCACCACGACCGGGTCGGCACGCCGTGGCTCCCCCCGGACGCGGGCTGGAGTCGAAATCCTCATATTTTTTGGGATTGTTTGGCTGAACGGGCCCTGGCGGCCGTCGCGACCCCGGCGGTCCTCCCGGCAGGCCACCCCGGCCATCCGGCCGTTCGACCGACGATTCTGGACACGTCATGGTCGAAACGTGCTAGTTTCGGCTGTCTGCGCTGGAGTCGAGCGCGGAAAGGACGCATCGATGAAGCAAGACACGTTCATCGAGGATCTCGAAGAGGAAGAGGACGACGACCTGGGCGCAGAGCCTCCCCCCCATCAGTGGCCGGGGCAGGACGACGCACCGGTCCATCGGCTGATCTTCGCCGAGCTCCTCGGGCCCTCCCTGGCGCAGAGGCTCGCCGCGCCAGTGTCCTTGTGCCGGGCTGCGGCTCCAGGACCGGACGGCAAGCGATGGCGCAAGGTACCCTGGTGTCGCCACTGAGCGCGGTGCAGACCGCCAGCACAACTGGCAGCCCATGAGCAACATCCAAGAGGCCAATCTCTTCTCGCAGCGGCAGGGCACCTACCAGCTCCACCCGCTGTACGTCTCTCTCCGGCGGCTGCTGCCCGGGCGTCGGGTCCTGGAGCTGGATTGCGGGAGCGGCGAAGGCGCCGCCTTCCTCGCCCAGGGGCTGGCCGAGGAGGTCGTCGGCCTCGAGCCGGACCCGGTCCAGGTCAGCCTCGCGGCCCAGCGCCACCACCGGGCCGGGCTCTCCTTCTCGCTGTTGGAGGGTGAGGACTCGCTGCCCTTCGAGGACGGCTCCTTCGACCTGGTGCTCGCGGTCCGGCAAGGCTTCGACCCCTTCCGCACCGCCCTCGTCAAGGACGTCATGCGGGTGCTCGGTCCGGCCGGGCTCTTCGTCGCCGCCTTGCCCAACCCTCTCCGGGCCAGCCTGCCGATCCCGGCCTCCCACGACACCCTCGACGCCGCGCCGATCACCCCTCATCAGCTCGGCCTGGAGCTGCACCGGACCTTCCCCCAGGTCCGGCTGCTCGCCCAGAGTCCCCTGATCGGCTACCTGTGCCACGACCTCGCTCAGCCCGAGGCGACCCTGCGGACGCTGCAGGTCGATCCCCTCCTCGTG
>JAVEVO010000158.1:0-16090 GCA_034005005.1 Myxococcota bacterium
GATCGAGCACCTGCTCATCGGGATCTTCGCCGGCGGGCACGTGCTCATCGAGGGGGTGCCGGGCCTCGGCAAGACGCTGGTGGTGCGCGCCCTCGCCAGCACCCTCGGCCTCGACTTCCGCCGGGTGCAGTTCACCCCCGACCTCCTGCCGAGCGACATCCTCGGCGCCCGGACCCTGGTGGAGGGCCCCGACGGCAAGACCTCCATCGAGTTCCAGCCCGGGCCGATCTTCACCCACGTCCTCCTGGCCGACGAGATCAACCGCTCCGGCCCCAAGACGCAGTCGGCCCTCCTCGAGGCCATGCAGGAGCAGCAGGTCACCTGCGGCGGGGTCAGCCATCCCCTGCGCCCGCCCTTCACCGTGCTCGCCACCCACAACCCCATCGAGCAGGAGGGCACCTACCCGCTCCCCGAGGCCCAGCTCGATCGCTTCCTGCTCAAGCTCCGGGTGCGGCTGCCGGCCCGCGCCGAGCTGGTGCGGATCCTCGACCTCGACGCCCCGACGGAGCTGGCCCGGCTCCCCGTGGTGCTGAGCCGGGGCGAAGTGCTTGACGCCCGGGTGCTGGCCAGGGAGATTCCTCTGGCAACGGAGCTGAAGGAGACGGTGGCCGAGCTGATCCTGCGCTCCCAGCCGCGGTCCGGGCTCGGCTCGCCCCAGAGCAGGCTGCGCCTGGGGTTGAGCCCCCGCGCCGGGCAAGCGCTGGTGGCCGCGGCGCGCGTGCGCGCCTTGATGCACGGACGCTACCACGTCGCCCCCGCGGACCTGAGCGCGCTGGTCGAGCCGGTCCTGCGCCACCGGCTGGTGCTCGGCTTCGGCGCCCAGGCCGAGGGGGTCCAGCCCGAGGAGCTGCTGCAGGAGCTGGCCCGGGGCGTAGGCCTCTAGTACATGGAGCTGCGGATGGAATCGAACGAAAGGACCACGGATCTCCTGGATCCCGAGCTCATCACCCTCCTGGAGCGCCTCTCCGTCGCGGAGCGGGAGCTCGTCCAGGACCGCAGCGGCCACGCCGGCCCCCCCGCCGCGGACAGCCTCGGCGTCGACTTCTACGAATACGCCTCCTACCAGCCGGGCATCGACGTCCGGCACGTGGACTGGGCCGTCTACGGCCGCACCGGCAGCCTGCGGGTGCGCAGCTACGAGTCGCACCAGGAGCAGCCGATCTGCGTCCTGCTGGACCTCTCGGCGTCCATGGGCCTGGGCGCGGCCGAGGGTCCGACCAAGTTCGCGCTCGCCCACCGCCTGGCCGCGGCCATCGCCTACGTCGGGCTGGTGACGTACCACCCGGTGCGGCTGATCGGCTTCGCCAAGGAGCGCCTGGAGGTCCTCCCCCACCGCCTGGGCCGGGAGGCGGTCCACGAGATGCTGCGCTTCCTCGGCCGGTTCCAGCCCGCGGGCGAGACCTCCCTCGCCACCGGGATCGCCGCCGGTCTCGAGGACGTCTCCCGGAAGGGCGGACGGATCTTCGTGCTCTCCGACTTCCTCGACCCGGCCGGGCTCGTCGAGGCCTTCGGACTCCTCGGCACGACCCGCCGGCGGGTGGACCTGGTGGCGATCGTCGCCCCCGGCGAGGAGGAGCTCCCCACCGGCGCCTCCCTGGGCGAGGATCCCGAGACGGGGCAGGCGGTCCCCTTGCAGGTCACTCCCGAGCTGGCCGCAGACTATGCGGGGCGGGTACGCGGGCAGCGCCAGGAGCTCGCCCGGCGCGCCCACGAGATCCGGGCCCACCTCGCGACCTTCCCCTGCACGGCCGAGCTCCCCGACGTCGTCACCGAGCTGCTCGGCTGAGCGAGTGGGGTTCGACCACCCGGCCCTGCTGCTGCTGCTGTTGCCCCTGCTCCCCGCGGTCTGGCTGCTGCACCGGCGGGGCCGCGAGCTCCCCCGCGTCCGGCTGCACGCGCCGTTCTTGCTCCCCCCGGCTGCCCGGCGCCCCCGCGGCGGGCCCCGCGACCTCCGGGACCGGCTGCGGCTCTTGCTGCGGCTCCTGCTGACCGCCGGGCTGGTGGCCGCGCTGGCCGGTCCCGAGGTGCCCGGCCCGGGCCCGGACCGGATGGTGGCCGTGGTCCCCCACGGTCTGGCCACGCGGCTGCCCCTGCCCGACGGGGGCACGCGGTACGACGCGGCCCTGCGGGAGGTGGACCGCCTGTTCGCCCGGGCCCGCCCCCGGCGCGCCCTGGTGCTGCTGGCGGGCCCGGAGCCCGCGGCCGCCTCCGGCTGGACCTCCCCCGCCGCCGCGGTCGCCGCCGCGGCCAGACTGCCGCCCGGCCTCGGGCTGCCCGACCTGCCCGGAGCCCTGCGCGAGGCACGCCGCCTGGCCGGCCCCGAGGGCGCGATCGTGCTCGCCGACCCGCCCCTGCTGCGAGTCCCGGGCAACCGCTCCCTGGTCGAGCTCTCCTTCCGGGCGAGCCAGGCCGAGCCCGAGGTCGGCGTCCTGGGGGTGCGGCTGCGCACCGACCAGGTCGACGGGCCCCTGGAGCTGGAGCTGCAGGAGGAGAGCGGAAAGCTGCCGCCCATCCAGGTGCAGACGCCCCGCACGGGAGAGCTGCTCGCGGCGGTGAGCTACCGGGGGCCGGGCGGCGGCCCCCTGCGGGTGGGGATCCGTGGCGACGACCCCTTCCCCCTCGACGACGAGGCCTGGATCCGGCTCCCCCCCCTTGGCCGAGCCCGGGTGGCCCTGGTCGGTGAGGACGACCCCGAGCTCCGGCGGGCCCTGGGCGCGCTCCCCCGCGTCTCCCTGGAGGTCTTCCCCCCCTCTCCGCCCCGCTCCCTGGAAGGCGTGGGGCTGCTGGTGCTCGCCGGGCAGGACCCGACCCCCTGGCTGACCGTGCCCGGACCGCCGGTGGTGCTGATCGCCCCCCCCGCAGCGGGGCCGCTGGCTCTCGCGGCCGCGCCGGTCCGGCTGACCGTCGACCCCACGGAGCGGCGGATCGGGCTGCTGGCCCTCGAGGGGCTCCTCCCACCGACCCTGTCCCCCCTGCCCCCGCCCCCGGCCGGCGGGAAGGTCATCGTTTGGGCCGGCGAGCAGCCGGCCGTGTGGTCCAGCCCCCACGGGCGGGTGCGCCTGGCCCTCGCCGTGGCGCCGGGGCGGGCCGGCCTGGCCGGCTCCGCGCTCCACGCCGTGTTCTGGGACGACCTGCTCGAGCCGCTCCTCCTCCCCCCGGACGGCGGCTGCCGGACCGCGCTCGTCGGCGAGCGCACGCCGGCGGGGCGACTGGACCGCGCCGGGGTCTACGCCACTGCCGCGGGCTGTCTGGTCGCCCGCCTGCCCGTGGCCGAGAGCCTCCCCCCTCCCCCGGAGGAGGAGGGCAGCGCCTTGCTCGAGGAGCTCGAGCTCCTGGAAGAGCCCGGCCTGCCGGGCGTCAGCGAGGCCCCGGTGCCGGTGCCCGACGGGCCCCCGGTCGACACGCCGCCGGCCCCCGCCGCGGCCTCCCCGGACGCGGCCGCCTCCGCCCCCGCCTTGGGCCTGCCGGCCGCCCGCCGGTCCCTGGCCAGCCCCCTGGCCTTGCTGCTGCTCTTGTTGCTGCTCGGCGAGGCGTGGCTCGCCGGGCGCGCGGCCGGGCCCCGGAGGGCGGCATGAGCGACCTGCTGAGCTTCGGCTCGCCCGCCCTCCTCGGGCTGGCGCTCCCCCTGCTCGGCGGGCTCGCCTGGCGCGGCTGGCGCTCACGACATGAGGCGTCGGGGCGTCGACGGCTGGTCGGGCTCCTGCTCGGGCTGACCGGGCTCTGCCTGGTGGTCGCGGCGGCCGCGCCCGAGCTTTCGGCCCGGGACCAGGCTCAGGGCCTGGTGGCCCTCGTCGACCTCTCCCCGAGCCTGCCGGCCGCGGTGCGGGAGGCCGCGGTCGACAGGGCCCGGCGGCTCGCGGCGGCCGGGGACCGGACCGCCTGGATCGGCTTCGCCCGGGAGCCGGTGCGGGTGCCGGACGCCGCGGCCCTCGCGACCCTCGCGGGAGGGGGCCTGGCCGGGCCGACCGACCTGACGCGGGCCCTCGACGCGGCCCGGCTGCTCTTGCCCGAGGGCGGGCGGGTCCTGCTCCTGAGCGACGGCAACCACCTCGGGCCGGTCGCGGGCCCGGGGGCGAGCTCGCCCCAGCAGGCCGCCGCGGCCCTGCCCCGGGCCGGGATCGCCTTGCACACCGTCCCCGTCTGGCCGGATCCGGCCCCCGACGTGGCCCTGCTCGCCTTGCGCGCGCCGGCCGAGGGCGCCGCAGAGACCAAAGTACCAGTCACTGTGGAGGTTTGGTGCCGCGGCGCGATCCGGGTCGACGCCACCCAGATCGAGCTGCTGGTGGAGGGGACGGTGCAGGCGACCCTCCCCTTGCCGGCCGGGTGCACCGGCGGCGGCTCCCGGCTGCTCCACGGCCAGCTCCTGCTGCCCCGGGCCGGGCGGCCCCTGCTGGAGGCCCGCCGCACGGGCGCCGGTCCCGACCTGGTGCCGGAGAACGACCGCGCCGGGGCCACGATCCAGGTCCGCGGGCCCGCCGCGGTCCTCTGGGTAGGCGACCCCACCCCCACCACCCACCCCGTGGACCGGCTCCTGGAGGAGGAGGGCCACCAGCGCCGCCGACTCCCGCCGGAAGAGCTCGCCGGGCGCGCGGACGAGCTGCCCACCTACGACCTGCTCGTCCTCGACGACGTGGGGGCCGTGCGGCTGCGCGCCGGCGCGGCGCAGGCGCTGGCGGGCTACGTGCGCGGCGGCGGCGGGCTGCTGGTCCTCGGCGGGCCGCGGTCCTTCGGGGCGGGCGGCTACGCGGAGACTCCCCTCGACCGGCTGCTGCCCGTCTCGTCCGACCTGCGCCGGACCGGCGGCCGGATGGCGGTGCTGCTGCTCATCGACAAGTCGGGGAGCATGGGCGGCCGGGAGGAGGGCTGGGAGCGGCTCCTGCTCGCCAAGCAGACCCTCCGCGCCCTGCTCGGCACGCTCGGCCGCCCGGACGACGAGGTGGTGGTCCTGGGCTTCGACACGGGGGCGCGGCGCTTGCTCCCACGGACCCGCGTGGCCGACCTCGACCTGGAAGGGCTCGACACCGGGGAGGTGCAGGCCGGGGGCGGGACCGATCCGACGCCCGCCTTGCAGGCGGCGGCCGCGGAGCTGGCCGCGAGCGCTTGCCCCGTGCGCCAGGTGATCGCGATCACCGACGGCCGCTTCGCCGGCACCGGGGTCGAGCCGGCGGTGCGGGAGCTGGTCCGGCAGGGGATCCGCTTCTCGGCCATCGGCGTCGGTGGCCAGGCGGAGATGGGCCGGCTCGAGCGGCTGGCGACCCTCGGTCGCGGCGGCGTGAGCCGGGTGCTCCAGGCCCGGGAGCTCCCGCGGGCCGTCCTCGCCGAGCTGATCGCGGCCACGGGCGGCCCGGTGCGGCACGGCGAGATCCCGGTGGAGCCGGGGAGCGCCCTGGCCGATCTGGGGGTCACCTTGCCCCTGCCGGTGCCGCCCCTCGCCGCGTTGAACCGCACCGTGCCGCAGGAGGGCAGCAGCCGCTGGCTGCAGACCTCCAGCGGCGAGCCCCTGCTGACCGCGATCCGCCGGGACGCCGGCCTCGCGGTCGCGTTCGCCGCCGCGCCCGGACGCTGGACCCCGGCCTGGGCCGGCTGGCCCGGTGAGCGGTCCCTCTGGCGCGCCGTGGTCGCGAGGACGGCCAGCCGCCCGAGCCTCCCCTGGGAGGCGAGCGCCCGGGTCGTCGGCCCCGCCCTGGAGCTGGAGCTGCGCGCCGCGGGGGCGAGCGGCCGCCCCGAGACCGGCCGCCCGGTGACCGCGAGCGTCCGCTGGCCGGACGGGCACGGCGAGGAGCTGCCGCTGCCGGAGGCCGAGCCGGGCCTGTACCGGGCGCGGCGGCCGGCGGACCAGCCCGGCCGGATCCGGGTGAGCTTCACGGTCGGGGGGACCCGGGTGGCCGAGGCCGACGCGGTCGAGTTCACGCCGCGCGAGCTGCGGCAGCTTGGCAACGATCGGCCCCTGCTCGGCGAGCTGGCCGCGCTCGGCCAGGGCGAGCTGCTCGGTGCGGACCAGCCGCTGCCCCCCCCGCCCCGCGGCCGACGGCAGCCACGGCCCCTGGGCGGGCTCTGCTTCGGGCTGGCTCTGGTGCTGTTCTTTGCTGGTCTGGTGATCGAGGGGTGGGGAGCGCGCCCGGCCCGAGGGAGCCTCGCGCCAGGGCGGAGAGAGACGCTCAGCCGATGAACTTGCCCCGCAGGGAATAGTGGGTGTGCAGGAGCTCGTGGCTTTTATGCCCGCAGGGCCCGTCGGTGAGGAACTGCTCGTAGAGCATGGCCACGGCCGGGTTTTCGTGGGACTTTCGTACCTCGTAGGTGCAGTCCTGCCCAGCGGCCCGGGGGCGGCGCCGGGAGCTGGGTTCGGTGGCGGGAGCGGCCGGCGAACACGCCGTGGTAACGGAACATGTTTCTGTAGGGGCCATGCGTACACTCATCCCTGCGGCCGCGGCTGCGGCCTCCTGCGTCATCGTCATCAGGCTCTCCCTCAGCAGCCTGACCTGATCGTCGCGGACCACCTGCGCCCTCCGCGGAGGGTGCAGGTAGCCGCTACTCAGGACCGCGGCGACCGGCAGGAATAGTTGTCGCCGACCGGCAGGAATAATCGTCGCTGATCACACGACGATCGAACAGTCGTTCCCACGGCTCGCCCTCGCCCTCCTGGTGGCGCGTCCACCAGCGCAGCGCGTTGGTGCGGTCCTCCCGGGGCACCACCGCACGCAAGTCCGCACGGCCTGGCTTGCATTGACCGCAGCGGGCGAGCAGCGCCTGCACCACCCGGACGCGGGCCCGCGCCTCCTGGTAGCGCTTCTCCCAGCAGTCCGCAGAGAGGCAGGCGTGGAGCTCGAGGAGGTCGGGTCGCGTCGGGAGCGGCAGCTTGAAGTCCGTCATGACGAGGATACGATCGCAAGCGGAGCGACGATTCAAGGGAAATCGGGTAGTTCCCTCGCCAGAGACGGGCCGACCAGGCTCGGGTGCTGGTCAACAGTGGCCCAGATCCGTGACCGCCCCGTGCTCCCGGCGATCGGCAGCGGGGGGGAGCAGCGTGTCGCGCAAAAGGGGTCTGGATCAGAACGAGGCGGTGTGCGGGAGGGATTTGGCGGTCACCTGCAGTCCAGGCCGGGGGCGATGAGGCTGGGCAGGAAGGCGGCGGGGGTTCCTGTCTGAGACGACCTGAGCCGACATTACTGGGGGGCCCTCTGGCGGTTCACCTCAGCGGAGCCACGGCTCGTGGCCAGGGGCTGAAAGGCTACAAGTTGACTTTGACCACCCGGGTGCGGTAACATCAGAGTGATTGACAGGTCAAGGAGTTCGCAATGGCTGAAGCCACTATCTGGAGTTCAGGTGACGACAAGATCACCTACGATGATGCAACCAACACGTTCGCCTTCTACATCGACAATACGAAGACATTCTCCATCTACTATGACACTGAATCAGCGATTTGGTTCACGAGCAACGCAAATATTCGATCAAACGGCCATGTCAACATCCATTTGGATGACAACAACAATCAAACTGACAGGCAATTCCGAATCTATGCCGGATCAGGCACAAGTGAGCTGCTTCTCTCCATACCACAGTCCTCTGCATCAGCTTTGCTCAACAGAAGTCTTGAAATCAATGGAGACGCAGCGGTCGATAAGCTCCAATGCAGTTCCCTGAACATGGAAGCAGGCAATGTCATCGATCTAAATGATGGGGGATCAACAGCCAAGCTGGATTACGATGTAACCAATAGTATTATCAGAGTTCGTATCGGTGGCGGAAGAATTTCTCTAGGTGAATCCTATCTGGTACTCTATCCACGATCAGCGCCGGGTTCTCCTGCTGAAGGTACGGTCTACTATGATTCCTCAGCCAAGAAGCTGAAGCTCTTCAACGGCACCTCCTGGGAGACCATCAGCTCTTCATAGGTGACCACAATGGCAGACCAACGAGCTACATCCGTGCTGTGCCTTTGCTGTTCATCTTCCTGGAACATGCGCCGGAGATCGATCTTCGCCTTGATCGCTGTCTCATTCCTGATTGCTGGAGGCTGCCTGGGATCCATGGAGTCTCCCGGCGGAGTCAAGGATATGGGAGGCGACAGGGATGTCGGTGGCGATAGGGATGTCGGTGGCGACAGGGATGTCGGTGGCGACAGGGATGTCGGTGGCGACAGGGATGTCGATGGCGACAGGGATATCGGAGCCAACAAGGACCTCTCCGGAGATACTGGTCCTGCTGATCGCGATCTCGAGGCAGATGGCGATGTTGGCGACGAGCAATACCCTGTCTGCTCGGTGATCTATGATGGTCAACTTGCTGGACCTGGATCGCGAGAAAATCCCTTTCCAGTGACGATCTTCAGCAGCTTGATACTGCAGATTGCCGGCGAGATCACCACGGATGCGGATTGCCTGTGGACAGAAAAGACAGACGATGGCACGATGGAACACATCAATGGTTCATGTCAGATCCGCAGGACGATCGACTCCGTGGGACTGCACGAGTTCCATGCCGCTGTGTACAGCAGATCCGGTCAGCTACTGAGCGATGGCTGCGACCTGTTCATCCTCGGAGTGCTCCCCGACGGGCTCCTGGTCGATCTCGACTGGTCGGCCACCGGCTCCCGACCGGATCTCGATCTGGATCTTCATCTACTGAGGGTCCCTGGAGATTGGTTCTGCGCTCCCTGGGATGCCTATGAGCTGCGCCCGGCCCCTGATTGGGGGCAACCTAACGCCATGGAAGATGATCCCCTGGTCTACGCCGATTTCGGGATTCCTCAGCGCGAGATGATCAGTCTTCGCCGACCCGAAAGCGGAAGGACCTATCGGGTGGGGGTCTATTCACGATATGGTCCACGTTCCTGGGAACCCGTTGCCCAACTGGCGATCTACTACGGGGGTCAGCTCGTCGTCAGCAGCACGATGCCGTTACCCATAGCGGACCATTTCTTCTGGATCGCCAGTGAGTGCACGCTGGAGGGCGAATCCCTGGCCTGCCGCGAGCTCCCGGGGCCCGGCGAGGTCCGGCAGCCGGAGTGCGAAGCAGAGTAGGGCGGCCAGTTCGTAGATGTTAGCAATCACCCCAGATAAGGTCCGACCACGCACGTTCCCTGCGGGCGCGTTTCGCCGCTGATCTCGCCGCTTCAGAATTCCCTTGTCGCGACGCGAGGTTCCTTGCCCTGGCCGGACGTTCCGTTCCCGGCCTTCCTCAAGGCAGCGGGAACGGGAACGGCGAGCAGCCCATCGTGCCGGATGAGTTGTCCCGCGGCCTCGAGTGCCGCGAGCGTCTCGCCGAGGCGTTCGTTGCGCACGCCGAGGCGCTCGCGGAGGGTCGCCCGGGGTAGGGGCTGCTTGGCGAGCACAGCGAGGACGCGTGGCGCAAGGTCTTGCGCTGACTGGTGTTCCTCGTCGGCCCCGGCGTCGCCGAGGAGCTGGAGGTGCGGCTGGGGGGCGGTCTGGAGTGCTGATCGCGAGTTGAGAAAGGACCACTTGTCGCGTTGAACCAGACCCAGGGTAGGTTGCAGGGAAGGGGCTACTTGGCGCTAGTGGTCGCGACTTCCTGACCCACCTTCTCGGCAGTGCGCGAATTCTCGAGATCCTGCTTGTGGAGCCATTCCCTGTAGCTGGGCCCGTTGATGACGATGACGTGGCTGCGCTCGATGAGTCGATCGAGGAGCGCGGCCGCGCCGAGCTGGTCGTCGAGGTAGTGCCCCCAGGCTTCCCACTCGATGTTGCTGGTGACGATGGTGGAGAGACGGTGGTTGTGTCTGGGGAGGAGGACTTTCTGGAGAAGTCCGGAGCGTGTGGCCGATTTGCGCTCGACTTGTTCCAGCCCAAGCTCATCGATGACGAGGAGTTCCGGCCGGGTGTAGCGCTTCAGAGTGGTGGTGAGGGTACCGTCGGCGAGGCAGGCGTTGAGGTTGGCGAGCATGTCTGCGCTCGTGGTGTAGGTGACACTGCGATTGGCGACACAGGCAGCCAGCGCGATGGCCATGGCGATGTGGCTCTTTCCGGTACCGGACATGCCAGCGAGCAGGACGTTGCGACCCTGACCGAGAAAGCGGAGGGTGGCGAGTTCGAGGATCAGATCCCGGTCGAGGGTGGGTTGGAAGTGGAAGTCGAAGTCATGGAAGGTCTTCCTGGCGGGGAGCTTGGCGTCCTTGATGCGCCGCTCGACCCGTCCTTCGAGCCGCTTTCTGACCTGGGGTTCCAGCAGCTTCCAGAGCCAGTCGAGGCGGTTCCGGTCGGCCTGGGGGTTGGCGAGGTCCTCGCGCAAGGTGCGGAGGACCTCTTGGAGTCCGAGGCTGGCGAGGCCTGCCTCGATCCGCGCGATCCGTTCTTCAGGGGTCGGGTTGTACGGCGCCGTGGGCTTTGGAGGAGTCGGAGGCGAGTTCTTCGAGGAGTCCCTGGTCTTCATGGTCGTCCTGGGACACGGTCCGGTGCGATCCTTGCGCCAAGGCCGTGTCTCCGTGGCGGAAGGCTGAGTAGCTGCCGATGCTGCGGGAGGCGACCGGGTGGTCCCTCATCGTCTCGCGGATCCTGGCGCGGGTGGCGTCGGCGACCTGTTGGGGCAGCGTCCGAGGGGTGAAGCGGGCGACGAGGATCCGCTCAACGGCCTTGGCGTCGTAGGCCTCGTAGTCCATCGCGTGCTGCATCGCGAGGAGGACGTCGTCCGCGGACCAGGTCTGCTGCAGGCCGAGGAGGTGGTTCAACTCGGGACCGGGGCAGCGCTTCCTGGTCCGCAGCCGACCGGCGTAGTCCTGCGCGACCTGGCCCCAGGCGGCGAGCCGAGCGGCGAGCAGGGTCACGTCGTAGCGCCGACGATGGGGGTTGGTGTCGCCGAGGATCAGGCCGGCGCCATCCGGAGCCCGCTCGTACTCGGCGAGCCGGTGGGCGCCACGGTCGACGATCTCGAGCCGGTCCAGGCCGATGCAGAGGTAGACCAGCTCGCCGATCTGCTCGTCGGGCACCCGGTAGCGGTTGGTCTGGTGGCGGACGTGGCCGGTCTCCTCGACCAGCCGAATGACGACGTCCCGGGTGTCGTAGGGGCGGGCAGGTAACGGCTGCAGGTGGGGGCGTTCCTCCTCGAGCATCTCGCAGATCGGCCGCTTGGTACGCGGGTGCGGTCGCAGCCCCGCCTTTTCCCGGAGCCACCACTGGAGGGTCTCGCAGAAGTGCTCCAGGCTGTGGAAGGTGCGGCCGTTGAGCAGGTTGTCCTCGACGTATCGGAAGGGCCGCTCGACCTTTCCCTTGTACTGCGGGTACCAGCGTGGCGAGACGTCCAGAACGAAGTTGTAGTAGGCGGCGAAGTCGACGAAGCGGACGTTGAGGATCGGCTTGCCACACTCCCAGCGGTCGACGACCCCCGGCATCGTGTCGGTGACAGCCTGCGCGGGGACTCCTCGCCACTCCTCGAAGTTTCTCTGGAGGAAGGCCAGGATCACCGGCTGCGTCTTCGACTTGCTGGGGATCAGGCTGCCGGCCCGGGACCAGCTCAGCTTGCAGCTCCAGAGCTCGACCGGCTCGATGCCCTTGGGCTCATAGGGTGACCAGTCGAACTGGCACTGCTGCCCGGGCAAGGTCTCGACGATCTGCACCGCAGCCTTGGGCTTGGCCTTGTCTCGACGGCGCTGCACCTCACGGAGGTACATCCGGACGATGCTGTAGCCCGCCTCGCAGCCGACCCCGGCGAGCTTCTCCTGGAGCCGCACCGCGGTCAGGTCGGGGTACTCGTCGAGCCAGGTGTCGATCTGGGCCGCATGCTGGTCCAGCTTGGAGCCCCTCGGTGTCCTGGTGGCCGGGAGCTCTCGGGCCGCGGCACTCTCGCCCTCGTCCCGGCGCTGCTGCTCGTCCCGGAGGATGTTCCGGACTGCGCCGCGGGAGACGTGCAGCGCCCGGCAGATGCCTCGGATCGATTCGCCGCGCCCGTGCCGGACCACCACGTCGTAGACCAGGCGCCGCCTCGCCTCTCCACGTTGCGCTTCACGCATGGGCTGCCTCCTCGACCACTCGGGGTGGCGACGGCTGGCTGTCGACGAGCAGCTGGGTCAGCTGGCTCACCAGCAGCCGCCCGGCGCGCAGGGCCTGCTCCACCAGCGGGGTCAGCACCGGCGCGTCCTGACTGTTCAGGCCGGCCGGCGCGTAGGTCTGGCAGTTGCGGAGCAGCCGCTGCGTGACTGCGTCCGTCGACAGCAGGCCCCGCCGTAGCTCGTTGCCGCCTGCGGTCAGCCTCGGGTCCTTCACCGGCGACGGGGGCACGGTCCGGGCCGGCAAGTAGCGCGACGGATCGGCCAGCAGCGCCGCCCGGGCCTCCGGATCCACGGTCTCGAGAAGCAGGGTCACCAGCTGGGCGGCCTGCCGGCTCACCAGGCCGTGATCTCGGATGCTGCGGCTCGTCGCCATCTGGTTGCCGCGCGGCAACCGCACCAGCTCCCGGGCCACCGTCGGCGACAGCAGCCCCAGCCGGATGTCGTTCTGGATGGCTTCCTCCAGGCTTTCCGCCAGCTTCAGCCGATGGCACACCCAGCTCTTGTGCCGGCCGAGCAACCGGCCCACCTCGACCTGGGCGACCTTGTGCTCCCGGCAGAGCGCCTTGACGATCCACGCCTCCTCCAGCTCGCACAGACCCCGGTGAGGCGCGTTGCAGCGCAGGATCGCCGCCGCCGAAGCGGCGGCATCCAGCGCCACCGGCGTGACCCGGACCGCGGGCTCCTCGAGCTCCTCGAGCACCCGAACTCGCTTGAACCCGTCGAGGAGCACCAGCTTTCCGGCTTGCACCGCGGTTGAGACGATCACCGGGCTCCGGACGCCCTCCCGTGCGACCGAGGCCCGCAACCTCGCCAGTTGCGCCGGAGACGGCAGCCGCAGGGACGCCAGCCGCCGGTCCAGCAGGCCCAGTTCCATCAGCTCCATGGCTCCGCCCCAGGCCCCTGCCACGGGACGCCTAGCCGCCGGGCACACATCGGACGACATCGCCATCACCTCCGGCGCTCACCCCGAAGGACACGCTACTCGAGGCCCCGATCTGCGTTTCGGGAGTGCATGGGAGTAGTCCGACAGATTTCCCTTTAGTCTCAAGGAGATGACGCCGCATCTGCGTTTGCGCATGGCGAAGGAGTACTCCAGCCAGAATCGCAAGGAATCCAACTCCTTGGACTCCGAACTGCGTTTGCGCCAGATCCCAGGGAAGTCGGTCCAGCGGACGGCGCGGCGAGGGCGGATCCACCGTTGGCCCGTCGGCCCCTGCCTCGCGCTCGCCCTCTCGGCCCGACCCGAGGTCCTGCAGCCGTCTGGCCGTGAAGTAGTCCGGGTTGCTGTGTCGCCAGCTCGCCTCCTGGACCCGCTTCCGCTTCGCCTGGCACTGCGTGTTCGAGCAGGCGATCTGCCGCGCTCCAACCCGAGGATCCGGCGTGAACCACTTGTGGCAGAACCGACATGGTTTCTTGCGGCGCATCGAGGACATGCCTGCCCTCTACCGCCATGTGGGCCGGTACGCCGCTTTCGGGGGAGCACACAACGCAGAGCCACGGGGGGCGCCGGGGGGCGCGCCCCCGGCAGAAGCCGCGGGGCGCGCGTTCAGGGCAGGTCACACCTTGTGGCCAGAGGTGCGGGAAGGTGTGGGGATCTCCGTCCACCCCCGAGAAGCCCTGCAGGCGGCCGACCTCGGTGGGTCGCTTCGTCGCGATCGCGACAACGAGGCTCCGATCGCGCGGGTGGGTCGATTCATCGCGAGGAGTGGTCCTCGCTTAGGACGCGATCAACACGCTGGGGAGCAACCGCCTTCTTCGAACGGGAGCAGGTCGACGCGCAGGGTGAACCGCTCCAGGCCGCCTTTCCCTGCACGAGCCAGGGCTGGCTCTGCCGGCAGCAGGCTGCGCCCTGCCCCCAGGCGGACCGGCCGCCCCTCCCCGAAGGGGCATCGCTGAACGGCGCAGCACCCTGCTGGGAGGAGCTGTCCTTCGTGGGCCTGCTCGATGCAAGGCTGCGGGTCTGCTACCGGGCCGAAGGCCGAGGCCGGTCGTCCAGGGCCGAGCTGCTGGCCCTCGCCGACCTCGACTGCGACGGCGAGCCTTCCCGTTGGGCCCGCCAGCTGCGGATCGACCCGGCCACGGGCGAGGTCGCCGCAGACCCCACCGAAGAGGAGATCGAGCCGCTGCGTCCGGTGGACGGTGCGGACCGGCGCGGCCGACTGGCCCAGCTCCTGCTGCTCACCTCGCTGCTCGGCCTGGGAGTCGTGCTGCTCGATGCGCGGCTCGCTCGGCGCACCCCGTCATCGTAACGGGTCGGGATCACGCCAGCTGGGTGAGTTGCTCGGACACACCGACCAGCTTGATCCGATCGGGCAGCATCGACGAGGAGCTTCGCGAGGATCGGCGGACTCGCACAGTGCTGTCAGTCGCCCGACTCCCGCTCGTCCCAGCAGGGATCGCCGTGGCGGCAAGGGGAGCCGATGATGTCCTTCAGGCTCATCTGCTGCAGGCTCATCGCGCCGAGGACCCCGCAGGGTGCAACCACCGCCATCAGGGCGTCGAGTTGCAGCCCGACCATCACCGTGGTCCCGGTGCGCTCTCCACCGAGCTCACGGCCGACCCGCACGAAGGCGCCTCCGAAGGGCCAAACGTGGTAGGCCAAACTGGCCTCGAGCTCCTGCCGCCCCTGACCGGACCAGGCGACCCAGGCCAGGCCGAGGTCGAGCTGCCGGATCGGCCCCAGGGCGATGGTGCGATCGGGTAGCGGCCGCACCTGGACGTGGGATTCCAGGCCCAGGAGCAGCTCCCCCCGGAAGGCCACCTCGTCGGGACGGATCGCCATGCCCGGTGAGAGCTGCAGGATCAGGCTCCGGCGCAAACCGGGCAGCTCGTCCTCACCACCCCAGCGGACCAGACGGGGACCGAAGCGCAGGCTGGGATCGATGCGCCAGCTCCAGCCCCCCTCAGCGGATCGCTCCACGCCGCCGAGCAGGTCCAGGTCGCCGGTCCACCAGGAGTCCAGGGGAGGAAAATCCCAGACCCGATACCCCACCGAAGGCCCGGCCGCGGCCGACCAGGCCAGATCGCCCGGTCTCGACCCGCCCAGCTCGAGCCGCGTCTTGCCTTCCGTGAGGGAGACGGCCCGGGCATAGACCTGACGATCGTGCACCATGGAACAGTTGCTGGAGGTCTTCTTTTTTTCGAGACGCTCCTTGCAGCAACGATCGGCCGCTCCGGGCAGGCATGCAGGAACGGTCCAGACCCGGAGCTCCGGCCTGACCCCCTTCGTGATCGGAAGCAGCCCCTGCCCGGAATCAGCAGCCACACGGTCGAGCTCCTCCAGCGCCTGGGCAGGTGGCAGCTCCACGTCGACGTACCGGTAGTCCTCGAAAGGCTTCTTGGCGCACCCGGAGGGACCGAGCATCAGCCAGGCCAGCAGCAGGAGGGTCGACGGCAAGGAGAGCCGGATGCCCCAGCAGGCGGGGATCCTCATGGTGGAAGCGCCAGGATCGGACGGTGCCATTGCGTTCCTCCTGGAAGATCGGCAGCGCTGTGCCAATCACCAGCCTCAAGAGCAGGGAGCGTGCCAACGACGCCCTCGGCCTCGAGCCGGCGCCGGGCAAGGGGCCGCCGTCGATCCAGGACAAAGGGCAGCAGCGGGCAGGGGAGCAACGGCGCTCCAGTGTGGAGCAAGCTTGCGCGCCACGGGCTCGTCGACGGACCCGGAGCGGGGCTATCAGGACAGCGCTTTCAGGGGCAGTTGGGAGGCTGGCTCGCTGCGTCCACCTGGCACAGGGTCCCGGCCGGCAGGACCAGGGTGAAGTCCACCCCCAGGCCGTCGGTCATCGCCACCGGGGTGAGGGTGGAGACGCGGATGCGGTTGCCGGGGGTGGGGCAGCCGCCGAAGTCGAGCTCGCCACCCTGGCCGGTGCTCTGGAAGGTGCCCAGATCGGTGCCCAGGGTGATGCAGGCCGTGCCTGCGGGGCAGGCGTCCATGGCCACCGTGTCCGCGCATGCGCATAGGAACTTTCAAGGCTCTTTCTTCACCTGGTCAAGGTAGCCCAGAGAGTGCCCGGGTGTCGCGCGGCTGGCGTGGCGTGGTTGGCCTGGCTGGCGTGATGTTGGCGGTCCGGGGTTGACGTGGCGGTC